>JABMDG010000047.1:19161-30601 GCA_015904045.1 Nitrospira sp.
GATGTCTTCTCCTGTTCTTGACGTCACTGATCTCAGTAAGCGATTCGGCGACTTTCCCGCTGTGGACGGCATTTCCTTCTCCATCAAGCCCGGCGAGATTCTCGGTCTGCTCGGCCCGAATGGGGCGGGAAAAACGACGACGATCCAAATGCTGCTGGGCCTGGTCACTCCGACGGCCGGATCGATTCGCATGTTCGGGATGGATCTTTCAACACATCGGGAGGCGATTCTCCAGCGGGTCAATTTTTCTTCCACCTATATCTCGATGCCCCAGTCGCTGACTGTCGAGGAGAATCTTTGGGTCATCGCACGGCTTTACGGCCTGTCGGATATACCGCGGCGTGTGGGTGACATCGTCAAGAAGTTGGAGATGGAGGAGTTCCGCACAAAGGTCACCAGGAAACTATCGTCCGGTCAGATGACACGGGTGACCCTGGCGAAGGCGTTTCTCACAGAGCCTAAGATTCTTTTTCTCGATGAGCCGACCGCCAGTCTCGATCCGGATATCGCCGAGAAAATCCGGGCGTTACTGAAAGAGGAGCGCCGTTCATCCGGCTTGAGCATTCTCTATACCTCGCACAACATGCGGGAAATGGAGGAGATGTCGGACCGCATTATCTTCCTGCAGCGCGGCAAGATCGTGGCGGAGGGGACGGCGCAGGAAATCGTGACGCGCTTCGGTCAAGCCGACCTGGAAGAGGTGTTCTTGAAACTGGCTCGCGAATCGCGGTGTTGAAGGGAGACCGACACGATGGCACAGCCCTGGATCGACTTCGGGACGGGATTGTTGGCGGGGGGACTCGGTCTGAGTGCCGGCTGGGGGCTATTTTGGCTGGTGATTGGGACGGTCGGGTACATACGTGGAACATGCAGTCAACGGGTTGTCCTGAACAGCCTGGCTGGGTTGATGATTCCTCTCCTTATGCTGGGGGCGCTTGCCTGGTTGTGGGGGGCCTTGCGGATGCCAGGATTCTGGTTTGTCTGCGGCCTCGGCGGCATGCCACTGGTCCTTGTCGCGTTCGGACTTCGCCGCGCTCCAGATGGGCGGCGCGCCGGTGCGCACATGCTCGGCGGCGTTCGGCACCTCATGGGCACGGTACTCGGCGCACACCAGGAGTGCGGTGGATGCGGCGGAGAGCATGGGCACGGAGCCGGAGGGTGCGGATGAAGCTGCATCGCATCCTGGCCTTGATCACCAGGCATCTCTATCTCTATCGGCGCAGTCCGCCCCGCATCATGGAGATCTTTTATTGGCCCTTTTTAGACCTCGTCATCTGGGGTTTTATTACGGTCTATCTCACACGCTTTCAGAGCCAGGTGCCGGGGTTCATCACGTTTTTCCTGGGAGCGCTCATTTTGTGGGACATGCTGTTTCGCTCACAACAAGGGATCACCATCTCGTTTCTTGAAGAACTCTGGGCGCGGAATTTAATGAATCTCTTCGCCAGCCCCCTCAAGCCGAGTGAGTTTCTGGCCGCGACGATAGTCATGAGCCTCTTCAAGGTGGCAGCCGTGTCGATTGTGATGACAGTGTGCGCCTTGCTCTTCTACTCCTACAATGTGCTGATGATCGGGCTCTGGCTCATTCCCTTCATTCTGAATCTGGTGCTGACCGGCTGGGTGATCGGCGTCTTCACCACGTCGCTCATCATGCGGTTTGGACAACAGGCGGAGGTATTGGCTTGGAGCATGGTATTCCTGTTTCAGCCGATCTCCTGCGTGTTTTATCCTATGGAGATTTTGCCGGGCTGGTTGAAACCGGTGGCCTGGGCGAACCCGGCGGCCCATATTTTCGAGGGGATGCGGGCTGTGTTGGGAGCGGAGGGGGCTCCGAGCGTGAGCCTGGCTTGGGCGGTGGGCCTCAACGGCCTGTTTCTGGTCGCCGCCGTGTGGTGGTTCTACCGGACGTTCGCCTATTGCAAGGACCAGGGGCTGCTCGTCAGAATTGGCGAGTAAAGTTGTAATCGGGACGGCCTCTGTGCTAGTGTATAGTCACTCAATCGTACGGGTCTCGCGGTAGAGCGATTCAAGCATGTAGACCCACAACGCGGATGTTGCCTTGTCCGGGAATCTCGTCGGAAGTCAGACCAAGTCGCTGCATCGTTCGCGCCTTCGGCCCGCTCCTTCCCCCTCGGTCCTCGTGTTCAAGACAATGTCATCATTTATAAGGAGGAACCCCGATGGGTTCAAAGATTTATGTCGGTGGGTTGCCCTATTCGGCGACCGAGCAGCAATTGAGCGATTTGTTTGCAGCCCACGGCGCTGTGGCATCCGCACGGATTATCACGGATAAGTTTACCGGCCAATCCCGCGGATTCGGGTTCGTGGAAATGTCGTCGGATTCCGAAGCCCAAGCAGCCATCACGGCGCTGAACGGCTCCGAAATGGGCGGTCGTACGTTGACGGTCAACGAAGCGCGTCCTCAAGAGCCGCGTACGGGCGGCGGTGGACGCGGTGGATTCGGTGGAGGCGGCGCCCGGGCCGGTTCTGGTGGCAAGCGCGACCGCTGGTAGTTGATCCGGTTTCTGTCAGTCCTGAGGGGCGGCCATTCTAGAATGGCCGCCCCTCTGCTTTTAGGAGCCGTCTTGTGAATCGAACAAGCCGGTGGTAAGACGTTTCTCCGACTATCCTGGTCTTGCGAGGAGGAGCGTGTGAAAAACCAATCGGGTCTGCTCCAGTCGGTCATGACGTTGGCGGATCTATCCGCCGTCTCCTTGCATAAGAACCCGGTCGTGATCGTCGAAGATTTCTGGACCCCGGACGAACGGCGGTATTTCCGCGAGGCGATGACCAATGCTGCGTGGAAGAGCCTACGCGAGCTCTCCAACGTACGGGAGGATTTCCCCCAATCTGGAAATTGGGCGAAAGCCGATATCGCCCCTCTCGAAGGCCAGCAGTTTCTCGCCCGGCTGCAATTGCCCTGCATTCACGACTACATCGAATCGTTCCCCAATATAATCGGGCGCCATCTGGGGTTCAGTTACTACTCCTACGCGGCGGGCGATTGTCTGCCGACCCATGATGATACGGATCAAGGCCGCCCAACGGGGGGACGGCGGGCACCGTTACGGCGGATCGCGGTGGCTACATACCTCCATGAGGAATGGCGGCCCGACTGGGGTGGGGAACTGATTATTTACGCGCACCGGAATGAGGAAGGCGTTGGTTCAGCTGATCTGGTGCCGACTCACTGTATCGAACCACGTCCCGGGTCGCTTGTGATGTTTACCGTCCCTCGTTTTCATCGGGTTTGCCGGGTGGATCCGGCAGCTGGGCAGCACCGGCGCTTATCCATTGCTGGCTGGTTCATGACCGAACATGCTTAGGAAGAAGGCACGGCTGAGGAAGGCAGGCAGATCAGCCGAACCATTCCTCATCGTTGGCGGCTTTGGCTTGTCCTGAGACGTCCATCAAGGAAGCAGGTTGTGCAAGTACGTTCTGAACCAGGTGGAGCAAACGTTGCTGCTCAAACGGTTTTCCCAGAAAAGGCAGCATTCCTCGCTTAATCCCGTGACTCGCAAGGTCCTTTTCAGGATTTCCCGACATGAGGATGACATGGAGACCCTTACGGATCGTCGCTGCCCGGACGGCTAGTTCCAGGCCGTGTACATGAGGGAATGGATTTGAGCTGGAGGCGATTTGAAAACCGGGCGGAGGCAGGATGAGGTCGGTGAGCAGCAGATCGATCGGCCCCTTGTGTTCCGCGCAGATCCTGAGTGCATCCGAACTGCCCTCGGCCTGGAGTACCGTGAATCCGGATCCCTCAAGTAAGGTTTTGCACAGCTTGAGAATCGATGGCTCGTCATCGACAACGAGAATCGTTGCCGAAGCAGTTGTATGTGGGACGTTCTGGGCTCCTGACATAGAGTGCCCTCTCACGGCATCATAGTGCCGTACAGGGTTTCAAGGCGAGCAAAAGCTTCATTTCTGCATCCGCTCAAGAAGCGGGTACAGGCCTGGAGGGGGTCCATCCTCCACCCAGCGCTTTAAACAGGCTGACCATCTCGGTGAGGCGAGCCCGTTCGGTGAGGACCAGCTGGGTCTCCGCCGTCAAGACGATTCGTTGCGCGTCCAGCACATCCAAATAGGTGACCATGCCGTTGCGGTAGCGGACCTGAGCCAATCGCACCGCCTCCTGTGCCGCGGTCAGTTGTGCTCGCTGATGGGTGAGCTGCTGGCCCCGTGTGTGCAGGGAAACCAGCAAATCGGCAACTTCCCGGAAAGCCAACAAGATGGTCTGTCGGTAGTTCTCCAGCAGTTGTTGGTACTGGGATTCGGCATGATCAAGACGAGCCAGGTTCGTTCCCCCTTGGAAGATGGGCAAGGTGACCGACGGGCCGATACTGTAGTTGAAGCTGTTGCCGGTAAACCACTTGGCGAAGTCCGCGCTCTGAAGCCCACCCTGCCCGGTAATCATCAGGGTCGGAAAGAAGTACGCGCGAGCCTGGCCAATGCGGGCATTGGACGCCACGAGTGTCGCTTCTACCTGGAGAATGTCCGGGCGCCGTTCAAGCAGCTGAGAGGGGAGTCCCACCGGGATGTTCGGTTGGGCAATCACGGCACGAAGAGGCTTGCGGGCGAGATCAAGTGATCCTGGTGCCATTCCGGTCAAGACCTCAAGTCGATGGGATTCGATGGCCCGTAACCTCGTCAAGTCGGGAATAAGGCCTGCGGCTTCCGCGACAAGTACCTCCGTCCGTTTGACGTCCAATTCTGAAGCTAATCCAACCGCTGCGCGCTTCTGGATGATCTCAAGGGATTCTTGGCGGACGGCATGAGTCCGCGAGGCGATATCGAACTGTTCATCCAACTCTCTGATGCGAAAGTACGATTGTCCCACATCACTGATAAGCGAGAGGGCAACGGCGCGAGCGTCTTCTTCGATTGCTTTGGTTTCGGCCTGGGCGGCTTCTCGGCCTCGCCGGATACGGCCCCAGAAGTCGAGTTCCCAGCGAAGATCCATGGCGCTGTTCCAGAGGTCAAACGTGGTTCCAGGACCCAGACCGGTCTGGGTGCGGATGCGTTGGACCACGTCTTCAACCGGAACACCATCCTTGGCTTTTGCCAGGACATAGGAGAGTGTGCGGCGTTCGCGCGGAACATACCGCATCGCGCGTTCATAGGTGGTGTATACGACGGGGATATTTGTGAAGCTCTTCTGTGTCTTGGCAATTGCCACGACTCGGGCGAGTTTGTCGTTCAACTCAAAGATAGTCCCGATCTTGACGACTGTCGGACCGCCCATCCGTTCGACGGCCCACTGATCGAGGACTACGGCATCCGGTTGCAGAATGTCTTCGAACCGACCTTCAAGGATTTGGGCGGGACGTCCGATCAGTGTGGCCGATTCGAGCCCGGTTAAGGTGATCTGGTGGTAGTCCCCATCAGCGAGGCGAGCCCGAAGCAGCCCCTTATACAGCGGGACCGCCCATTCCACTCCGTCGACACTTCTGACGCGATCGACCCCGGTGCTGGCGATGGGTTTGACTTCGTCTACCTGGGCTATGCCGGGATCCGTGACCCAGATCGGCACATTGAGATTGCTGATGTTGGCTTGGGACCACATCATGAGGCCCCAGAAAATTGAGCCTTGTTGCACGATCAACATCACGGCAAAGGTCAATCCACAGAGCAACATGAGATATTTGGCACGATCGCCGAAGAGCATCTTGAGGGCAACGTAGTTCATGGTTCTGCCTCGGGGTCTGGATGGTCAGGAGGGTACGCAACGACCTTCGGGAGTTGGGGAAGAGTTACCCGGTCGTGCCGATGGAAAAAATAGGTGCAGAGGCGGGCGATGGGACAGCCTTGGGAGAGAGCTGTTGTCCAGAACCGCCGCACGTGCTCGCCGTTTGCCGATTGCTCTTCATCCCAAAGCCGAAAGGGCCCTGGAAAGGATCTTGAGAAGGTGATGCCTCTGGCTGCCAAACGTTCGGCCAGCCCTTCAGTGAAGAATTCCAACACGTCGCCGCACCAAGAGAACCGTCTCCCATCTTTGCTCTGTTCACCGGACGGCAGAAGTTCAGCTTGCCGTGTCGCGAAGTGTTCTTCGATAGTACGGCAGACGTATTCAGGAGTCAGAGAAGTGTCCGGCTTCATGCCGGGAAATCAAAGCAGGGACAGTGCCAATCCGGAACATGACCGGTCAGCTACTCGCAAGTCGTCGAAGTTGGTCGGAGAAATGGGGAGGACATGACCGATGCGGGCGAAGGACGATACCAAAAACTCTGCCGATATGTTGGCAGATGTAGAGGGACTGCCAATATATGGGCAATTATTTTGAGTGAATTGAGTCGCGTCGAATGCCGAGTTTTTTCATCCGGTGTTGCAGTGTCGATCGCTTCATCCCCAGGCGGGCTGCGGCGCCGTGCTTGCCGGCTAAGACGCCATTGGTCTGACGGAGGGTTTCGAGAATATGGATGCGTTCGGCATCGGCCAGCGTACGAGGGGCGGCCGCTTTAGTCAGATCCTCATCCGGCCCTGCGAGTTCGTCAATGACGAGAACGGGTTCGCGACTGACGATGACCGCACGCTCAATGACGTGCTCCAATTCGCGCACGTTTCCCGGCCAGTCATAGGATGCGAGTGCGTTCAATGTCCCTTGAGCAACCCGTGTGATGGGCCGGCGGTGCCGTTCACTGTATTTCTTCACAAAGTGCCGTGTGAGCGACGGGATGTCATCGCGCCGTTCCCTGAGCGGCGGAACCGGCCTGGGCGGCTTCTCGGCCTCGCCGGATACGGCCCCAGAAGTCGAGTTCCCAGCGAAGATCCATGGCGCTGTTCCAGAGGTCAAACGTGGTTCCAGGGGTTGCGAAGATCGACGGACCCGGCCGTTGGCCGGTCGCCAACCCTAACCCTGCCAAGGTGTTCTCAGAGACTGCGATGTTGGTGTAAGAACTGGAGAGGTTCATATGCGGGAAGAGACCGGCTGTCGCGGACATCACAGAGGCGCGGCCTTCGAGGATTCGAGCGACCGCGCGTTTCACATCGTGATTGTGCTGCAGGGCTCGTTCAACTAATTCAGAAAGTTCGTCATTCTGAAACTCCTTCCACCAAGTAGCTTCTGGCCCCCGATCGGATGAAACTGTGGTCGCGATGGGAGCGAGTCTGGACCAGCTGTCCGGCGTCTCTGTATGAGGGCGCTGGTAGTTGTCCCCTTGTACACAGGCAGACAGGGTCAATGCCGTGAGGATCATTCCGAGGGTGGGCGTCGTGCGGCTCATGATGGCTGCTCCAGGGGGAGAACTGGAGACGGTGGTGTTCCGTTGAAGGTGTTTGAGGGGCGCCGTTCAATGAATACGTCGACCTGTTGCCCGGCATAGACGGGGAAGGACGGCCGGTCGAATCGATAGATGACTTGCAGTACTCTGGTATCGACGCGTTCCGTGTTCTCACCCGTGAGCGATTTTTTCGGGATCACGTAGGGTTCGATCCGCACGAAGGTCAGGGGAATTTTCCGATCGGCCAACGATTTGATGGAGGCCGTGCCCCCGGCCTGTGGCATGACGAGTGGGGCGTTGACTTCGTCAATGTCGGCACGGACTTGTAGTTGCTCAGTTTCGCCGAGCAACATCAAGGGTTCAGCTGATCCCAACGTGGCGTATTCGCCCGCCCGGACATTGACTTGGAGGATCGTCCCACGTCGTGGAGCACGGACTGTCAGTCGGTCCAAGAGAATCCTGACTTCATCACGCTGAGCCATGGCCTGTTTGAGGCTGGCTTGAAGACGCTGGGCGCCGCGTTTGGCCATTTCGAGCGCGTACCAGGTGCGTTTGAGGTCATCCTCGCTCACGGCTCGCTCATCGTGGACTGATTGGAGCCGGTGCAATTGAGTTTCGAGATCACCGACTTTGTATTTCTGCTCATCAATCTGCGCCTGTAGCGGGGGGATGGCGGCTTCACGAGTGAGGAGTTGTGCGCGCAGCTCTCTGTCGTCCAGTTGGAACAGCGGAGCCTGTTCTGCGACCGGGTCGCCGACTTTCACCAACACCTTGATAACCAATCCGGCGACCGGGGGCGCAACGCGGACGTTTTCGTTCACCGCTTCAATGATGCCTGACGCAGCAACGACCTGTTCGTACGGCGAACGTGGTGGCTCTGAGATGGGAGTCGGCATCGACTCTTTCTTATTTGCGCCTGTTAAGACCCAGGCGGCAAATCCCACCCCGGCGAGAGCCAGCCAGACGCTCATTCGTTTCAAGACGATCACGCGGTTCCTTCCGGCTGAATGCGTTCAATGTTCGTAATGCGCCCATCCGTCAGATTGGCCATCCGGTCGCCGAAGTGGAAGATGCGGCTGTCGTGCGTGACCACGATGACGCACCGATCCGGCGATCGCCCCACTTCGCGCAGGAGTTCCATGATTTTCTGCCCGTTCGGTCCGTCTAAGGCGGCGGTCGGTTCATCGCAGATGAGCAGGCGTGGTTCATTGACCAGGGCCCTGGCAATCGCGACACGCTGCTGCTGACCACCAGAGAGATTCTTGGGAAGAAATTCTGTCCGGTCTGCCAGCCCGACACGCTCCAGCATCGTTCGCGCTCGACGTATGGCTTCCGGGCGCGGTGTTTGTTGGATCAACAGAGGGACGGCGACGTTTTCCGCGGCAGTCAGTGCCGGGAGGAGATTGAACTGCTGATACACAAACCCCATCGTTTGGCCACGGAACGTCGTGCGTTTGCTGGATGGGAGTGCGCTGAGTGGTACACCGAGCACATCGATCTCACCTGCGTCGATGTCGAGGATGCCGGCGATCGCCGATAACAGCGTCGTCTTGCCCCCACCTGACTCGCCGACGAGCAACAGCAACTCACCCAGATAAATATCCAGGTCGATGCCTTTCAGGACCGTGGTCTGTGTATCGCCGGTGCCGAACGATTTCACAATGCCACGGGTGCGGACGGCTGCTGGTTGTGTGTCGTCGCTCATGGCGCTCACCGAAAGACAATCGCTGGTTCAAGCCGAGCGAGTTTGATAATGCTGATCAAGGCGGAAAACGTACAAATGCTGAGCAGCGCAATGAGGACCAACAGTAACAATTGCCAGGTTTCGACAAAGGGCAAGTTCCCGCCTCGCGCGGTCAAGAATCCAAAGACCGTCGCAAGCCCGATGCCGACGCCATAGCCGGTGAGTCCGACGGTGAAGGCCTGGAGCAGAATCATGCGTGCCAGGGTCAAGGTCGAAGTGCCCATGGCCTTGAGGGCGCCGAACTGCCGGAGGTTTTCCACGGTAAACAGATAAAAGGTTTGTCCCGCGATGGCCATCCCGACGATGAACCCGAGCAGGATTGTCGTCCCGAAGTTGATGCCGATCCCGGTGTTTTTGAGCACCCACATGATCGTCTTCAATCCGAAGTCTTCGTCGGTAAATGCGCCAAGGCCGGTCTGGGTGCGGATGCGTTGGATCACCTCTTCAACCGGAACACCGTCCTTGGCTTTCGCGAGCACATACGAAAGCGTTCGGCGTTCGCGCGGAACATAGCGGATCGCGCGCTCATAGGTGGTATACACGACGGGGACATTCGTGAAGCTCTTCTGGGTTTTTGCGATGGCCACGACGCGGGCGAGTTTATCGTTCAACTCAAAGATGGTCCCCACTGTGACGACCGTCGGACCGCCCATCCGTTCCACGGCCCACTGATCGAGGACCACGGCATCCGGTTGCAGAATGTCTTCGAACCGGCCTTCGAGCACTTCAGCCGGACGCCCAATCAGTGTCGCTGATTCGAGTCCCGTTAAGGTGATCTGATGATAGGCTCCATTGGCGAGGCGGGCTCGCAAAAGGCCTTTGTAGAGTGGAACCGCCCATTCCACACCGTCGACACTTCTGACGCGATCCACCGCGGTGCTGGCGATGGGCTTGACTTCATCCACCTGCGCAATGCCGGGATCCGTAACCCAGATGGGCACATTAAGATTGCTGATACTGGCTTGGGACCACATCATGAGGCCCCAGAAAATAGAACCTTGTTGCACGATCAGCATCACGGCAAAGGTCAACCCACAGAGCAACATGAGATATTTGGCGCGATCGCCAAAGAGCATCTTGAGGGCAACGTAGTTCATGGTTCTGTCTCGGGGTCCGGATGGTCAGGAGCGTATGCGACGACTTTCGGGAGCTGGGGAAGTGTTACCTGGTCATGCCGATGGAAGAAATAGGTGCAGAGGCGGGCGATGGGACAGCCTTGGGATAGCGCTGTTGTCCAGAACCGCCGCACATGGTCACCGTTCGCCGATTGCTCTTCATCCATAAGCCGAAAGGGCCCCGGAAAGGATTTTGAGAAGGTGATGCCTCTGGCCGCCAAACGTTCGGTCAGCCCTTCGGTGAAGAATTCCAACAGGTCGCCGCACCAAGAGAACCGCCTCCCATCCTTGGTTTGTTCACCGGACGGCAGAAGTTCAGCCTGCCGTGTCGCGAAGTGTTCTTCGATAGTACGGCGGACATATTCGGGAGTCAGAGAAGCATCTGGCTTCATGCCGGGAAGGGAGAGCAGGGACGATGCCAATTCGGAACATGATCGGTCAGCTACTCGCAAGTACTTGAAACTGGTTGGACAAGTGGGAAGAGCATAGCCGATGAGCGTTACACACAATGCCGAGAAATCTGCCGATAGGTTGGCAGATGTAGGGTGGATGCCAATATATGGGCAGTTATTTCGAGTGAATTGAGACGCGGCGAATGCCGAGTTTTTTCATTCGGTGTTGCAGCGTCGAGCGCTTCATCCCCAGGCGGGCTGCGGCGCCATGCTTGCCGGCTAAGACTCCATTGGTCTGACGGAGGGTTTCGAGGATATGGATACGTTCGGCATCGGCCAACGTACGAGGGGCGACCGCCTTGGTCGTATCCTCATCTGGCGGTGCGAGTTCGTCAATGACGAGAACTGGTTCGCGACTGACGATGACCGCTCGCTCAATAACGTGCTCCAATTCGCGCACGTTTCCCGGCCAGTCATAGGATGCGAGTGCTTTCAATGTCCCATGAGCGACCCGTGTGATGGCCCGGCGGTGCCGCTCACTGTATTTCTTCACGAAGTGCCGTGCGAGCGACGGGATGTCCTCGGGCCGCTCCCTGAGCGGCGGAACCCGCACGGGAAAGACGTTCAATCGGTAAAAGAGATCTGAGCGAAACTGCCCCTTCTTGACGGCCTGCTCGACATCGACGTTGGTGGCGGCAAGTACGCGCACATTCACCCTGATTGTCTGCGTGCCGCCGACCCGTTGCAGCTCCTGCGCTTCAATCACCCGCAAAAACTTGGCTTGCAAGTCGAGCGGCAGGTCGCCCACTTCGTCCAGGAAGATGGTGCCTCCATCGGCCAGCTCGAATCGGCCGATTTTTCGGGCCGTCGCATTCGTGAACGCGCCTTTCTCATGGCCGAATAGCTCGGATTCAATCAAGGTCGGCGGCAATGCGGCGCAGTTCACCGTAATCAACGGTTTCTCTTTTC
>JABMDG010000047.1:30701-39299 GCA_015904045.1 Nitrospira sp.
GGTATAGACGACCTCGCCTTTGCCGCTTTTCTTTAAGTCGCTGTACAGCAACGCCAGCGTCGCGGCATCACGCAGAGTTTCGACCGGCGGTTCGGCCCCTTTCCCCAGCCGCACGAGGACATGCGAACCGGGTGTGCCTCGGGCATGGAGCCAGAGGTCGTCACTCTTGGCTAAGCCGAAAGTCAGCTCATCATTTTCTCGTGCGTTGCGTCCGACAAAGATCGGCAATCCGTCGGTCGATACGAACCGCCGGAAGGGACCGTGCCGTTGGGCGTCGCCGGATGGCCTCCGCTTGAGTGCTGCAGTATGGATGGTCGTGCGGGGGGTGGTGAGCGGTGCCGCCGGCGGAGTCCAGGTTCCGTGCTCAATGGTCAGGAGTTCTTCCCGGAGCCGGCGCAGTTCGTGCTCTGCCTGTGCGATGCGCGGGGTCAGTTCTCTGTCGGCTGCCAGATATTTGCGATGTTTTCGGAAATAGTCATCCATGTTCCCTTGGGGGGATTTTGCGCTGTTGAGTGGGATCGTGACCTCAGGGAGCCTCTCGTCGAAATAATCGATGACTGTGATCCGCTCGGCTCCTTTCGCGATGGTACTCAGGTTCGCTTTGATCAATTCACCATAGCGGGCGTAGCCGTGATACGTCGCGGCCTTTGACAAATCTTCCTGCCAAGCTGCAACCCTCCGCTGTTCTTTCTTGATGGTACGTTTCAGGATTTGTCGCCGCGCCTCTTTGGCATGGTCGACTGCCAGAATCGACTCTTTGTCCCTGTAATGTGCGTCGATTTCAGCTGAGATCGGCGCCTGAGTGCCGGTCGATCCGGTAAAGCGGATCGGCTGTGTCTCTTGCGGGACTTGTTCGCGATGTGGCGGAGCAACGTAGGGCTGTCCGATACGGTCGCGCTGGTGAGCCAGTTCCCGAATCACCTGTCGTTCCGCATTCAGAATCAGAATGTTCGCTTTCTTCCCGGTCAACTCACACACGAGTGTCTGCGTACCCTCCTTGCCTGTGAACGAAATCTCAACGACCCGGTCGTTCGGCACTTGGCGAATCGCGTCGATCTTTGCTCCTTGAAAGTGAGCCCTCAGAAACTGGCAAAAAGCCGGGGGCGTCGGCGGATTGGGAGGGTGGTGGCTGGTCAGGTGTAGTCGGGACGTTTCCGGTCGTGCGGATATCAGTAGCCGATGTGTTTGTCCCGGTGTGCGGACATCGAATATGAGCGTGTCAGCGGTGGGTTGCTGAATTTTCTGAATCCAACCTCCGTGGAGCAACGGAGTGATTTCGCCCAGGACCCTTTCAAGTTCCGCTCTGTTCAGCGCCATTGGCTAAGAGTGTATCCCTAGAAGGTCTTGTCGCCACATTTTGGTCTTCATGTGGCCATTCAGGCCACATTTTGTGTCGTTGTGCCAGAACCTCAGGAGGTAACTCTACGATTCGCCGCGAAAACACGCAAGGGAAGAAGGGGAGATTCTGGCATCCCCATTGCTTCCCTAGTTAAGCAGGTGACCAAGAAGAGTGGGTCGCTGATTGACACCTGTCATAGGGAGGGCTCCATGAACTGCCCCAGATGCCACGGTCTCATGGTCGGTGACGATTTGATGGACATTCGAGAAAGTTATCTGCCGATGTGGATGCGTGGCTTGCGCTGCATCTCCTGCGGCAACATTGTCGATCCTGTCATCGATCGTAACCGGATGGGGCAAGGATCATCTGTGCGGCGGCACTCGGAGTCTGAGGTTCGAGGGCCCGTTATGCAGCGGCACGCCAAGGCCGCGTAACTGATTTCGCCTCTCAGCCCCGGGCACGAGTCGGGCTTTCGGCTGAGTCGGTTCTTGTTCTCCCCCGTATCTGTCGCGGTTCTCTCCTTGCACCCTTGTCCGTGCTGGGGTACAGTCCCCCCCTCGTCGTCCTCAGTTTGAGCCACTCCGATGCCGCTGCTCGATTCACACCTTCTGACCCGTCTGACCTACGATGCGAGGAGTTGCAGGATAGGTATGCAGCGCTGTCTTCTCGACTCGGATTACCTCTAGGGTTGTTCGAGATGCTCAGCCGATCACTCAAGGTTGAGGCCTATTCGACCTGGAAGGGGGTCGGATGGATCGAGACACTCAACGATCTGGTCTATTTCCTAGACATTCTCCAACAGTGGGAACGAGAACCGCATCGGCGCGAGTTTACGGCGCAACTGTTTGCCGAATGCCGGGAGAAGTTCTTTGAGCACGGGTATGCGAGTGATCTGTTTCCCTCCGGACGGCCGTCGGTACCGGGATTCGAGAAACGACTGACACAGCTCTGCGAACGGCTGGCGCGCGAAGTTACCCAGGAAGGACTGTGTTTTGATCCAGCCCTTGCGGTGAAATGGCGTAGGCGGAGCGGGTGGACACGATCGGAGGTTCCGGGAACGCTCAATGCCGATTTCGAGCGGGCCCATGTCGCGGGTGCCATCTCGATCGGCGTTGCGGATCAATGGCTCGAAGTGCCTCACGACGTTCGTCGCGCCATCAAACCATTGTCCGGTCGCGCGACGTTTCTCGTGGAGACGGATGGAGTTTGGCTGGAGATCGGCCGAGACACGGTTCCTCTCTGGACCGGTGAGGACAAAGGGGAATGGTGTTGGAAGGTGTGGAGGGAGGCCGTAGCGTTGGAGACGGAGCGAGGCCCCGTCACGGTCGGTCCGACGCTCGTGTATGGCAACGATCGAGAACCAAGGACGGTCATTCGCTCAGACCGGAAACAGGTCGCGCGTATCGCTCAAGCGTGGCGCATTGTTGAGGCCGCCTGGCCACAAGGGGCGGCGGTCCTGGCATTGCTGACATCCCGGATCGTTCCGCTCAAGGCGAAGGGCGTCGTGAGTTTCAGCTACCGGCATCGTCCAGGATTGTCCTTCATCAATTGCTTCGACCGGGACAATCTCGATCTGATCGACGATCTGATCCATGAAAATAGCCACCACCATTTGAATTTGTTGCTGCGCAAATACGTCCTGTACCACGGCGACCATAACCAGCAGATCTTTTACTCGCCGTGGCGGCGAAGCCTCCGGCCGCTGCGCGGCATTCTTCACGCGACGTTTACCTTCACCATGGGTGCCATGTTGTTCGAGCGATTGTCGGCGTGGGCGTCTGGGCGAGGTGGGGTGGTGAGATGGAAGGGAGCGGGGCTCAGCCGGCGAGACTTGCTACGGGCACGATTCCGTTGTTTGGAAGAAGTCGAATCAGTCCGGTACTCGCTTCAAGATCTGCACTATGCCGATCGTCACCTCGGTTGGCTGACTGCTTCAGGGCGCCGATTGGTGTGCGAGTTGAAGGAAGCGATCGACCAGGTTGAACGCGACATCGATCGGTTCAGGCCCGATGTGCTCCGCTCGAAGTTTGGCTCCGACCTGCAGCGGCATATGGCCAAACTGAAAAAAGCTCGCATGACCTACGGTCCGATGCGGCTGAGCGAAGTATAGGGATATTTGAGCTTCTGTCCTGTTCCCGCTATCATTATGTCATGAAAACCAACGGGACCCGTCAGGCTAAGGCAAGGGTTGGCGTCGGCTTGTCACGAATGAAAGTCCTGATCGAAGAGCTGCACAAGCTGTACAGGCCGATGCTGAAACGGCTGGCAAGTTAGGCAGTAGAGTCGTGTCGCAGATCAGGGCGTGAGCAATTGATTGACCAAGCCAGGGTCTGTGGTGATAGAGTGAAGCGGGTCGGCAAGGGGTCGGAACCATGAAAGCCAGACGTAAGTCGACGCATTCGGGAAAGCGTCTAGCGCAGTCGTGGCGGACGAATCTGCAACGTCGGATTTCGCGCCAGAAGAAAGCTCTGCTTTCATTGTCCGGCATCGGCGCCAGCGGGTTTGCCGATATCAGCGTCGAGCATGACACCTATTTGCACGAGAAACCTTGAGCCTCTCCGCGCAATTGTTCCGTAAGTCCGTCTTCGTTGACACCTCGGCCTTCTTTGCTCTCGCCGACCAAACCGATCGATTGCATCATCAAGCGCGGCGGTACGTAGAACTCACGGATCGCCTTCTCGTTACCAGTAATGTGGTCGTCCACGAAACGATCACCCTCCTTTGTATGCGACTTGGCTACGAACAAGCCTTGCAATTTGGAATCCGCTTGCTGGGTGAGACCACCACTCCCATCATTCGAGTGACTCAAGCAGATGAGGAAAAAGCTTGGGCCATCTTCCGTCAGTATCCGGACAAGCGATTCAGCTTCGCGGATTGCACCAGCTTTGCGCTCATGAAGCGGCTCGGCATCGGAACGGCATTCGCCTTCGACGATGATTTCCGCCAATTCGGCAAATGGGTTGTGCATCCTCTAGGCGAAATTCGATAGCACCATCACGCTACGTCGCTGCTGTATCAAAGAGTTCACATGGGTACGGCAGGCGAGTGAAGCAAAATCGTCTGATTGCCTTTGTTTTGACTTCTTGATGAAGAAAATGAGGGACCACGTTTTCAGCTGCTGGGCTCAATTTCGGACGTCAAGATACAGTTGTCCTGTGAAACCTTATCTACGGCTCCACCGTCACATTCACAAACGCCGGTAAGGAGTCCGCGCCTTTTTTGTCCGTCACCCGCAGCCTGAATCGATAGGTTCTCGGCTCGGAAACGTGTGGCGCCAGGAAGGAGGCCTCGGCGTTGTTGGCGTCGAGGAGGGAAACTTTGCTGCCGCGGATCTGGCTCCAACTATAATAGAGTGCCTCGCCTTCGGGATCTCGGCTCTTGAGTCCGCTGAGCTTCACTTTCGACCCGGCTTTCACGGTTTTGTCTGTTCCGGCATCCGCAATAGGCGGCTCGTTCGGCTCGTCATTCACGTTCACATCGACGTCGAGCTGAGCCTGCGTGCCGCGGTTGGTGACGGTCAGGAGGGTTTTGCCATTACCGACGATTTGGAGGAGGCCCCCGGACAAGACTGTGATGACTTTTGGATTCGAAGAGGCATAGCTCGTTCCCGTTTCCGGTGTGCTGATGCGCCGGGTGACCCCGTCGGCAAAGTCGCCCACGACGGGCAACTCGAAGATCTTGCCCAGCGAATCTACATGGCCGAAGGCGGACGATTGTCCGGTGCGGCCGAGTTGCAAGGGCTTCTCCGTTTCAAAGTCGATGGCAGTGAGGGCGGCCTTGGGTGCCACGTGAACCACCACCTCATCGAAGACGGAGCGAGTCCCCAATCGTCCACGCGAGATTTCCGCGACGGCCAGCAACCGCATTGGTCCGATACCGTCCTTTGGCACGCGTAAGGGGCCGCCGAACGGCGGAGTGTGTTGGGCATGTCCGGTCAACACGACTGGTGCGACGATGGAGCCGGTGGCGGTGGTGTCGTCCTGCTCGACCAGCGCCTCGTCCTGTTCGCCGCACCAATAGTAGCGAACGGTGACGATGCCGCTGTCCTTTCCAAGATCCACGCGGGCAGTCACGGTAGCGCCCGCTGGCAGCGTGGCTCCCTCCGCCGGTTCAACAATCTTGAAGGCGAAGGCCGACTCGATGGTGAGGAGTATGGCGGCGAGGCCAAGGGCGGCCGCCAACCCCCGCGCGTGACGCCTGACGCATGACGGGTGACGTTTCACACTCACCGCGTCAAATGGAAGGGCACATCGATGAGAATCACGCGTTCTTTGAACAGCAGCGCCGCCTTGAGCATGAAGGCTCGTTGATTGTGCAGGATGTTTTGCCACCATCGGGCCGGCAGAATTTCAGGGATGACGACGGTTACCCAGGTATTTGGCTCCTTTTCCAAAATCTCTTCGATGTACTCAATCAGGGATCCCAGCACCGATCGGTAGGGAGACGCGAGCGCGATCAAATTGATGCCACCGCCCCATTGCGCCCATTGGATTTTGACCTTGGCGCTTTCTTCCGGGTCAAGATCGACATACACGGCGCGGATCTCACCGGGACGGCTTCTTGCGAAATCCACCGCCCGGACGACGGCTCGGTTCAACCCGCTGATCGGGATGATCACGATGTTCCGGCGTGGCAGTGGAGGTCTGGCTCCCCGGCGGTCCAGCTCGATCTGCTCGGTCACCGCTTTATAATGTGAACGAATACCCCGGAACATGAGGATGAGGATGGCGACCAACAGGAACACGATCCAGGCGCCCTGCATGAACTTCGTGCTGGCAATGATGACCGTGGCAATGCCCGTTGTGAAGGCACCCAAACCGTTTACAATCAACTTCTTTCGCCAATGCGGCCCTTTTTTTACGAGCCACCGCCTGACCATGCCCGATTGGGAGAGCGTGAACGAGACGAACACGCCAATGGCATACAAGGGGATTAGCGCGTGGGTGTCGCCCTTAAAGATCACCAGTAAGAGACAGGCGAAGAAACCGAGGATGATAATGCCGTTTGAGAACACCAGGCGGTCACCGAATGTAGCCATCTGATGCGGCATGAATCCGTCACGCGCCAGGATCGACGCCAAATGCGGAAACCCCGCGAAGGCGCTGTTGGCCGCTAGTACCAGCAACATCATGGTGGCGATCTGAATGGCGTAGTAGATGGCGCCGGTGCCGAACGTCAGGCGTGCCAGCTGGGACATGATCGTTTCATCCGCTTTGGGGAGAATGCCATAGTGGAACGCCATCCAGCTCACTCCCATGAACAGCGATGCGAGGATGGCGGACATCCAGATCATGGTAGTTGCGGCGTTTTTTGATTCGGGATGGCGAAACGCCTTGACCCCGTTGGAAATCACCTCCATCCCGGTGACCGCCGAACAGCCGGCGGCGAACGATCGGAGGATCAGGAAGAGCGTGAGGCTCTCCATGGCATTGTCCGGGGTCACGGAATCGGCTGAAGGAGAAACGGGTGCAGAGAAAAACGATTTCATGGTGCCGGCGACGACCAGCAGGCCGAGCGCTCCGATGGCGAAATAGGTAGGAATGGCAAAAAACTTTCCCGACTCCCGGACGCCGCGGAGATTCATGATGACCATAAAGATGATGGCAACAAGTCCCAGTGCTTCCCTATCACGCGCTTGGCAGCGGCCTGGAATGCGTCATCGGGCTGGCCGATGAAGTCGTTGATGCCAAGGCGCACCATCTGTTCAACCGTCAGGCCTTCGCGCTTACCCAGCGCTTCCAATCGCTGAAGTTCCTCATCCGAGAGAGAGATCGTGAGCGTTGCCATGATCGGTTCCTTCGCCTAGGAGACTACGTCTGAAATAATGTCAGCATAGGCGAAGGAACCATTGAGGGCAAATGCTTGAAGCTAACTGGATGCCATGGTGAAGATCCCCACCGAAGCCGCCAAACCTACGGAGAAGACAATCCCTTCTTGACGAAATACGTTTCACGAACGGCGCCTCACACTTTCTAGGGCTCCACCGTCACGTCCACAAATGCCGGCAAGCTATCCGCGCCTTTCTTGTCCGTCACGCGCAGCTTGAATCGATAGGTTCTCGGCTCTGAGACATGCGGGGCGAGGAAGGAGGCCTCGGCGTTGTTTGCGTCGAGCAGCGACACTTTGCTGCCGCGCAGCTGGCTCCAGGTGTAGTAGAGGGCTTCGCCTTCGGGATCGCGGCTTTTCAGCCCGCTCAATTTGACTTTTGATCCGGCTCTCACGGTTTTGCTTATCCCCGCATCGGCGATCGGCGGTGCGTTTGGCTCGTCGTTGACGTTCACATCTACATCGAGCAGGGCCTGCTTGCCGCGGTTGGTCACAGTCAGCACTGTTCTGCCGTTGCCCACGATCTGGAGTAGTCCGCCGGACAAAACTGTAATGACTTTCGGATTTGAAGACTCGTAGGTGGTTCCGGTTTCCGGAGCGCTGATCCGGCGGACGATGCCGTCGGCGAACTCACCGACAACCGGCAACTCGAAAATCTTACCTAGAGAATCCACGTGGCCGAAGGCCGAGGATTGTCCGGCCCGCCCGAGCTGGAGCGGCTTGTCGGTTGCAAAGTCGATCGTGGTCAGGGCGGCCTTGGGTTCAACCTGTACCATCACTTCGTCGAAGACGGAGCGTGTGCCCAGACGTCCACGTGAGATTTCAGCCACGGCCAGGAGCCGCATCGGTCCGATGCCGTCCGTGGGGATCAACAGGCGGCCACCGAAGGGTGGGTTGTGTTCGGCCAGCCCGATAGAGGCAACGGGTGCAACGATGGAGCCGGTGGCGGTGGCGTCATCCTGTTCGACCAATGCTTCGTCCTGCCCGCTATACCAGTAGTAGCGCACCGCGACGATGCCGCGGTCCTTTCCCACATCTACCTGTGCGGTCACGGTGCTTCCGGCAGTCAGCGTGGCGCCTTCCGCCGGTTCCAGGATCTTGAACGCATGGGCAGGAGCAGCCATGGACAGGCATGAGGCAAACAGAACGAAGCACGAGGTCCGAGCCTGCGAAATACGCGCGCCTCGCGGAGTCGAAGCGGGCTTCACGAGATACGCTTCACGTTCCCTGATCATCGCGTCAGATGGAACGGCACATCCATGAGGATCACCCGTTCCTTGAAGAGGAGTGCGCCCTTGAGCATCAGGGCGCGTTGGTTGTGCAGGATGTTTTGCCACCAGCGGGCCGGAAGAATTTCAGGGATCACGACGGTCACCCAGGTGTTCGGATCTTTTTCCAGAATTTCCTCGACGTACTCGAGGAGGGATCCCAGG
>JABMDG010000048.1:0-14648 GCA_015904045.1 Nitrospira sp.
ATCCGCACCTCTGCCTGCATACCGCCCGACGCATGGACGGCATGGACGAAGGGAATGTCCTTCTCCGCAATGTTGGCCTTGACCCAGACTTCTGAGAGATCCGCGATGACAAATAGATTTTCCGTCGTTTCAACGACTTCCCCTCGTGTCAGCTTGCGGCCGATCACCCGTCCGGGAAAGGGCGCCACGATCGGCACGACAGAACGGATTTCACGGGTTCGCTCAAGCCGGCGGAATTCTTCGTCGTTCATGCCGAGCAATTTCAACCGATCATGCGCTTCATTGGACTCGGCCTGGTTACTCAGCAACTCCGCCTGCCGCCGTTGCGCTTCCGCCTCGCCGATCACCTTTTCTTCCAGCAAGAATTTGGCTCGCGCATAGGACTGTTCGGCAACATGGAGCCTGGCTCGCGCCTTCAGATACGCCGACTGGGCCAATCCCAGTTCGCTGCTGTATAAGATGGCGAGAGGCGTGTTTGCTTTGACCTCCTGCCCGAGATCCGCATACACGTCAACGACACGGCCGCGAACAAGCGTCGTGATCTCAGCCATGTTGTGTTGATCCGGCTGCACGATGCCTGGAAAGTCACGATACGTTCTAAAATCGCTTCGCGTGACAGATTGAACCACGAGCCCGGCACGGGACGACTCTTCTGCAGACAGCGTCACCAGCCCGGACGATGGGGCAGCAGCAGGAGTCTTACTGGCGCTCACATCGTTGGGCGCTCCGTCACAACCTGACTCCACCGCCGCGACACCGAGCCCCACGCTGAACAGCACCTCACGGATATATGGAAAAGATCGCTTCACTGGACCTGCTCCCATGCCGTTCGTATGGATGGACCGCACAAGAGAACGATCACAATGTCCCCCCCACTGCCTGCTCAAGCCGGGCCAAAGACACCGAAAGGTCATGCCGTGCCTGCGCGTAGTCCAATAAGATTTGCCGTTGCACACGCTGCGCGTCAAGGACTTCCAGAAGGCTCGATGCCCCTTGTTGAAAGCTGAACTGGGCCAACCGGAGCGCTTCCTGGGCTTGCTTGAGCAGCCCCTTATCAAAAACATCGATTAGTTCAGCCGTGGTCCGTGCGTCCTGGTAATGTTGATGGACCGCTCTGGCTAATTCATTGCGCGTCCGCAGCAATTCCGCTTCTTCACGGCGCTTTGCGCCCAGGGACGAGGTGATTTCTCCCTGGCGGCGATACCAGAGCGGCAAGGGAACCGAGAGTCCCCCGGCAAAGGCTTCCCGCCCCATCTCACGCCACACCCCTCCGTTGACCGTAACGGTCGGCATCCGCGATTGCCGCTCGAACTCGATTTTCCAGTCTGACTGTTCCACCGACTTCAGCAAGCGCTGAATGGTTGGATGCTGATCCATCATACGTGACATTAATCCTTCGATGTGCAACTCTCTCGGAATCCCTGTGAAGTCGCCTTGCACCACATAGGCCGATCCCAATGTCCCGCCGGTCAGCGTGTCCAGCACGACCCGATTGACCCGGACCGCATTATCTGCGCGGGCAACTTGCTGTCTGGCTTTCAGGACTTCGACCTCGGCCTTGATTGATTCAAATTGCGGCGCTTCTCCCGATTTCACCCTGGCCCTGACGATGCGCGCGACCCCTTCGACGGTGTCAAGATTCTGTTTGGCAAGTGCAGCGGATTGTTGCGTCAACAACAAGCCGTAAAATGCCACTTTGACCTGCGACGTGAGATTCAGCCTCGTCTCCACCATGCCGACATTGGCAGTCGCCAGCCCCAAATCTGCTACCTGCTGCCGAGCCGACCGCATTCCCGGCCATTCGACCGGCTGTCCTACCGTCATATTGTATTCCGTGAGCGACTGACGGTCCGGCGATGCCCCGATGCCCGCCCGTCCCGCATCACGCAGCTCACCGTGCCCCGTGTATCCCATGACGGTCGGGTTCGGATAAGCCCCGGCTGTAGTCTGCTGCCCGCGCTGCTGCTCGATCTGCCCTTCTGCGGAAAACACCAGGGGGTTTTTGGCCAAGGCCAGATCGACAATGGCATCCAGCGTATAGTTCTGCACCCCGGGTTCTGCCGACACGTTGGGCACGGCCCACAAGAGGCCGAGTTGCAGCACGGTCATCATACATCCAAGCGCATTGTCCGGGCAGCGATGGAAAGCCATTGCCGGGAGTGGCCCCGGTCGCCATGCAACAGGGACGCCATGTTGCCGATCTCATCAATCGAGACCACACCCCTGAACAACGCCCGGCATTTGTCTATGCAGACCAGGGCATGCTGGCCACGATCGGACGCGCCCAGGCTGTGGCTCAAGTCCGCTCGATCCGGACATCAGGACTTCTGGCATGGGTGTTGTGGTGTATCGTCCACATTTTCTTCCTCATCGGTTTCAGGAACCGGATACGAGTGATGCTGGAATGGATGTGGTACTACCTTACCTTCAAGCCGGGGGCCGGATTGCTGTTCGCCCAGACCGGAAAGCTCCGCAAGCAACCTGCCTCTGCCGAGAGTTCACCGACACAAACGGAGGACGTCCCGTAGTCACATTACTCCACGTCCAACCAGATTGCGGGATGCGTAGTCATTCGCTGGACTGTCTGGCGTTGCCCCTTGTCACAACACCTGCACGATGAAGCACTTCAGATAGCGCGTTTCGGGCATGCTTGCCAGAATCGGATGATCGGCGCTCTGACCCCGTTGTTCAATCAAGCGTATCTCACGCTTGGCATCGCGTGCGGCAAGGCGGATGCTCTTCCACAAATCTTCATCGGAGACGGGATGCGAACACGAGCTCGTTACCAGAAACCCTTCCGGCTTGAGCAGCTTTAAGCCCAGCAGATTGACATCCTTATACCCGGTCAATGCACCGGCCAGAGCCTGTTGGCTGCGGGCAAAGGCCGGAGGATCGAGGACCACCAGGTCGTACCGTCGCCCCGCCTTCACCAGCTTCCGCATTTCCTCGAACGCATCGGCCTGGCGGTAGATGCAACGCCCCTCCACCTTGTTCATCGTGGCGTGTGTTCGGGCCATGGCCAGTGTGTCTTGACTGACATCGAGGCCTTCCACGGATGCCGCTCCAGCCAACGCGGCATGAATGCCGAACGCGCCGGTATGGCAAAATACTTCGAGCACTTCGGCTCCAGCCGCGAGTTTGGCGGCGGCCAGCCGATTTTCTCGTTGATCGCAAAACCAGCCGGTCTTCTGTCCCCGTTCGACATCGACCAGAAACTTCGCAGGCCCTTCCTGAATCTCGACTTGTGTCGGACCACTGCCGCGGAGAAATCCTCGTTCAAGCGGCAACCCTTCAAGCTGCCGGCTCTTGGCCTCGTTCCGCAGATAGACGGCTTCGACATTCAACTCCTGCATCAGCACGTCCGCCAAGAGTTCCTTCCGGCTATCCATGCCAAACGATAAACACTGCATGACCAGCAGCTGATCGTACCGATCCACGATCAATCCTGGCAGTCGATCGCCTTCAGCATAGATCAGCCGATAGGCATTGGACTGCGCGACCACCCGCTGCCGCAGGCGGATCGCTTGCTGAATTCTGCCCCGCCAGAACGTCTCGTCGATTGGCTGATCCTCGAATGTCAGGAGGCGGACTCGGATTTTCGAGGACGGGTTATAGAGACCACGTCCATAGAATTGCCCGTTAGCGGTCAAGACATCGACCAGGTCCCCAGCGGCTGCTTGACCGACGAGCGGTCCGACATGACCGGCAAAAAGCCAAAGTGGTCGCCCCTCCGGGAGGCGTCGTGACGTCAGGCGGACCTGGGCCATCGGTGTCATTCTTTATTCTCCTGTATCAGGGTGTCCCGGACTGTATGTGGTCACATAAGCGGTTGTCGACACCCCAAACATCACACGCTCAGTGCTTGACGAACTCCAGCCAGTATGTTCTTCTGATAACGCAGTGTGCCAACCGGCCGTGTGAGGATAAAGAAGAATGGGCGACAAAGCTACCATTGGTTCCGCGGTGTTAGATCGCTTGCATCGCCTGGGCGTCCGCCATATTTTCGGCATTCCCGGCGACTATGTGTTGTCGCTCTTCCAGCTGATCGAGGCGTCTCCTATCAAGCACATCGCCACAACCCGCGAAGATTGTGCAGGATTCGCCGCGGATGCCTATGCGCGGATCAACGGGATCGGGGCCGTCTGCGTCACGTATTGCGTCGGAGGGTTGAATACGGTCAATGCCATCGCCTGTGCCTATGCCGAGCGCTCGCCGGTGGTGCTGTTGACCGGTTCGCCGGGGCTCTCGGAGCGGATACGCACGCCGTATCTGCACCATATGGTCAGGGATTTTTCAACGCAGCGCGAAGTGTTCGAGCGCATGACGGTCGCCGCCGTGACACTTGACGATCCGTTGACTGCCGAACGGGAAATGGACCGGGCCTTTGCCGCGCTGCTGCGTTATCGGCGGCCCATTTATTTGGAAATTCCGCGCGACATGGTCTTTACGCCGCTGGGCGGCGCGATGAAGCCGATCTGTCTGGAGGATGAACCGAGCGATCCGGCCGCCCTGGAAGAAGCGGTGGGGGAAGTCCGCACCATGCTGGCTTCGGCGAAGCGACCGGCCATGCTGGTCGGCGCGGAGGTCGGCCGGTTCGGCCTGCAGGACGACCTCGCCAAGCTGGTGGAACGGATGAACATTCCGATTGCGTCGACCCTGTTGGGGAAATCCATTATACGGGAGGACCATCCGCTCTATGTCGGCGTCTACGGCGGCCTCATCGGGCGCGACGACGTGCAGCAGTTCATCAACGATTCCGATTGCCTCTTGATCCTCGGTTCGATTCTCTCGGATGTCGAAGACTTGGACGCCCGTTCACCCTTGCTCGTCGAAGGCCGGACGATCCATGCGACGGCCGACCGCGTCGCCATCAAACACCATCGGTATGAGTCCATCAAGTTCCAAGACTTCGTGCAGGCCCTCGTGCAGGCGCCGCTCCCCTCCTTTCCGCTACGGACCCCTCCGGCACGGACCATGACTGTGTCCGCACGTCAGGATCCCGATTCGCCGGTGACCCTCGAAGGCCTGTTTCGCCACCTCGATACCGTCTTAACGGACAAAACGGTGGTGATCGCCGATGTCGGCGAATCGCTTTTCGCCGCGGCCGATCTGCATGTGCGCCACCGTTTCGAATTTCTGTCGCCGGCCTACTACACGTCGATGGGCTTCGCCGTGCCCGCGGCGCTCGGCGCATCCTTCGCCGACCCCAGCCTGCGGCCCATCGTCCTTGTGGGAGACGGGGCCTTCCAAATGACCGGCACCGAGCTGGCCAGCTGCGTCCGCTACGGGCTGGCGCCCATCGTTGTTCTGTTGAACAACCGCGGCTATTCGACGGAGAGGGAAATTCTGGAGGGACCGTTCAACGACGTGCACGAGTGGCAGTACGAACGCCTCGTCGACGTGATCGGCGGCGGCGTGGGGTCGCGCGTACACACTCAGCGCGAGTTTGAGACACGCCTGGCAGCCGCCTTCGCAGACCAGAGCCAGCCTCACCTGCTGAACGTTTTGCTCAGCCCGGACGACCGTTCCCCCGGCATGGTGCGGCTTGCCCGACGCCTTGGCAAAAAACTCTCGACGGACAAACCCTGAGGCGGTTCCGGCGCCGACCCTCTCAAGCGGACGACGCCTTCTCCCCGACACCCTGCCGAGAATCGCCTAGTCTTCTTCTGGATTCACGATGTGGAGCCCCGCCGTCTTGGACGCAGCCAGCAGATGTGTATCGGCGCTGACGACGGTGAGCCGAAGCGGTTTTAACTCCAACGCCAGTGCCAGGTGCATCACTTGCTGTGACCGCAGAAACGGATACTCCAACACCAGTTCCTTGGTCTTCAAATACGTATCCAACGTCGGCACGATGAAGTGAAAGAGCCCCTGTTTCGACTCGACTTCGAACTTATAGAACACCGAATAACAGTCGTCCCGCGTGATATGCCCCTCTTGCGCGCGCGTCGACATCATGGCGTAGAAATCCGTCACGGACCATGTCGGCACAACGGCAACCTTGCCGCGCTTCACCAGCAACTTATTCACAATACGCGTCCCACGCTCCATGCTGTATCGTTTGACGAGCGCGGTCGAGTCGAAATAATAGTACGGCATCTCCCTACATCCTCCCCTTTAGAATGAGTTCCGCCAACGGCCCTGGAAGCTTGGATAGACGGTCTTGCAGCTCATCCAATGGGACCTCTTCGTACCCTTCTTTCCGCAACGTGTCGGCAAGATTGCCCTGGTTGAACGCCGCCGTATCCTCCTTCAGCCGCTCGTTCAACCGCCGCTTCGCCAGTCGGCTTGAGACCTTCTGCCCGGATTTCGTTAACCCGCGTCCTCTGCTGCGCGGCGCGCGGCCTATCACTTTCGGTCCAGTTGTACCCACAGGGTCCTCCCTCCTCGTTAAAGAAAACAGTTTGGCTGGTTATGGCTGCGCCCCCCCAGGCGGTGCTTCCCTGGGGCAGCCCCCTCCCGGTATCGCCGCCAACTTCGGCAATGCGGCTTCACCGAAAATATGTGCGGCAATCGCCTTGGCGACATCCGCTGACAGCTCATGCCGCATGACGCGCAACGCCTTGGCCGTCGCTTCACGCTCCGTCAGATGGCCCTCCTTGCCGCCACGCGCAATCGCGCCAATGACCCGGCTGGTAGCCACTTCCACCACGTCAAAATCACTGCACCAGCGGACGTATTTGAAATTCGGGTCATGGACCTGAATGGGAACGAGCCGTGCCGTGCCGCGCACCAGCAGTTCCGGTGTCCGCCCCTCACCACCCACCGTATCGGTCACCACGTTCAGCCCTTCACGGAGCAGGCCCTCGGTCAACGCCCGCTCAATCGGTTCAACTTGATCTCCGGATACCTGAACACTCAGCAGAAGATTGCGGGCAAGAAACTGTTCCAACTCATTGGACAAATCATTCACCTGATAGGGGGAGGCCGTTCCACGCCCGCTTGGACGGATCACGCGCAAATCGGCATTGTAGGCTTCACGCAAAACCAAGTTCCTGACGGCTCGCCGAAGACTGCGGATTTTGGCCAGCTTGTCGGAGGTCTGCCTCGACTCCGCGACATCCGATTCGACCGCTCGATCCAGCGCCGCCACCCGTTCCATCACCGACGCATCCGCCTGGGGCCGGCTCATCACGGCCAGCGCATAATGCACGCCCTTGTTCGCGTCGTACCAGGTCTCCGTGACCCTGACGTTCTCAAGCGCCTTGTCGGTTGAGACTTTGGTGACCGTATCGAGTGTCAGTCGCCGCTCGGCATTCGTCGCGCCGCGACTTTCGATCACGAGATACGATTCCCAATCCTTGGCCTGCGCGGTGACCTCTGCCTTAAATATCCTCGCCACCGCCGCATAGGCTTGGTCCGCTGCGCTGTTCCGGTCGCCCGCTTGCCCGACACCGACCAAATATTGCGCTGGAGGATACTCGGCATCGGCGTCGTCGATCCATCCCGGTTTGGCGTTGCCACCGAACCAGGCACAACCTGACGTTAACAGGACAAAGAAACAAAGTCCGCTTACCGACGTGGCACCGAACGGTGCGAAAGATCGAGTGCAGCTCATCATTGCATCACACGCTGGAGGATAAACGCCGTTTGGCCCGATGCGAGATCCAGCGTCTGCTCTCCCCGCTCAATGGACGCCCGTTGGCCTGACGGCTGAATCGCCAACTGGTAGCGGCCCGCGGGCACCCAGGCCCGCGCCACATGGATTTCGTCCGGCAGTGTCTGCCAGCTCCGCTTGTCCGCTTCTTCCGACGCCACGGCCAGTCCCTTGGCCAGCATCCCGACGAGCAGTCCCACCCAGGGCGCGGCATCGCGTCCCGCAGCTTGTTGGGCTCCGATGATTGCACCTTCGGCCAAGGCAAATTTTGAGGCAGCGCGCGCCAACGCTTTGGCGGTGATGGCCGGCATACGATCATCCAAACTCTTCTCGGCTAATGCCGTCAGATTGTGTGCCGGGTTTGATCGCACAGTGAGAGAAGATCCTTGCGCGTCCGTCAATGTCATGGTCTCGAACGGCACCTGCGTCTTCTGCGAAACCAGACGCGGCAATGCGACCCGCACCACCCGCCCGCTGAGCCCATAGAGCACACTGTCCATCGTGCGATCCCGGTAGCGAGAGGATTGGGACAGTCCGCGATTCAGCAACACCAAGTGCAACGCATCCAAACTGATCGGGAGATCGATAAAGCGATCTTCTTTCCGTGGTGCGCGACCATTATAACTGATCATGACGACTTGAGCGAGTTGCTGACGCGCCGAGGCGGGTTCCCACGCCACGTCGGGAAATCTTCTCCGGTAGGCGTCCAATTCGGTCGCCAAACCAAGCGCCTCAGCCATACACAGCACATCGGCGAGCAACGACGGTGGTGGCGCGATTCGCGACCAGCCACGCATCGCCTCGTAGGCCTCGAGCGCATTGCGATAGGCGATGAATGCGTTATTGAGATCGCCGGCCGCTTCGTACAAGACTCCGCTCAGGTACCGGGCAAACCCGTCATTGCGATACCCACCCGATTCCTTGACCCGATCACTGAGCAGGTTCAAGCGGTGGTCGATGCGCCTTGCCTCGACGAGCGCTTCCTGCACATCTCCCTCCACCGCATAGTTCAATGCCTTCAGGACATTGAGCATGACGTGCTCATAGGCATCGCCCTCGTAGGGCAATGCGTTATCGCTGGTGAGAAACGCCGCGGTCTCGGACCGGATCGTTCTGGTGTAGAGCCGCTCGACGGCTTCCTCCGCCTGTTCCAAGGCCATCGTGCTTTGCCGATAGTCCCCGGCCAGCTGGAGCGTCAAGCCTCGGTCCATGCCATAGAGCACGCGGCTCTTGGCCCCATACTCTTTTTCGGCCTGTTCGACAATGGCCGCCGCCTGGGCCGGATTGCCGGCGAGCAAATTCTGTTCAATGAGTGCGTAGCGATTCACCGAAGGGCCGCAGCCGCTCAGCAGGACCGCGGTGAGAACTGAGAAGCAGGAGATGGAATGGGCGAGGCGTAGGAGAGATGGGCTCAACGGGATTAGCGAAAACTAAAAGACCGTCCGTTTCTTCTCGACGACTTTCTTGATCTTCTTCTGCCCGTACCAGACCTTTGTATTGTTCTCCAGGTCGATCATCTGGAGATCGACTTGGTAAAACACCGCCTTGGTCCCGTCGGCTTCGTCCAAGATCGTAGCGATGGTACCTTTCATCATGTAGTCGGCCCCTGTTTCCTTCCCGGGAGCCTTCTGCGTCTCTTCACTGGCGTAGACGGCCTGTTCCTTTCGTTCGGTCCGAATTTCGTCCCGCTCGCCCTTGCCGGCGACGAACGTGACCTTCTGGGAGTTCGTCAGCTCACGCTCCAAATCCGTGATGAAGGTCTGCACGCTGATGTGCTCATGGCTGCTGTTGAGCACCGTGCCGACGACGACGACCGGCTGGCGCCCCTTTGCCTGAGAAAAATTGCCGAGCCAGGGGTATTGCAACGCTTCCTTCACCATCGCCTCGGCCACCATCCGTGAGTCGGTATCGTTCCACCGGCCGCTCAGATCCGTCACCACACCGGCATCGACACGAGTCACTTTCAACTCATGTCCGCACCCAGCGAGAGCAAGGATTGAACACACTATGAGTGACAGGAGTCCGCGATGGGTCTGCATGACGTGAGCACTCCGTGCAAGGGTGGTAAACAAGAGGCGCTAGTTCGTGGCCCGCTTTTCTTCTTCTTTTTCCAGCCGCTCGAACAGGCGATCGGCATTCTTGCGAACATAGTCACGAACCTGCGCGTTGAGCTCTTTTGCCTTCTCCATATTGATCTTCATCTCTTCCAGGCTGAGCTTCGTCAACACGTAGTAGGTGTTGGTTTCCTCGTCTTTATACCGATCGATGGGACGCACCCCGTTGAGTGTCACGGTGGTCACCGTCTTGATCGCCCGCTCGACGTTCTGCTCTTCAGTGTTCTTCGTAAAATCCCCCGCCGTCGTTGACGCGGCGTAGTCCCGCATCAGGTAGCCGGTATAGGTTTCAAAGGTCTTAGCGATTTCCGCCCGGGCACGATTCTCCGCCGCGTCCCACGCGAGTGGCTCATTCCGAACCCCCGTGACCGAGCCTACTCCATAGAACGCCTTGCTGTCTTTGTCATTCATCACACCGGAGCCCTTTTCCACCCACTTCGGAGGACCGCCACAGGCCGCAAGCCCCACAAGAAGAAGCACAGCGAGACCGCTCCCGATTACTCGCGTTCCCATCGCCTGCGACCTCATCATATGATCCTCCTTCGTCAGAAACTGTTGTGCTGTTGCTCTGAAAAGCGTTGCTGAGCAATTGCGGATTCATGCTAACATGCGTTCCTACTTCCGTCAACGAAACGTACCGTCATCGTTGAGAATCATGAGAAGGTTCTCATGGTTCGATCTTTCAGTAATATCTCGAGATAAGGACACAGGAGGATGGAACACGCATGGCCGACATTCAAATTAAGGACGGCATCATTACCATCGCTAATCTTGATATCCAAGACCTCAATACTGCTGCCATCTTGGCCGCCTATCCGCCAGCACGTTGGGCGGAAATCACCCGGCGGGCAGTGAAGATTGGACTCGGGTATCTGAAAGGGGGAGAGAAAGACTAAGGCGTGGTCTTGGTCGCGCGATCCGCTTCGGTGACGGCCCTGCGTCCTTCAACCAGGACCGTATCCCCGTCACCGTCGATCCGCACACTGGCCGGATGCTGCCTCCCTTTCGAGGCTTCCTGCACCTGTTGCGTCACATACGTCCCCAATTCGGAGGCCATCAGCCACCCATTCTTGTCCAGATCGGCGACACCGGCGAGTCCTGCCAACAACGCCTGCACGAAAAGGCTTTTCCCCTCGGAACGAAACGAGGACTCGCCCTTTCCTGCCGCACTGATCACCTGTACGGCGCGCCGATCCATCTCATCTTCCGGCTCCAGCCGACCTTCAAGGGACAGCTCCCGAGACACCGTCATCTCCCATCCGAAGACCGGTGCATCCAATATCAGGAGGGTGTGTTTCGACGCGGACCGCCTGGTAAATTCCTTGAGATGCTCGACCGTCACCGCTTTCGCCGGGTTATTGACCTGTGCGTCCAGCGGCACGAGGTAGCTCCGGTTTTCCCCCTCGGCATCTGGTGCCGCCCCGGCATGGCCTGCATAGAAAATCACCAGCCGGTCCATGCGGCCGACTTTTCTCGGTAAGATATCGTTCAAGACTTGATGCAACCGGCGAGAGACCGCATCCTTGTCATAGATCTCGATCACCTCGTCGAACCCCAGTTTCCGAAAAGCCTGCGCCACTTGCTTTGCGTCGTTGACGGCCCCTTGAATGGGCGGCGCCACAATATAGTTCTCGATCCCGATCACAATCGCCCAGGACTTGTAATAGAGACCTTCCGGCTTTCCCAGTTGCGCGTACGCGGTCGGTCGCCCGTCGTAGGAACCCACGCCCAACACATGGCCCGCAACGAGCATGGCAATCCCAAGAATGTATATAAACTGTTTCATGTGGTTGCGCCTATGCGTTCCGGGTGAGCCTACCGTCGGCCTTCGATGGCTGTCAAGAAATCCGCCGGGGACTGGCTCTTCATGCCACAACCTGAATAATTGCACCGGATTCTTGCAGGCGCTTCAAGGTTTCTCCATAATGCCCCATCAGACTATCAGACTCCCCAACGCAGGAGGCACTGTCCATGAGTGAACAGATTGAAACCTTGTTGAAGGAAAGTCGAACCTACCGGCCAACCCCGAAAACCGTCGCAGAAGCCTACATCAAGGACTACGAGGCCGAGTACAAGAAGTCCATTGCCGATCCCGAAGGTTTTTGGAGCGATGCCGCAAAAGAGCTGGAGTGGTTCTCCCCCTGGAACAAAGTGCTTGATTGGAATTACCCCTGGGCCAAGTGGTTTGTCGGCGCCACCTGTAACATCGCCTACAATTGCCTGGACCGCCACGTCAACACCTGGCGCAAGAACAAGGTCGCGTTAATTTGGGTGGGTGAAAACGATCAGGAACGGGTGTTCACGTATGGAGAGCTATACCGGCAGGTCAATCGGTGCGCCAACGCCCTCAAAAAGCTCGGCTTGGTCAAGGGCGACCGGGTCACCATCTATCTCCCTAAAATTCCCGAACAGGTTGTCGCCATGCTGGCATGCGCCAGAATCGGCCTCATCCACAGTGTGGTCTATTCAGGGTTCAGCGCGCCTGCGCTTGCCAGCCGCATTCACGATGCCGAGGCCAAGGTGGTCATCACCGCCGACGTGGGGTTTGATCGAGGCAAGGTGATCCCGTTGAAGTCGGTCGTGGACGAAGCTCTGAAGACCTGTCCCACGATCAATCATGTGATCGTCGTGCGCCGTCAAACTCCAGCGCAGCCTCTGTCCGCGCCAAAGGAACTCGACTGGACCGACTGGGTCAAAGGCGAGCGGGCCGTCTGCGAAGCAGAACGACTGGACTCCGAAACCCCTTTGTACATTCTGTATACGTCAGGCACAACCGGCAAGCCCAAGGGTGTGGTCCACGTCCACGGCGGGTACATGGTCGGCACCTATACGACCACGAAATATGTGTTCGACATGAAAGACAACGATGTGTACTTTTGCGTGGCCGACCCAGGCTGGGTCACGGGCCACAGTTACATCGTCTACGGCCCGCTCCTCAACGGCGCGACGATCTTGACCGCGGAAGGCAAACCGGATTATCCGACTCCCGGCCGCTGGTGGGACTTGATCGAGCGGTACGGTGTCTCGATCTTTTACACGACTCCGACCGCGATTCGACTGCTCATGCGCTACGGGGAAGAGTGGCCTGCCAAATTCGATCTGTCGTCCCTCCGCATCCTGGGCACTGTCGGTGAGCCGATCAATCCGGAGGCCTGGGAGTGGTATCACCGGGTGACGGGTGGGGATAAACCAATCATGGACACCTGGTGGCAGACAGAGACCGGCGCCATTCTCATCACTCCCCTGCCGACCGTCCCACTCAAACCTGGCTCCGCCACCCGGCCCTTTTTGGGTATCGAGGCAGACGTTGTGGACCGGGAAGGCAACAGCCTTCCCGTCAATGCCGGCGGCTTCGCCGTCATCAAGAAACCGTGGCCGTCCATGATGCGCACCATCTATAAGGATCCGGAGCGGTACAAGACCTACTGGAACACGATCCCCAATTGCTATGCCGCAGGCGACGTGTGCCATAAAGACGCAGACGGCTACATGTGGTTCATGGGCCGGGCCGACGACGTCATCAAAGTCGCGGGAAACCGGCTGGGGACCGCCGAAGTGGAAAGCGCCTTAGTCAGCCATCACGCGGTTGCAGAGGCCGCCGTCATCGGCAAGCCGCATAAGACCGTCGGCGAATCCATCAAGGCCTTCATCATCCTGAAGCAGGGAGAAACGGAAAGCCCGGCGTTGATTAAGTCGATCAAAGATCAAGTGCTGAAGGAATTGGGCAAAATCGGCGTCCCGTCCGAGATTGATATCGTGGCTTCACTCCCGAAAACTCGGTCCGGCAAGATCATGCGCAGAGTACTGAAAGCGAAGGAACTCGGGCAAGACCCAGGAGATATTTCGACGATCGAGGAGTGACGAGATTGGGAAGGGGTGGACGCAAACCTGGCGAACCGATCTACTTGAGGCGGCACATCATCGCGCTCGCCGGATCCATTGTGCTCCCAATCGTCCTCTTGCAGCTGTACAAGATCTATATCGGCCCGCTGAGTTTTGATGCGCAACTCGCCGTCGTGCTCATCGCATCCATTCTCGCGGGTCTCGGGCTCTATTTTCTGTACCGTTCCTCCGCGCAGAACGAGCCGTAACCACTCAGTCGCCTGCCAACTCGTCTGCAATTTCTTCGTGCTGCGAAATAGTCCTCCGCCCCCCTATTTCATGACGAACGCCCAGCTAACCGGCGCAAGCGACAGCGAGTGTCCGGTTGAACGCCTTGTTGGGCGGCATGGAGGATATCCAGCCCCAGCGCCCAGCCCCTATTTTCGGCAGTCCAGCACAATCGACATAGGCCGGTATGGATCGCGGACCCTGATATCGTGGTCGGGTGTTCTCATCACATACCCGAAAGAATAGTCGATCGGTTTCGTGACGGGCCGGCCATCCGGATCGTAGTAATGATAGAACGTCACGTCGGTAAACCGCGTCGCGTCGATGACTGCCTTAACAGATTCGTATTTGGGGAACCAAATATGCCCGCCACCTACGACTTTTCCGTCCTCGTACGAGCCGCCTCCACCCGGATCGAAGATCAGTTCATCGCGCTCATCCTTCACGGTCCTTGCTTGAAACACATCGCACCGATAGTCAGGGACAGAGAGGCGAAATATCCCGCCTGGCTTGAGGACTCGATAGATATCATCGACCAGGGCAGGGAGAAGCGTCGGCTCTATGTGCTCAAAGACGTCTTCCGATTGATAGATGTCAACGCAGGCGTCGGGTAGCGGGAGGCTGGTTGTAACATCGTGTAGGATGTGCCGTTGGTTCGACTGGGAAGGGGATAACCCGATGTAGTTGTCGTAGTGAGCGCCTTCGGGTAGGTCGCCCGCATACAGGTATATCCGTTTCTGTTTCAGAAGCCGTTTGAAGGTCGCCTCTGACCGAGAGGATGCCTGAAGATTTCCCACAATTGTTCGGATGAGGTTCACGGTAGCCTG
>JABMDG010000048.1:14748-19743 GCA_015904045.1 Nitrospira sp.
AGACTGCTCGGCACCGTCGGCGAGCCGATCAATCCGGAAGCCTGGGTTTGGTACCACAAGGTTATTGGCGGCGGTCGCTGCCCGGTGATGGACACCTGGTGGCAGACCGAGACCGGCCATCCGCTGATCACGCCGCTGCCGGGTCTGACAAAGTTGAAACCCGGCTCGGCGACCATGCCTTTCCCTGGGATCGAAGCGGATGTGGTAGACCGTGAGGGCAATAGCTTACCTGCCAATGCGGGAGGATTTGCCGTCATCAAGAAACCCTGGCCCTCTATGATGCGCGCCATCTATAAAGACCCGGAACGATACAAAACCTACTGGAATACAATCCCCAATTGTTATGCTGCAGGTGACGTGTGCCACAAAGACGCAGATGGCTATATGTGGTTCATGGGCCGGGCCGACGATGTCATCAAGGTCGCCGGGAATCGGCTGGGCACGGCTGAGGTCGAGAGCGCATTGGTCAGCCACCCGGCGGTCGCGGAAGCCGCCGTCATCGGCAAACCGCACAAGACCGTCGGCGAATCCATCAAGGCCTTCATTATTCTGAAGCAGGGCGAGCAGGACAGCCCGGCGCTGATCAAGTCGATCAAGGATCAGGTGCTGAAAGAGCTGGGCAAGATCGGCGTCCCGTCCGAAATCGACATCGTCTCGTCTCTTCCAAAGACCAGGTCTGGAAAAATCATGCGCCGCGTCCTGAAAGCGAAAGAACTCGGACAAGACCCGGGGGATATTTCAACGATCGAGGAGTGACCGCCTTGGCACGGGGCCAGCGCAAACCGGGCGAGCCGATCTATTTGAGGCGCCACGTGATCAGTCTTGCGCTGGCCGTGGGTCTTCCACTGGTCCTGTTGCAGCTCTACAAGATCTACATCGGCCCCATCGACTTCGGCACACAGCTTCTGGTCATTGTCATCACCTCCGTATTTGCTGGAGCAGTACTCTATCTCACCTACCGTTCCTCGGCAAAAAACCAGCCGTAGTATGACCGGGGGCTTTCGATCCTGTTCCATTTCTTGGCTCAACTACGCGCAATTTTTGGCTCTATTTTCTCTAATCTTCACCCCCATGAGCAGGAACCGCACCAGCAAAACCCCTTGAAATTCAATACCGGCACGCTGCTTGCGATGTTGAGCGGGCAAGGAAGCTGTTTTACCTCGCAAGCCTGTCGAGCTTCGATCATCGATCTCGAATCCGGCTTGGAGTAACCAAGGAGGACATCGAAATGAGTTCACAATCAATACAGGAATCCGCAGAGACTCTTTTGCACCGGAGAGGCCGGGTATCGACTCTTTGCCTCTCCGTAATGCTCGTGGGAGCCTTCAGTGTCTCGCTGATGGCCGGCCCTGCCGATGCAGGGGACAGGAAGCAAGATAGAGATGATAATGATAAAAAGCACAGCCTGGTGATGCGCCCCTATAGCGATCACAGTTTGCGTTATATGGTGATGCAGCTCCAACAGGAAGTCGAAAAGCTCAGGAGAGAAATTGCCGCGAGGCCAGCAAGTACCGGCACTAGCACCGGTCCGAGCCTGGCTGATTTCAACACCCTGAAGGGACGTGTAGATGCTGCAGAAACCACGTTAGGACAACATACTACGAGTCTGAGCAATCCCGTGCTGGCCCTGAAAGACTACCTGAAGATTGAGACAACGGCGGTCAATGGCATGCTTGGCCCCCATATCATTTTCAGCGGGGCAAACGTGCACATCCGGAATGGAGCGAATGCAACCACTACCACGAACAGTCTCGGGAATCTGGTTCTCGGCTATAATGAAACCGCCCAGGGCGTTGCACGCGACGGCTCACACAACCTCGTGAGCGGCCAGGGGAACTCATTCCGATCGTTCGGCGGGCTTGTTTTCGGCACTGACAATGTCATCTCCGGCCAGTTTGCCACGGTCCTTGGCGGTGGACAGAACAGGGCGGTTGCACCGTACTCGACTGTAATTGGCAGCATGCAGAATGTCAGTGACTCGAATTACGAAATCACGCCGATGCCACAGAGCGGTGGCGGCAGTACCGGTGGCGGAGGCTTCTAAATAATCACCTCAGCAGCCGGGCTCCGACAGGGGGCCCGGCTCCTCTCCTTGAGCATCTCCGCACTTCTCACTCCTCACAACACACAGGCACAGATGGGCGTATACCAAGTCGCCTCAGACCTGGGAGTCAGATCAATCCCCGCTTCTGGAGATAGTCTTTATCGATGACCGGCGTAGGTTTGGGCAGCTGGCTCCGTTCCTGAAGCAGCCGCTCGACGTACTTGCCGATGAGGTCGGATTCGAGGTTGACGGAATCGTTGACTTGCTTGAGCCCCAGCGTGGTCACTTTCGCCGTATGCGGAATGATGGCGACGCTGAATCCTCGGTCGGTCACGTCGTTGATCGTGAGGCTGATGCCATCAACGGTAATTGAACCCTTTGCAACACAATAGCGAAGAATCTCCGGAGGCGCCCCGATGGTGAACAGGATGGCATTGCCGTCCTGATGCCGGTTGCGGATTACACCGACTCCATCCACATGGCCGGCCACCAGATGCCCGCCGATACGTTCATTGAGCCTCATGGCTCGCTCGAGGTTGACCGGTGTGCCCGCGGCGAAGCTACCGAGCGTCGTGACTGATAAGGATGTTTCGCAGCAGAGTCGTCGGCTTATCGCTCAGGCGGAGGCCGCCGAACGCCACATCCATGAACTGACGCAGCAGCGTCTGAAAATTTCTCAGGAACTCACGACCTCCGGCGAGGGCGGGCAGTTGACTTGCCCATGCCTCCCACTCGAAGTCGTTCGCCGCCGCCTGTTCGTGGACCACCTGCTGCAGCGCCCGCTGCAGTGCGGCGGACTCTTGCACCTGCTGCGCCAGGGCTCGCAGCAATTGATTCCGCTGCGAGGCCAACATGTCTTCGCCCCGGAGCAGACCCACGAAGTCGTAGGGGTCCTGGGGATGCACGGCATCGTTGTAGTACATCCCGAGGTAGCGCACGCCATGGGCAAAGGGAATGAACTCGTCCCAATACACACGTTTCCAGTGCTCCAGTAAAGACTGTCGCGTCTGGATACAGTCCGCCAGTTGCGCGTCGTCCAAGCCCTCCACGTCCTCGGCAGCCAAGCGATCGCCAAGGTCCCGGAGTTCAGGAATTAACTGCTCGGCTACACGCTGGCCCAATTGGCGGAGCCGGTGCTTGTCGGGCCGCAGCGTGAGGTACCAGGACCGCTTGTCATTTGGATCCTGCCGGGCGCGGGTGATCGGCCGTGCCTGCAGAACGGTCAGGCGGTTGGCACGCCCCGTCCACTCCACGTCGGGACACCAGCCCAGTCGGCTTTCCACCTGATCGACCACCAGGAGGAGAGATTCCAGATCGGACGGCTGCAGCAACGGTGCGGCTTGCTCGCCGTTCTCGCGGCGGCCCGACCGAAACGAGACTACTTGACGCGTCGCTCGGCTCATCAGCCAGTGGTCCGGATCGACGCTCCCGTCGACGAGACCAGAGCAGGGTCCGGGAACTGCTTCAATCACGGCACGATCGTTCTCGTCCGTCCGGGGATCACGGCCAAAAGCGACGCCGGAGCGGTCCTCCGTCTGCATTTCTTGGATCAATACGGCCATCCGGCTAGTCAGCGGATCGAGGGCCAATTCTTGGCGGTACAGCAGCGCCGCATCCGACCACAACGACGCCCACACCAGACGGACAGATTCGAGAACCGCTTCTTCCCCCACGACATGCAGGAACGACTCGTGCAGCCCCGCAAAAGACCGCTGGGCCGAGTCTTCTCCGGGAGCTGACGACCGGACAGCCACGGGCGTGCGGGGCCCCAGCAGCCGAACCGCTCGGCGGATCGACTGCTCGACGGCGAGCGGGACGTTCGCCACCGCAAACCTGTTACGGATGCGCAACGCGGTGTCCCAGAGTTCCTCCCAGCGCAGTTCTCCGAATGGCTTTCGGCCAAGCTCCATCTGGACGACGCGTTGCAATTGCGTGTCCCGGAGGAACTGCTCGTAGGCCGCCACCGTGACACAGAATCCGGAGGCGATCCGAAAGCCCGCGCGCTGCAACCGTGCCAACTGAGCCGCCTTGCCGCCGATCCGCTGATCGTCGCACGAGGCGGCGTCGAGCGAGATCACCCACGGGTCAGAGTCCATTGCCGAACCTCCTGAAAACGCGTCACATGGAAGTATCGGATGATGTCGACGTGGAACAAGGCGGTCGTGGGGGACCCAACGAACAGCTCCAGTTGGGGATGCCGAGCGACCAGCAGATTGGCCTCCTGTTCATAGTCGGCGCCCGGTGAAATCTGCCGAGCACGTCCGGTGGCCGTGACGGCCTCGATTTGCATCATGTCCGCGCTCGAGTGCGAGCGGCTGTCGATGACCAGCGCCACGTGGTCGCAGTCGCAGAGGAGGCGGTACTTGCGCGTGGTGATCGGCGTGGCGAAGACAGCCGAACGCAGATCATCGCTCACGGCCAAGGCGACCAGCGACCCGTACGGTTGCCCTTCGCCCTGCGTACACAGCACCGCGTAGGGTTGCTCCTGCACCAGTCGCGCCACCAGATTGCGTAACGTATCGTCCTTAGGCCGATCGCCCAAAGACGGCTGTCCGGACGCTGACGATTCAAACAGCGGCTCATCTGCCATGTCGTGTACCATGGTTCAATTGCCGTCCTGTGGCCACCCGGCTGTGTACGGGTTCAACATCGCATGGGAACTTTTCCGCAATGTCTTCGCGCCTCAGCTGATCACCTGGAGCTGAAGTGTAGTAGTATCGCCGGATAACATCTTGTGGGCCGTTAGATCGAGAAGCAGAGGACGACGAAAAAATTTGTGAAAGAGCAGCGAGTGAAAAAATAATAATTGGAAAATAGTGAACAAATCAATCGAAATTGTAATTAAACTAGGTTTTAAAGTGTTTTTTAAGAAGCTGATAATTTCTTTATATTCATTATGCATATAACTTGTGCTCTTTAATATATTTTTCGACACTTGACGGAACCATACC
>JABMDG010000048.1:19843-22296 GCA_015904045.1 Nitrospira sp.
GACAATGGGGTCAGGCAACTGCGCATGATCACCCTAGCACGGGCGCGGACTCATGCGTAGCAAATGCTGGATTGCAAGATGCCCCAACAGGAAAGTAGTACGAGGGCCTATCGGGCCAGCTCATTCTACTTTTCAAACCGAGCCCTTCGCTGTCAGAGCTTGCTAAATCAACCCACGCTTTTGCAGATAGTCTTTGTCGATGACCGGCGTGGATTTGGGCAACTGGCTGCGTTCTTGAAGCAACCGCTCGACGTACTTGCCGATCAGGTCGGATTCGAGGTTGACGGAGTCATTGACTTGCTTAAGGCCCAGCGTGGTCACTTTCGCCGTATGCGGAATGATGGCGACGGAAAACCCCTTTCCGTTTACGTCGTTGATCGTGAGGCTGATGCCGTCTACGGTAATCGACCCCTTCGCAACACAATAGCGCAGAATCTCCGGCGGCGCTCCAATGGTGAATAGGATGGCGTTGCCGTCCTGATGCCGGCTGCGAATGACACCCACCCCGTCCACATGGCCGGCCACCAGATGCCCGCCGATGCGTTCATTGAGCCTCATGGCTCGCTCGAGGTTGACCGCTGTGCCCGCCGTGAAGCTGTTGAGCGTCGTGACAGACAAGGTTTCGGGCGACACTTCTACGGAAAAGTCGCGCTCGCTTTTTGACACCACTGTGAGACAGGTTCCATTCACACTCACGCTGTCACCGATCTTCAGATCTCCCATTACCACCGAAGCCAGGATGGTGAATCTGGTCCCCGCCAGGGTTTTCTCCAGCGCGGTGATGGCCCCCATTTCTTCGACAATGCCGGTAAACATGATTTAACTCCCCTTATTGCGCCGCCATTATAGCACTCTCTGACAGCCTATCGGCCTCTCATCGCAATCCAGAACACGAAGCCCGCCAGCAGTTGAATCCCGGCAATGATGGCAAACGCTTGCGAGTAACTCAGATTGGCAATTAACAAGCCTGCCAGCAAGGGGCCGCTCGCGTGGCCGATGTCCATGATCGTGCCCTGCATGCCCATGCCCGCTCCGAGTCGTTTGAACTCGGAACTGTCTGCCACAAGGGCTGAGGAAGACGAGGAGACTACCGCTTCGCCGAACCCGAATCCGGCAGACAGCACCACTAGAACCGCGAACATCGAGACCTGCGGGATACAGACGAACGTGCCTGCACAAATCAACAGACCGATTATGATCAGCGGTTGCCGCCCTACCTGATCGGACACGCGCCCCATGATCGGCTTGGAAAAGAACGACGTAAACGCTTGGACGGTGAACAACAGGCCAACCTCTCCCGGATTCAGCCCCGCCGAGACTCCGTACAGCGGCAAAAAGGCCATCAATGCGCCGTTGGCGATCATCTTGGCGCCATCGGTCATGCTGGTGATCAGCACGATCTTGTTCTTGGCGACGGCGGCAAATCCCTTCCACATCTCGTCCAGCACGACCGCCAGTCCCTTGTCCTTCCGCTGCGGTACCGCGACATCAAGATGCAGACTATAGAACAGCGCCATCCCGATACAGCCGAACACACCGGCCGTGATGAACGCCGTGGAGAATCCCGCCGTGTGAATGAGATATCCGCCGAGAAACGGTCCCAACAGCGAGCCGGACTGCGTACAAGCCGTATAGGTGCCGAGGGCCGCGCCACGCCGTTCCCGATAGAGCTCCGCGACGGTAGCCAGCGCGCTCGGCGCAAAGATCGCCGTGGCAAGCCCGTGGAGGAACCGTAGCGCGGTGAGCGCATCCAAGTCGGTAATGAAGGGGTAGAGAAACGGCGGCAGCCCGAACGCCACGACACCGATCCGCAATAAGAACCGCCTTCCGTAAATATCGGAGAGGGCCCCAGACGGAAGCTTCAGTAACACGCCCGTCAAGGTCGACACGGAGACAATCAACCCAATTCGTTCCGGGCTCGCACCAAGCGATTCGGCAAACAACGAGAGTGCGGGCATCCGCACCATGTTATAGCTGATAAACGAGAAGATGCCGACCGTGCAGATCAGCAGGAAGCTGCGCGACGTGGTCATGGGGCAGGTGGGCTCCCCAGCGCCTCCCTCAAGAACGCGATATCAGCGTCCGGAAGAGGGGGCGGTTCAATCGCCTTTGACAGAACGCGCTCCGGGTGCTGCCGCATCGCCATCCCCAAGCGATTGACGGTCTCCACTCCCTTTTTTAACTTCCCTCCCGCGATTTCTCCGATTAGCGGGCGCAGGAGAGAGACCAGCCCTGAAAGGACGCGGTTGTCCAACCTGGTGTACGCAACCAATGTACTGTCGATCATTTCCCGGCGGTCCCGATCGCGCACAGCTTCCATTCTGAGAAAGACAACCGCTTTTCCTGCAATATGGGGGAGCAATCGGCCCTTATGTGTTCCCTGAAGAAAGTAGATACGCGACGCGGGATCTTCGTACACCAGCTCAACAATCCCTTTCGTCCCATCGCCGTCA
>JABMDG010000048.1:22396-26825 GCA_015904045.1 Nitrospira sp.
AAATAGATACGGGACGTCGAGTCTTCATACACCAGTTCCACAATGCCCTTGGTCCCTTCGCCGTCATCGCCCTAGAAGCGGCGAGGGCCTCGGAATTCTGACGAGTACACCCCGAAGCCCAGGCGATGGATCAACGTGGCGGCAAGAGGCGGCCGATCCAGTAGATACCGGTACACCGACTCAGACAAGGCCACCCGGATCGGCCCCACGGTACTGACCGTCGTGGAGTCGTCAATGATCGATTGCAGCCGGCACGCCCACTCCCGATCGATTTTCTCGACGGGGAACACCAGGCCGCCATGGTGCGGCGAGAGCAAACAGCTGTCCGACCACCCAGGTCTCGCAGACAGGACCAACCCCAGCCCGAGAGCAACGACCAACGCACCCACGATGGGCTTCCATGCTCGCGGTAACTCACAGAGCCGTACCTCGGCACTCATGGCCGGTTTGGAATCGCAATCGTGAGTTGAACGGAAAAGAGTTCTCGAGGATCTTGCCGCTGCCTCGCCTGCCGAAGCAAGGTCTCCAGCGACGGCGTGACCATTCCCGTGAACGAGACCTGCCCATTGGTCAACACCGTCACCGGCTTTGAGAAATCGACAAGCCGGTCATTCAAAAAGATGCTATAGCGCCGGACTCGTTCCGCGATCACCTCAATGCGGTTGGTTCCCACGATCGAGGCATCGAGCTTCGCGTATTCCCGACGCTTGATCCTTTCGTCACGTTTATCGACGAGATCCTCTGAAAACGCAGCGATCGGATCGGTCGACTCCAGACGCAGCCAGTTGAAGGACTGCAAGTGAGAGGCCTCCCGCACCACCGTGAGCCTGCCAGGCAACGGCCCGCGGCGCTGCTCATTGAGCCACATCACAAGGTCCGGCAACTCTTCTTTGGGGAAGTAGTGGCCGCCCGCCATCGGATGTTCACGCTCATGCTCACGATACACATGGGAATAGCCCAGCATTTTCAGTTCGCGCGAAATCGACCGGCTCAACTCTACCGGCATCACCTGGTCCTTCGCGCCATGAATGATGTAGATCGGGGTGTTGCGGAGATTCGCCAGGAACGGCATGAGGATGTCGTCGAGGCCGCTGGCCATCGGCGCGATCCCGGCAAACAATGATGCATGGTGCATCCCAATCAGCCAGGTGCCGATCCCCCCATTCGACATGCCCGTCAGAAAAATCCGGTCCGGATCGACGTGGTAGCGTGTGCGCAGCTCGCGGATCGTGGCCAGGACCAGCTCTTCAGCCCGCCGCGTGAACCAGGCGCCGGAAGGATAGGTCGGACAGGCCAGGAGATAGCCCTCGCCCAACCGCCCCTGCCATCGTTCGAGATAGGCAGCCCCGGTGAAGCCTGCTCCGTGCAAACAGACCACCAACCCGACACTCTTCGAGGGGTCATACGTGGCTGGAATGGAGAGGGACAAGGGATAGGCCCGTCCTTGCACGACAATTTCTTGTTCAGGAAACATCCCGGTAGGCTGAGGCTTATAGACCCGACCCGTACGGATGATCCCCACGACCCGCTCGATGGACGCATTCGGATGGGCTTGAATGTCCTGCAGGATGCGGTCGGCTTCTTCACTGTCCGTGGCATCGACATATTGGAAGACCGTAGCCGCAAGATTTTCGGATTCATCCGTTGGGCCGGCGACAAGACTAGAAGTGGCATGCCCGCAGCCCCATGAAAGAAGGAGCGCAACGAGGATGACGCCGATCACAGATCGCCTTCCAGGACGAGATCCTCCCCGATCGAACGAGCCTTCACGTTACGCAGCCGCAGTGCCGAGGCCAGGCTCGCCGGGCTCTTGCCGCCGATCACCCCCTTCGCATCGGCGCCGCCGAGCAGTGCCGGCGCCACGTAGAGGCGAACGTGCTGGACAAGATTGGCCTTCAACATGGCTGCGTGAAGTTCGCCGCCGCCTTCCAAGAGGAGAGCCGTCACCCCACGTTGACCAAGTTCCCGCATCAAGGCAGGGAGAGAAACTTTCCCTCGAAGGCTGGGAAGAGTGAGCACTTCGACGCCGCGTTTCACAAGTTCCTGTCTCCGAGAGGCCTCGGCCGAATCAGTCGTGGCTACCAGCGTCTTGGCCTGCGTCTGCCGAGAGAGAATCTGCGCCTTCAGAGGACTGCGTAACGAACTGTCCACAACCACCCGAAGCGGCTGTCTCGATGCCAATTTCCTGAGATGAGGACCCGTTCGAGCCGTCAGAGCAGGATCGTCGGCCAATACCGTACCCACCCCGACCAGAACGGCATCCATCTGGCCACGAAGCCGATGGACCTCTGCACGGGACTTCTTGCTCGTAATCCACTTCGAATTACCGGAAGCCGTGGCAATCTGCCCGTCGAGCGTCATCCCCGCTTTCAGGATCACGTAGGGGCACTTCGTCTTTATCCAATGGATATAGGCCCGGTTCAGTTCCTCAGCCTCTGAACGGGCGACACCAACCCTGACCGAGAGTCCGGCCCGCCGAAGCGCCGCAGCCCCCTTCCCCTTCACTGATGGATTCGGATCGGTCATGGCAATGACCACGCGGCTGACACAGGAGCGAAGAACATCCGGCACGCAGGGTGGCGTGCGCTTACGAAGATGACAGCAGGGTTCGAGCGTCACATAGAGGGTGGCGCCACGCGCGCGACTGCCTGCCTGTCGGAGAGCCAGAACTTCCGCATGAGGCAGGCCTGGACGAAGGTGAAACCCCTGTCCGATGATTCGGCCCTGTTTTACGACCACGGCGCCGACCATCGGATTTGGACTGGCCGTACCCCGGCCCTTCGCCGCAAGGCGAAGGGCTAGGGACATGTAGTGGTAATCTTGTTGGCTCTTGGTCACCGTCTCTTGCGGGACGCCGCTTTCGCCTTGGCGGAAGGACGCGGCGATTTCGGCACGGCCTTCTTCGCATCGGCCTCGGCCAATGCGGCGTGCGCGGCGGCGAGCCTGGCGATCGCCACCCGATAGGGCGAACAGCTGACATAATCCAATCCAAGCTGGTGGCAGAACTCCACCGAACTGGGATCGCCGCCATGTTCGCCGCAAATGCCAAGCTTGATGCCGGGCCTGGTCTCCGACGCCTTCCCGGTCGAGGACGGCAAAGGGATCGGATTCCATGATGCCTACGGTCTTATAGTAGTCGATGAATTTTGCCGCATCGTCTCGGGAAAACCCGAACGTGGTTTGCGTCAGATCATTCGTGCCGAACGAGAAAAACTCCGCCTCTTCCGCAATCCGATCGGCGGTCACCGCCGCGCGCGGCAACTCGATCATGGTCCCGATCAGATAGGAGAGCTTGACGTTATAGCGCTTCATCGTCTCCTGCGCGACTTCGCGGATCAAGTCCTTTTGCGACTTCATTTCCGAGACCATGCCGACCAAGGGAATCATGATCTCCGGCACGATCTTCTTGCCTTCCTTGGCCAATTCACAGGCCGCTTCCATCACGGCGCGCGCCTGCATGCGCGTGATCTCCGGCATCGTAATCCCCAGTCGGCATCCGCGCAGTCCCAACATCGGATTGAATTCATGCAACTCTTCGACGCGGACCAGCAGCCGCCGCTTTTCGTCGAGCGCAGCGCCGTCTTTGCCCGTCAATTCGAGCTGCGCGATCTCGACCATCAACTCTTCCCGCTTGGGAAGAAACTCGTGGAGCGGCGGATCCAGCAGCCGAATCGTCACCGGATAGCCCTGCATTTCACGGTAGAGCCCGATGAAATCTTGTTTTTGGAGAGGCAGCAGCTGATCAAGATACTTTTCGCGCTCTTCCTTCGTTCTTGCCAAAATCATCTTCTGCATGACCGGAATGCGGTCTTCCGCGAAGAACATGTGCTCGGTGCGGCAAAGCCCGATGCCTTCCGCGCCAAACCCTCGGGCGATCTTCGCCTGCTCCGGCACATCGGCATTGGCCCGCACCCTCAGTTTGCGCACGTTGTCCGCCCACGAGAGAATCGTCGCGAACCGCTGGTACTTCTCCGACTTCTTGGCATCCAGCTTACCTTGAATCACCTGAATGATTTCAGACTCGACGACCGGGATATCCCCCTCGTACACATTGCCGGTTGACCCATTGATCGAGAGATAGTCGCCCTCTTTGAACGTCTTGGCGCCGATCTTGACCCGTTGGGCATCGAGCACTTCCACCGCGTCGCACCCCGCCACACAGACCTTGCCCATCTGCCGCGCCACAACCGCCGCATGCGAGGTCATCCCGCCGCGGGCTGTCAAAAATCCTGCCGCCGCGTTCATGCCATGGATATCGTCCGGACTGGTCTCCTGCCGGACCAGTACGACGCGGGTGCCGGCAGCCTTCATCTCCACCGCGCGATCGGGCGTCAGCGCGATTTTTCCCGCCGCTGCCCCGGGGCCGGCCGGCAATCCCTTGCCGAGCGGGTTCGATTTCGCCTCTTCTTTCGAGTCAAAAATCGGGTAG
>JABMDG010000049.1:0-3979 GCA_015904045.1 Nitrospira sp.
GGCCATTGCCGTCAGTAGATCTTTGGGACCTGCGGCATAGCCGATCCGCCAGCCGGTCATCGCATAGGCTTTCGAGACACCGTTGATAATCACTGTCTGGGCCGCGACTTCGGCACTGAGTGTGGCGATGCTCACGTGCGTCGCGCCATCGTACAAGACCTTTTCATAAATCTCGTCTGAAATGATGAGTAACTTATGCCGGACCGCAATATCGGCAATGGCTTCGAGCGTGTTCCGGTTATAGGTGGCGCCAGTTGGATTGCATGGACTATTGATTATGATCGCCTTCGTTCGTGGCGTGACCAGCCGCCGTAGGTCATCCGCATTGATGGCATATCCATTTGATTCATGTGTAGGCAGAAGAACCGGCGTCGCATCATTCAACATAGCTTGATCAGCATACGAGACCCAATAGGGCGTCGGAATGATGACCTCATCACCGGCTTCAAGAAGCGCTTCAGCTAAGTTGTAAAGCGAATGCTTCGCGCCGCACGAGACCAGGATTTGCGACTTCTCATACCGGAGTCCGAGCTCATCCTGTAACTTGTCGATAATGGCTTGGCGTAATTCGTCGATGCCCGACGACGGCGTATACTTTGTAAAACCGGCCCGAATGGCCGCTTCTGCAGCGGCCTTGACCGGATCCGGAGTATCGAAATCCGGTTCTCCTGATGAAAAGTCGACGACATCGAGCCCTTGCGCTGCCATAGCTTTGGCTGTTGCCGTCATCGCCAAGGTCGGGGAAGGCGTAATGCGGCCGACACGTGCGGCGAGTTTCATGATTTGAGACTCCGAATTCGTTCGTGGAGCCGACGTGCCACTTCAGGATGAAGAAACTCAGCCAGGCTGCCGCCATGGTGTGCCACATCTTTGATGATCGTAGAAGACAAGTATGAATACTCCTCGCTCGGCATCAGGAAGACGGTTTCCACATGCCTGGCCAATTTGCGGTTGATGAGAGCCATTTGGAATTCGTGTTCAAAGTCCGAGATAGCGCGCAGTCCACGGATAATAGCATGCGCGCCGGCCCGTTCGACATAGTCGACTAAGAGTCCATCGAACGTGATTACTTCCACTTGATCGACATCCTTCATAACCAGCGTCACCATATCAAGCCGTTCAGCAAGATTGAAGAGGGGATGCTTGGATGGATTGGGCGCGACCGCGACGATGACTTTATCGAAGACACGTAAGCTTCGCGTAATAATATCGGTGTGGCCATGGGTGACGGGATCAAATGTTCCAGGGTAGACACCGATCTTCATCGCGATGCCGTACTGGAAGAGGAATATAAAGAGAGGGCAGTGTCGCCATAGCGATAACGGCGCACATAGGCGGCGGAGCCCAGAGAAACAGGAAGGAGGGTTTTTTCTGCATGCTCAACGACGAGCCAGGAGTCGGCTGTCAGGAGGCGCTCGGTGACAGTCTGAGTCAACAACGATTCCAGATCGTGTACGAGAGCGTAGGGGGGGTCGGCAAATACGATATCGTAAGGACCTTCCCACTGTTCCGGTCGGTTGAGAAATTGTTTGACACACCGTCGCCGTCCACCTGGTATCGATGGTAGAGAATTCCCCGTGGCGCTTCCGTACAAGCCATCCCGATGCCCGGCTGCACCGTAATCGGTGCTGCCGGGAGGGGCGGAGGTTCATACCGTTCAATGACCCGCAACGACTCTTCCAGTGCATAGAGGATTTCGACCGAACGCGCGATGATCCCATGGAACGGATTCCGCAAGGGCAACGCAATCGTACAGTTGGTTAAGACCTGCTTGGCCAACGGCGTCACATGCTCCTGATTCAGGTTCAGACGAGCCAGTGGGCCGACCAGATAGGGCGAGCCTTGTAGGGCACAGTGGAGCGCGGTGGAATAGGCGACCTGGTGTTCGGTGAAATGTTGTTCGAACTCGTTTGCCGAAATTTGCAGCCCACTGGATACAGCAACCTGACCTTCATTGAAGGGATACTCATCAGGGTGACGAAGCGCGACATATGTGTAGTCAAGCATAAAATCGGGATAGTCGAAATCTGCGACCCAGCGCACGGTCTCGATCGCTGCATCGCGCGCCCACAGAAGTTCATCTTTCAATCCCTCCAGCTCGCTGCGCCGGGGCACCCGCGAGAAACCACCCACCTTCACGGAGACCGGATGCACGGAACGGCCGCCCAACAACGTCATGATCGCATTGCCGGCCTTCTTGAGCCGCAAGCCTCGGGTCACCACAGCCGGATGATCCTTCGCCATCGCAATGCCGCTGTCATACCCGAGAAAATCCGGCGCCTGGAGCATGTACACATGCAGCGCATGGCTTTCGATCCACTCGCCGCAATAGATGAGCCGCCGCAGGTCTCGCAACGCCCCTTCGACACGCAGGCCAAAAATCTGCTCGATCGCATGGACTGCGCTCATCTGATACGCCACGGGGCAGATGCCGCAGATCCGCGCGACGATGTCCGGCACTTCGCTGTAATGCCGTCCCTGCAAGAAAGCTTCGAAAAACCTGGGTGGCTCGAAGATCTTGAGTTGAACGTCCTGAACGGTTTCACCCTTCACGGTGACACGGAGCGCGCCTTCACCCTCCACGCGTGCCACCAGGTCGACGGCAATGGTTCTCGTGTTCCTCGCCTCTTCTTTGCCCGTCACCCTCTACTCCTCACCTATTACCCCTTGTTCTCCCAGACCGTGCTTTCATTCCGAAAGGGGTCCACAGCGCCGTTGATACCACGAAATCGCCGCAGGACCTCGACCGGAATCAGTTGCAGTCCCTCATGGAAGTGCCTCGCGAGGGAGGCCGTGTTGGGTGGAAGACCTGGCCCTTTCCTTGCGCCTTCGCTTGGTCCAAAACAGCCGTAACAGTCCCGCCCCATAGCCGGACAGATCGCCCCGCAACCGGTCCTGGTCACCGGCCCAAGACAAGGCATCCCCTTCGCAACCACCACGCACACATTTCCTCGCCGCTTGCACTCCAGACAGACACTGTCAGCCGGCAGGTGAAGCTGGACTCCAGCCACCAAGTCCGTGATGACGCGCAGGAGTTGGCCCTTCTCGATCGGACAGCCCCACAATTCGAAGTCCACATGGACATGTTCCGAGATGGGAGTGGAGGTGCTGAGACTCTGGATATAGTCCGGCCTGGGATAGACAGCCTGTTTAAACGCCTCGATATCGCCCCAGTTGCGCAACGCCTGAATGCCGCCGGCTGTCGCGCAAGCCCCGATCGTGATCAGCACCTTCGCCTGTTGTCGAACGCTCAGAATGCGATGAGCATCCTCTGCCGTGGTGATCGATCCCTCCACCAATACAATATCGTACGGGCCTTCCCACTGTTCCGGTCGGTTGAGAAATTGTTTGACAGTGTGCGCGTACACGGTAATGTGATGGCCTATCCCGCAGTCCAGCATATTCTGACGCAAGAGTTTCAGTGCTTCAATCTCGGATTCAACGCAGGTCACATGCGCGGCGCCTCGGCTTATGGCTTCGATTCCGATCGCTCCGGTCCCCGCATAAAGATCAAGTACTCGGCCCGAGGGAAGGCGATTGCCAAGAATTGAGAACAATGCCTCCCGAACTCGATCTGAAGTCGGACGTATCAGGGATCCCTGGGGGCCACGAAGACGACGGCCTCGATAGGTGCCTGCAATGACGCGCATAGAAAATGACTACGGGTTCGTCCGGACCGGAAGACTCTAACATAGCGTTTTTGAAGGGGTCAAGAACGGTCGTGTGGGTAAGTTTCACCCAGACGACAATGTGAACCGTTGGGGGATTTAGAACGCTGAACGCGGATGGATGTCTCTGCTAGGTCCAGGCTGCATCATTTTGACGGTCCAATGCAGGGAGACTATAATGCACAGCAAATGAGAATCTGGTCCCGTCGTATCCCGATCCGTCTGACCCTCACTCAGGAAGCCGTAGCGCGGATCGGGTTCGATGGTAAACTATATAACTATCGAGTCGTGACAGGCTGTGCGTCGCGTGC
>JABMDG010000049.1:4079-8953 GCA_015904045.1 Nitrospira sp.
TTGAAGGGCGGTTGGAAACATCGCAAGACAGCAGGTTACGGCTCATCGTGACCGACGGAGTGTTTTCGATGGATGGGGATCTAGCCAGGCTCGACCGGATTGTCGAGCTCGCCGAGCGGTACGATGCGGCGGTAGTAGTGGATGACAGCCATGCGACCGGTGTCCTCGGCCCCCACGGGAGGGGCACACCGGCCCATTTCGGCATGGCCGATCGCGTTGACATCGTCACAAGCACCTTTGGAAAGACACTGGGTGGGGCAACAGGAGGATTTACATCGGGCAAGGCTGAGATCGTCGAATTGCTTCGCCAACGGTCGAGACCCTACCTGTTCTCTAATGCGCTCCCGCCTGTTGTGGCGGCCGGAGCCTTGCGCGCACTCGACCTTGTGGAAAAGGGCGATGAGTTGCGCATGCGGCTCCATGCCAACGCAGTGTTTTTTCGCGCCCAGCTGACCGCGTTGGGATTTCGTCTCATTCCGGGCGAACATCCCATTATTCCCGTCATGTTGGGCGAGGCTGCGCTTGCCACGTCGATGGCCGACGCGCTGCTGAACGAGGCCGTGTACGTAGTCGGATTCAGCTACCCCGTCGTGCCAGAAGGTCGGGCACGAATCCGTGTCCAGATGTCGGCGGCCCACACGAGAGCCCAGCTGGAACGGGCAGTGGAGGCCTTTGCGAGGGTAGGCCGGGCGCTTGCCGTCATTCAGTGAAACCTGCCGATCTGAATGTAATCCCAAAATGATAATGTCCGGTTGTGCCAAAGTAGAAATGTCCTCTTTGTTGCGAGACTGTCAGCCCTTACAAGGAGGGCCAGATGGTCAGAGAGAGGACCGGGTCATCATGAGTGTGAAGGAGCTCCGGCGGGTGTCTGTGATTCGCCAGACGATGGAGAAGCAGTTGACGCAAGTGACGGCGGGCGCGCTACTGGGGCTCACGCCCCGCCACATCCGGCGTCTCATCGTGCGGATGGCGCAGGCGGGGCCCCCCGGACTCGCCCATCAGGGACGGGGGAAGCCCTCGAACCGCCGATTCCCGGAGCAGCTCAAGACCAAGGTGCTGACGCTGTGCGCGACGCGATATGGAGATTTTGGGCCGACGTTGGCGGCGGAGCAGTTGGCGGAGCACCATGGGATCACGCTCAGCGACGAGACCCTGCGGGGCTGGTTCCGGGACGCCGGCCTCGACCACTTCACGCGGCGGAAGCGGCCCCACCGAGCGTGGCGGGAGCGGAAGGCGCATGTGGGGGAATTGATCCAGCTGGATGGCTCGCACCACGACTGGTTCGAAGGGCGCGGGCCCCGCTGCGTGCTGATGGCGTACATCGACGATGCGAGTAGTCGGGTGTATGCCCGGTTCTACGCGTACGAAGGGACGCTCCCGGCGATGGACAGCATCCACCGCTACATTCGGCAGTATGGGATTCCGCTGGCGGTCTACGCGGACAAGCATACCACCTATCAATCGCCAGCCCCACCCACCGTGGACGAGCAGTTGGCCGGGAGGCCCCCCACGAGTCAGTTTGGGCGGGCGCTGGGCGAGTTGGGAGTCGAGTTGATCGCAGCCCACTCGCCCCAGGCCAAAGGGCGGGTGGAGCGGCTGTTCAAGACGCTCCAGGATCGCTTGGTGAAAGCGTTGCGCCTCGCGGGCATCGCCACGATCACGGCCGCCAATCGATTCCTGGAGACGTGGCTGCCGCGCTACAACCAGCGGTTTACGGTCCCGCCCGCCCACGCCACCGATCTCCACCGCCCTCGCCCCGCACACCGCGCGTTGGACCGGAGCTTGTGCATCAAGACCACCCGGTGCCTGCGCCGTGACTGGACGGTGGCGCACCACGGGCAGCTCTATCAGGTGCGGACCAATGTCCGAGCGGCCCACGTCATGGTCGAAGAGCGGGTGGATGGGACGATGCGGATCACGCACCACGGCCGCCCCCTGGACTATCACGCCATCTCCGCTCGTCCGGAGCGAGTGGTGGCGCCTCTCAAGGCCCACATCTCTCAGCGTCCGGTCACGCCGAGCCCCGATCATCCGTGGCGCCGCCGCCTGCGACCGGAGCGACAAACACCGGTGACCGTAGCGAATACCTAAACCGGACATTTCTACTTGGGGAGAAAGAGGACATTTCTAAATTGGGTTGACAAGCGCATGGCGTTTGCTTGCGTTGCCTCGGTCTGTATGGCAAGCTACAGCGCGGAAATGGCGAGCCGATCATGAATTATCTGACCGAAGTCAGATGTGTGCCATTTTCAGCCGTTCCGGAACGGTCTTGTTCCTAGAAAAAGGAGGAGTCATGAAGCGAGCAACAAAGACGATTGTGTCATGTGGTGTTGCAGCGGTGTTTATGCTGGCCTTGGGGGGGACCGGTGTATGGGCCAATGATCCCAGTTACGGTCATGTCGGCAGCCATGGTGGACACGGTGCAATGGGTGGTTACGGGAAAGGCATGATGCATAGCGGGACCGGCCATTTGATCCGGCACTTGCTCAAGCATGAAAAGGACATCGGGCTGACGGCGGACCAAGTAGCGAAACTGAAAGACTTCCAATTGAGCCTGGACAAGGTCCGTATCAAGGCAGAAGCCGAGATTCAAATTGCCGAGCGTGAGCTGAAGTCCCTCACGGATGACGACAAGTCGGATGTTGCTGCAATCGAAATGAAGCTGAAACAGAGCGAAGATCTACAGATACTGCTTCGCTTGACCGCGATCAAGATGCGGCGCGACGTGATGGCGGTGTTGACACCGGAGCAGCGTGAGAAGGAAAAGACCGAACACGACAAAGTGATGCATCAGCACAAAGGGGGGGACATGGGGCACGGCAATCCACATGGCGGCGGCATGCCCCATGGCTCCAATCCCCATGGCAAGAACCCGCATACGGGTTATGGCGAGGTTGCACCACCTTCTCCACCCAGCAACATGTCTGTGCAATAGCATTGCCGTCTTGCGGGCCGCATCGCATTCGCTTGTGTGCGTTGCGCACGACACGCACGAAAAGAAAGGACGAGTAGAATAGGCTATGCCGAAAGACTTAATACTGAAGAGTCATGATCTGCTGGTTGGCCCGTCCCGGGCACCGGCCCGGGCAATGCTGAAAGCCGTGGGATTTACTGACGATGATTTGTCCAAGCCTCTCGTCGGGGTGGCCAATACCTGGATCGAGGTCATGCCGTGCAACTACCACCTCCGCCGGCTGTCGGAGCGGGTGAAAGCCGGTATTCGTGCCGCCGGTGGAACACCGATCGAGTACAACACGATTGCGGTCTCGGACGGCATTTCGATGGGGACTGAGGGCATGAAGGCCTCGCTCATCAGCCGGGAAGTGATTGCCGACTCGATCGAATTGGTCGCGCGCGGCCACTTGTTCGACGCAGTTGTCGCGCTGTCCGGCTGCGATAAGACGATTCCTGGCACGGTCATGGCGCTTGCCAGGTTAAATTTGCCGTCCGTCATGCTCTACGGAGGTTCGATCATGCCCGGAAAGTTCCAGGGGCATGACGTCACGATTCAGGATGTCTTCGAAGCGGTCGGCAAACACGCATCCGGCCACATGACCAACGCTGAACTGAAAGACCTCGAAGACCATGCCTGTCCTGGTCCCGGTGCGTGCGGCGGGCAGTTTACGGCCAATACTATGGCAATTGCCTTCGAGTTTCTTGGCATTTCACCCATGGGGCGCAACGGCGTGCCTGCCATGGATCAACAGAAGGATGATGTGGCCTTCGAATGCGGCAAAATGGTCATGGAATTGATCAAACAGAACCTCCGGCCCAAGCAGATCATTACCCGCAAGTCACTTGAGAATGCGATTGCGGCAGTTGCAACAACGGGTGGATCGACAAATGCCGTGCTCCACCTTCTTGCAGTGGCGCGCGAAATGGGGATTAAACTGAACATCGACGATTTCGACAAGATCAATCGCAAAGTCCCGTTGCTTGCCGATCTCAAGCCCGGGGGGCGGTTTACTGCCGCCGATCTCTACGCGGCTGGAGGGACGACACTGGTAGCGAAGCGCTTACTTGACGCAGGTATTCTTCACGGCAATCAGCCGACGGTAACAGGGCTCACGATTGGAGAAGAAGCGAAGAAAGCTATCGAGACACGAGACCAGCAGGTGCTTCGTCCGTTATCGAGCCCGATCAAACCAACCGGCGGCATGGTGATTCTGAAAGGTAATCTTGCGCCGGAAGGCTGCGTGGTCAAGGTTGCCGGACATTCCATGATGAAATTCCAAGGTCCGGCAAGAGTCTACGATCGGGAAGAAGATGCGTTCGGCGCAGTCAAGTCCGGGCGGATTAAGGCCGGCGATGTGGTGGTGATTCGGTACGAAGGTCCTTCGGGAGGACCGGGTATGCGCGAGATGCTGGGAGTCACAGCTGCCATTGTCGGGGCGGGACTCGGCGATTCCGTGGCATTGTTGACCGACGGGCGATTCTCCGGCGCAACACATGGCCTGATGGCCGGCCACGTTGCTCCAGAAGCGGTGAGAGGCGGCCCTATTGCGGCAATTAGAAACGGTGACCGGATTACCTTCGATATTACGAAACGCCGGCTGGATGTGAATCTCACGCAGAAGGAAATTTCCGCCAGGCTCAAAAAAGTCAAAAAGCCGTTACCTCGCTATACCTCCGGCGTGATGGCGAAATACGCGAGGCATGTCTCTTCCGCCTCGGAAGGCGCCGTCACGAGCTGATCATCATATCAGCTTCGGTAAGAGACCAGGGGGGATGGCCACTTCCGGTCGACCCCCAGGTCTCTTATCACCGTACCGTGACAAACTCTATCGTTCTTTCAGCCTTCCCCTCATCTCGATCATCATGTTTTCCATATCCGCCTCGTATGAATTCGGCGAGGTTGAAATTCGCCGCGGTCG
>JABMDG010000049.1:9053-12411 GCA_015904045.1 Nitrospira sp.
CTATACATCCGGCGTGATGGCGAAATACGCGAGGCATGTCTCATCCGCCTCGGAAGGGGCCGTCACGAGCTGATCATCATATCAATTGCGGCAAGAGACCAGGGGGATGACCACATGCGGTCAACTCCCTGGTCTCTTATCACCGCACCGTGACAAATCTTATTGCCCTTTGAACCTTCCCCTCATCTCAATCATCATTTTTCCCAGATCCGCTTCCGCCTTACTCTGTTCACTTACCAGCTGATCTAAGGAAGGTCTGATTTATTCCCCGTTGATGATGTGCTATGAGGAATGCAGCACTGAACGGGAGACGCATTCATGCACCAACAGACCTTTGCAGAAATCCCATTTGAGCACTATCGCAAATCCACCCGCCGCGAGCGGTTCCTCGACGAAATGAATCGCGTGGTGCCGTGGGCGGAATTAGTGACGGTGATCGAGCCGGTCTACCCCAAGGCCGACGGGCCGGGGCGTCCGCCGGTCGGGATCGAACGCATGCTGCGCCTGCATTGTCTGCAACAGTGGTTCAACCTGTCGGATCCGGCGGTCGAAGAGGCGTTGTATGACTCGCGGGCCATGCGGCAGTTCGTGGGTATTGATCTGGGCCGTGAGCCCGTGCCCGATGAGACGACGATCTGCAAGTTTCGGCATCTACTGGAGGCGCACGAGTTGGGGAAACAGCTCTTTGCCCGGATCGGGGAGTATCTGACGAAGCAGGGGCTGAAGGTGAGTCGAGGTACCATTGTCGATGCCACGATCATCAGCGCGCCCAGTTCGACGAAGAATCGGACGAAGGAGCGGGATCCCGCGATGCATCAGACGAAAAAGGGCAACCAGTGGTATTTCGGCATGAAGGCGCATATTGGCGTGGATAGCCAGACAAAACTGATTCATTCGGTCGCTGCGACCGCGGCGAATGTGCATGACAGCCAAGTGTTACCGGAGTTGCTGCATGGCCAGGAGACCCGGGTGTGGGGCGATGCTGCCTACAGTGGACAACGCGATGTCATTCGTCAACACGCGCCCAAGGCCAAGAGCTTCGTACAGGCGAAAGCCCATCGCCATCGGCCGCTGAGTGAGGAGGAGCGAGCTCAGAACCGCACGAAATCGAAAGTACGGGCGAAAGTGGAGCATGCGTTCCTGGTGATCAAACGGATCTTCGGGTGGGCCAAAGTCCGGTACCGGGGGTTGGCGAAGAATACCCACTGGCTCCAGATCAGCTGCGGCTTGGCGAATCTGTACGTAGCGCGGCGGCGACTGTTGGCAGAGACGTAGGCGACGTGTGTCTGGAGGCGGGCTGCAGGCCATCGGACGATGGGTGCGCCCCACAAATAGGTTCTGGGAACAGCTGCTGCCCACTGAATTCACCCTGGTGACCAACCCAGGAACAGATTTTCGAGTGGAACCGTGAATTAATCAGACCTTCCCTAGATAGTGCCAATCTATATCAGTAATATCAATTAGTTGTGAGATGTTTGGTCTTAGGTTCCGAAAGATCTTCCTGCCCCTATTGTAAGAGGGTTCCTCCTCCAAAGCGGCATAGACCTTTTCTTCGGCTCGAGGTGTACGCCGAATGTCTTGCACAGTTTGCCCCATCGCTCTCCGAATTTTCCGCCGTTTACATACAAGGCCTTGTCGCCGGGAGACAGAAAGTTTGAGACAGAGCCTTCCATCCCGCCGGTGCCGGATGCTGCAAGCATCAACACATCGCCCCGAGTCTGGAACAACCACTTCAGGCCTTCCCTGACTTCGGCAAAGATCGGATCGAATTCCGGCGCTCGATGATGAATCATGGGCCGGGCCATCGCCAGGAGCACTTCCGGCGGCACAGGCGTTGGGCCGGGAGCCAGCAAATACCGCTTCAACATGGATCGATCCTCCTTCGATAAAACCTGATGGGGCGCAACTTGAAAAAGAGGCGGTACGCTACCATTTGCAATAGGAAGCTGTCAAGAAATCGCCCGCACAACCGATGATGTTTTCAGGACTTTTCACTTTCAATCGAAAGAGTACTCCTCTCACTGGGTTGGGCATACGTACAAGAACACGATGCAGTGTGTGTTGACACGAACGGGGGGTGCGTCTTCCCTGTTCGATTTCTTGACAAGCATGTGATACCCCGATAGTCTAAGCTCACTCAGTCTTCACAAATCTTCGTGACGAGGCCATATTGATGACGTCCAGACTTCGAACCGTAGACATCCTGCCAATGGGGTTGCTATTTCTTGCTGTATCGCTTTCACCATTAACGGGGGTTGGTCGTGCCGAAACTGCCACCGCAGGCCAAGACGCACAGGCGGCTACCCAGGACGATGACGATCTTGACTCAAATCTTGTTCCCCTCGAACCGGAGTTGACCGGCGCTCCTCCAGATCTCCCATCGACCGGAGAAGCTACGGACAACACTACCGGCAAAACCGTCGCGTCGCCGGCCGGTGCAAGCCATACCGGCTCATCTGCAGACACTTCCGAGTTATCGGTTGCAACGGCCGAATCGAGCGCAACACTCTACAACATTCCCGTTGTTCGCGACCCTGCCGTAGACAGCCACATCCGGTACTTCAATACATCGATCAGAGGGCGGTTTGAACAATGGCTGTTGCGTCTCAGTCGATACCGTCCGCTTGTCGAAACCATATTTGCTGAGTTCGGTCTTCCGAGCGACTTGGTTAATCTGTCGTTGGTCGAAAGCGGCTTCAATCCCTATGCCTATTCACGAGCCAAAGCCACCGGTCCTTGGCAGTTCATGAAAGGAACTGGAAAGGTCTATGGGCTCCGCATCGACCATTATGTCGACGAACGGCGCGATCCCATCAAGTCGACCGTGGCCGCCGCCAGATATCTAAAGGATCTGCATGACATGTTTGGGGCTTGGCCACTGGCAATGGCCGCGTACAATGCCGGAGAAGGCAAAGTCATGCGCGCGCTGCACAAGACTCACGGTGAAACCTTTTCGGACATTGCAAAAACCAAGTTGATTCGCAAAGAAACCAAGCAGTATGTGCCTAGAATTATGGCAGCCACCATCATCGCTCGGAATCTCGATCACTATGGATTCAGCCAAACCCCGGCGCCGCCACACCAATTTGAGGAAGTCGCGGTGGATCGCGCGATGCATTTTCGAGCGATTGCCAATGCAAGCGGCATTCCCTATGAAGAGCTTCGGTTGTTGAATCCCGAGCTGCGTCGCGATGCGACCCCTCCTGATGATTCTGCGTATCAGCTTAAAGTTCCTGTCGGAACAGGCGCGAAAGTCATGGCAGTCCTGGATCGAATCCCCTCTTACAAGTTCCCTCCCCTTCCTTCGGTGAAGTCTCACCACGTCAAGAACAAGTCGTCGCAACGATACCGTGTCCGC
>JABMDG010000049.1:12511-15219 GCA_015904045.1 Nitrospira sp.
CACCTCTGCCTGGCGACCCTGCACTCGAACAACGCCAACCAGGCCATCGAGCGCATCATGAATTTCTTCCCGGTCGAGCGGCATGCACAGATCTACTTGCAGCTCTCGCTGAACTTGCGGGCCATCATTTCCCAACGGCTGATTCCGTCCGTCGACGGCAAACGGGTACCGGCCCTGGAAATCATGATGGATACGCCGCGCGTCAAGGATTTGATCAAGAAGGCCGAGATCGACACGCTGAAGGAAGCGATGGAACAAGGCATCGATGAAGGCTGCCAGACGTTCGATTACATCCTGTTCCAGCTCTACAAGCAGAACAAGATCTCCCTCGAACAGGCGCTCATTAACGCGGACAGCGCCAACAACCTCCGGCTGAAAATCAAACTTGAAGGTCTCAAGGGCGACGATGCCGTCAACGCCCTCCTCGACAAGCAACTGGGCGGGGTCGGCGGCGATGCCTTCAGAATTCAGGGGGGCGCGGCGGGAAACGTCACCCCGATCCGCAAACGACAGTAAGGCCTCGACTACAAGAGCCGCCTGGATCAACCGGGCGGTTCACCCTCCGTTTGGTGCTCAAGATAGGTGGCGATCTTCTCCAATGCCAATGCGCTTAGTTTCAATCCATACCACGCAGGCATCGTCCGCCCCGGGTAGCCGGGAACGATATACCGCTCCGGATCGAGCACTGACTCGACCACATAGTCACGAACAGTCGTCGCCTGCCCACGATAGGCAGAGTTGCTGATCCGCTGCGTCCCGGTCGTTCCAAGAACCAACTTTGGACCTACTTGACCGTTTGCACCCGCAATCCCGGGAATCGTGTGGCAGACCGGACAACCGGCACGGGTAAAAATTTCGTCGATGGGCTCTTCCCCCGTCGTCAGGGGAATTTTTTCAGGCGACAACGTGGCCATCAACGCCGTCCCTGGCTCAACCGGATGGTCCTGTGCGGGTCCGGCTGCACGAAGAGTCCAGAGTGCATATAGCAGCACGAAACCCACGACCACGAGGGTGAGAACCCGCTCCTTCAACGAAGTAGAAGGCGCGTGCGCGGATTGATGTGTGTCCGTCCGCTTCGGCGAGTACGAATCCATGGTCGATGATATGCGCGAATCACATAGTATGGCGCACAGTGTACTCAGCGTATGCAGGGAACACAATGACAAGGAAACGGATGGCCGCCGGTAAACGTAAGTGGTATTGTGAGTCGAACAATGACGCTCGCCACCCAGAACGTGGCGAGCGCCCTGCCGAAGCCCGGTGGGCCGCGGTCAGCGTGTTCTCCACGGCCTGAATCATCGGCTCCGCTTCAGTTCAGCTTTCAATCAACCGACCAAGATAGTGCGCAGCACGTGCGTCGACCCGTTCTGGTACAGAATCTCTGCGGTAGGAGGTCTCTCTATCGCCTTCACCTCCCTCGGACGCCCTCATCCCTCACGAAAGGCCTGACTATGTGGTTGCTTGTGATTGTCTTGCTTGTTGCCCCTGCTGGGATTAGCCGTGTGACCGTACTGAACAGCTTTGCCAGCTATGAAGAGTGCAAGCCGGAACGGGATCGGATTGGGTTTGCCATGGCAGAAAGCTATCCCCAGGAGAATACGTTCCGCATCGAGTGTACCTTGCGAGAGCAGAACCCCTCGCTCCAGCCGGTTCGCCATGAACGGGACGACGGGCACCCCCTTCTCCTGCTTTCCCGCATCCCCTAGCTGTTATGGGGTGAAGACAGTTTGGTGAGTCCGAGCCGATACTCAGCGGGAGATGGAGTCAGAACAGTACGTTGTTGATGGATGGGCGAGGCCTTACCGGATACGCCGCACCTCTCGATGGGGCACGACGGACGGCACTGACTGGACGCAGGTGACGTGAGGCAATTTCAACCCGATTCGGCCAACAGTACTTGGATCTGTCGCTCCGTCTCGCCGTACCCGCCTTCGCCAATCTTGACGTATCGAATGATCCCGCGCTTGTCGATGAGGTACATCGCCGGCCAATAGCGATTTCCGTAGCGGTTCCAGGTCGAGAACTCATTGTCGATCGGCACGGGAAAGCGGATGTCATGCTCCTTCAGGTACCGTTTTACGTTCTCCACTTCGCGCTCAGGAGAAAATTCCGGTGAATGGACCCCGATAACGACAAACCCTTGGTCCGCAAACTGCCGGTGCCACTCCTTCACATAGGGCTCGACGTTTCGACAGTTGTAGCAGCCGAACGTCCAAAACTCGACCAGGACCACCTTGCCACGGAGATCAGACATTCGCAGCGGGGCGCTGTTCAGCCAGGTCGGATTGGCGATTTCCGGAGCTGGTTTGCCGACCATTGCATCAGCGGATCGAAGAGAGAGCCACCCGGCCAGCAGGATTGTGATCACGACTCCCAGCCAGCAAAGTGGACTGCCTACTTGTTGTCGCAGCCTAGATCCCGGCATACCATTCATACCCTTGATCTTCCCAATACCCGCCCTTTCCCCCGCCGATGCCGTTTAGGGAGTCGACCAATTCTATCCGCGTGACATACTTCGCCTGTTTGTACCCAAGCTGCCGCTCAAAGCGTAGACGAAGCGGCGCGCCGTGCGGAATGTCCAAAGGCGCATCATTGAGTTCATAGGCCAGAATCGTCTGCGGATGATAGCAATCAGCCAGCGCCATGCTTTCGTAATACGCAACGCCTTCATCATCCACATCGGCACAGTGGAATACGGCGTAGCGGGC
>JABMDG010000049.1:15319-23626 GCA_015904045.1 Nitrospira sp.
CGCTGATCAATGCCGATAGCGCGAACAACCTCCGGCTTAAGATCAAGCTTGAAGGGCTGAAGGGCGATGAGGCGGTGAATGCTTTGTTGGACAAGCAGATCGGCGGGTCGACGGGCGATGCGTTCAGAATTCAGGGAGGTGGGTCCGGAAATGTCACGCCGATCCGCAAACGGTCATAAGAGCCTAGAGCATCTCGACGTGCGGGCTCAGTGAGCCGGACCTGAATCAGTCTGTTGTTCGAGATACGCGGCAATCTTCTCCAGCGCCAATCCGCTCAGTTTCGATCCATACCACGCGGGCATCGTTCGAGCAGGATAACCGGGCACGATGAACCGTTCCGGCTCAAGTACTGACTCAACGACATAGTCATGAATCGTTCTGGCCTGCCCGCGATAGGCCGGATCGTTCAGCCGTTGTGTGCCCGTGGTTCCCAGGACCAGCTTCGGGCCCACTTGCCCCTCAGCTCCTGGAATTCCAGGAATAACATGACACACCGGACATCCGGCGCGAATAAAAATATCGGCAATGGGCTCTTCGCCCGTCGTGAGAGGGATCTTCTCGGGCGACAGGGGCATGGCCTGGGCCGATCCCATCGCGACCGGCGGACCTTGCGGCGCCTTATCCTTTCGGAGCGCCCAGAGGACACATAACAAGACAAGACCGATCGCCACCAGGACAACAACCTTTTCCGGTGGCCGGGAGGGAGGTTCACTGGGATGACGGTCTGATTCCGCCTGCTTCGTTGGATGGACGTCCATGCTTCGATAGGAACAGCCTACTCGATCGCAGTGTACTCGGCAGGTGGAATGAACTCAATGGGCGGCCGGCCTGCGCAGACGCCTGGCGGCGTCAGCGCACGTTCCGTACGAGATTCAATGCTACTCAATCAACAGAATAGTTCTATATCCCCGCATACCATTCATACCCCTGATCCTCCCAATACCAGCCCTTTCCCCCGCCGATATCGGCCAGAGACTCGACCAACTCGATTTGCATAACATACTTCGCCTGTTTGTACCCCAGTTGCCGCTCAAACCGCAGACGCAATGGTGCGCCGTGGGGAACGTCCAGCGGTACGCTATTGAGTTCGTACGCCAGGATCGTCTGCGGATGATAACAATCTGCAAGCGCGATGCTCTCGTAATAAGCAACTCCTTCATCATCCAGATCGGCACAGTGAAACACCGCATAGCGGGCATTCGGCAACGGCTCGACCTGGTGCATTAGATCGCCGATCGGCACTCCGGTCCATTTCCCGATGGCGCTCCAGCCCTCCACACAATCATGACGGGTGATTTGCGTCCGAGCGGGCAACTCTTTCAATGCGGCCAGCGACCAGCTTCTCGGAGCCTGCACCAAACCGACAACTTCCAGCGTCCATTCAGAAAAACCTTGCGCGACATGTTCGGCATATTCTTCCGTGCCAGGATCAGTATTGCCGTTCGCCCGAAAGATCTTCGAGATATCAGCCGCACGATATTCTTTTGCCAGTGCGTCTCGTGGAGTGATCGCCCGCTGCACTGTCTCCGTCAATCGTTCGGCCTTGCCAAGGATGCCGGGGAACCATCTTTCGTGGCTTTCATCTCGCCCTTCATGGCATCCTTTGACGCTTTCACCGAATCCTTCTGGGCCTGCATTTCCCCCTTCATCGCATCATTCTTGGCTTTGATGTCATCCTTCATGGCATCTTTCGATGAGCGCATCGCATCGGTCTTGGCCTTCATCGCATCAGATTTGCCCTTTACCGAATCCGTACCGGCGTTCATCTGCCCCTTCATCTCACCCTTCATGGCATCGACATCGGCCTGCATTGCGCCTTTCATGTCATGCCCCATGGTGCTCATATCTTCGGCGAAGGAATATACGCCTGCCCCCATCACAGAAGCCACTGCTGCGATTGCGAACAACATCTTCTTCATCAAGAACCTCCTGGTTAAGAAAACAGAGATGGTGATGGCTGCCTTCTGTAGCCACACACAATCACTCATGCACCTTGGTGAGCGTCATCACCGCCGGCCAGTTGGCATCCGCCTGTTGGATATACCCCGGGACATCCGACAGCCATCGTGAACGGACGGCGTCACTATAATTGAGATACAGTGTACCATGAATCACGCTAAAAGCCGCGGGATCGATTGTGGCCTTGTAGCCTTTCGCCATCCCATAGGCACAGTAGCCGCCGTACTGCGGAGCATACTTGTCCGGCTCGGCAGCAAACACATCCCGATGCGCGGCTGACGCAAACTGAAACGTCGAGCCTCGATGGACTGATTGAAACTCCGGCAATCCCTTGACCGGTTTCTGCTCAGTGAAATACGCAACCGGATCGTAGCCGCCAATTGCAACCCCGTCTCTCTCGAAATAGTCACCGGCAAAGACCGTAGCGAGACCGCTGATCCAGAGGACAACCGCTGTGAGGACACAATATCGAACGCTTCTGGTCATCGTTGTCTGCTCCTGGTCATTCATCATCAGCAGGGGGCTATCAGCCATCAGTTCCCACCAGCTCTTGTATAGACGCCTCATATGCGACATTGACATACACCTTAATCGCATTCCGCTCGGTCGTAAGCGTTGCGATCATTTGGCCATAGTTCTCGAGCCCCTCCACTGGATGAGTCAGCAGTTGAGACAACCATCCAGGATACTCCAGTTCTGCGCGGGCAAAGTCATAGACACCGGCTTCAAAGTATTCGCGATTGGCGTTCACTGTTCCCATCACCAACTTGTTCCCGAGTACAAAATCGAGGTTGATCCTGTCCGACGGGATGGCATGGTGCCGGTCGCCGCCCGTGACGCTGGCCAACACAAGCACGCCGTTCTTCCCGAGCGATTCCATGGCCTCGAAGGCCACCGGCGAATAGCCGGTCGCTTCGAACATCACGTCGAAGGGACCGAACCGCTTCGCGGCCTCTCGGATCGACAGATCGTCGGTCGAGATGTACCGAACCCCGAGTTCGTCCAGCAGATCAAGATTGCGCGATGGCCCTGTCTGCTTTCCAAAGCTCGTGACCTCACAACCCTTCATCCTGAGAGAAAGCGCAGCCAGTAATCCGACTGTGCCGGCGCCCAACACCGCCGCTTTTTTCGGCCTCCAGATCTTGAACCGCCGTTGTGCTTCGTACGCCTGAATGAGGCCCTTCTGGATAATCGACATCGGTTCGAGGAGCACGGCCACGTCTTTGAGTCCCTTGGGAACTTTCACCAAATACTCAGGGTCTTCCACAAACAACTCGGTGAGAAAGCCGTGGCGGAGATTGATGCCTCGCTCGTAGTAGGTGTCCTCCAGCGTCATGTCGTATTGGCCGATCTGATCGTAGAAACTGCCGCCGGGACGGCGAACGGTCGGCACCACAAAGTCACCAGGCGAGAATTCCGAGACGCCATGTCCGACCTCCGCCACTTGCCCGAAGCATTCGTGGCCGATGACGAGGAAATCATAGCCGGGAGGGGCCAGGCCGTATTCAGCCGCATTGATCTCCTTATCTGTCCCATCGACTCCGACGCGCAATACTTGCACGAGCACCCCACGCCCATTTGGAATCTCATGCACCGACGGCTTGGGCAGATCGGCAAGATGGATCGAATTGGCTTGCCCCGGAATGACCGCAACGGATTTCATGTCATTGTCCTTTATGTTGTGAACGCGCCAAGAGACTTGGCCGATTTGGACATCAGAGTTGTTGTCTACCGCCGACGGAGCTTCGCAGCGACTGCCTGCCGAACCTGTTCTGATTCGGACGGCGAGTCCACGGTCTGCGGCAGCAGCCTGACCAGATCTCGGACAGAGGCAATCTGCCCGACATACGCCCCGCAGCCGGCACAGGCAGCGAGATGCAACGCGATTTGCTGCTTACGATCCTCGCCGACATGCGCATCCAGGTACGCCGAGATCCACTCCACGACTTCTCGGCACGTAATCTCTTCGTGAACGGATTGTGACGCGTCATGTGCCATATCTGGAAGACTCCTTGTAGGCGGCCTGCCCCTCAGTCTCCCCTCATCGGATTTCCTTACACCGCTCTCTGACACCCCTCCAGGTAGGTCTCCACCGCCCGGCGCACTCGTTCCCTGGCCCGATGCAGCCTGACGTATAAATTCGTCTCGGTAATCTTTAAGATTTCACAGACTTCCTTTGCGTCAACCCCTTCGACATCCCGGAGGATCAAGACGTCTTTCAAGGTGACCGGCAGCGCCTCGATGGCCCGGTTCATAGCCTGGACCGCCTGTTGGGAGGCCAGGAGCTTCTCAGGCGTCTGGTCATCCCATGGTTGCGGAGGAAAGGCCCAATGGCCTGCCCACTCACCGGACCGATGAAACCGAGAGGGATCGACAGCGTCTTCCTGCTCATCGTCGAAGGTCTCGAAATCCGAGAAGGTGGTGTGGCGCTTCTCACGCACGCCGCGGTCTTTGGCCTTGTGGATCATGATGCCGAAGATCCAGGTGCGCAGCGACGATCGGCCTTCGAATCGGTCCAGACTTTCGATCACCGCCATCCAGGTGTCCTGCACCACTTCTTCGGCCACCTCCCGATCTCCCACATGGCCCATGGCCATGCGAATCAGAGCCCCATGATGCTTGGTGACCAGTTCGTCGAAGGCCTGCTCATCGCTTTGTCGCAGTCGCGTAAGGAGCCGCTGCTCGTCGCTGGGCAACGACCGGAGCGGAACGGACGAGGTGTTGGACAGAGCACGGGGCGACTGCCCGATTGACTCACTGCGGGTCGTAGCGGCTGCATTCATGATCGGCCTCCTCCAACGTGAAGCAGCTCCACGACGAAACGAGGAGCGCTCATAAGGGTGACTTGTTTGCGCGGGAAGTTGTTGAAGACCTCCACGCCCCTGCTATCCACGTAATCCAACCGGGAACATTCCAGAAACACGTTTTTCTTCTGCCGGAGAATGGACCGGCACTCCCCGTCAAGCAGCGCCGCCCACTGATCCGTGACTTTGCCTTCCAGTTTGAGAAGGACATCGTGCGCGCTTTCTTGAATCTTGGTGATCTTCAACATCGCCGTCCCCTTTCTGCTCTGTGCAACCTGCGGATGCCATGCTATTCAGCAATCGCAATGCCAGCACGAGAGTCATGTGATCAGAACGGTGTAAGTCGTTGATGTGGAAAATGAAGCGGATTCCAGATCAAACAGGCGGCAGCCTGACAAGGCATGGGATAAGTCCCAATATTTTGGGACCGTCCCAATTAGTTGGGAAGTTTCGAGAGGATAAGAGCTAATGGCCGATAGCCTATCGCCTATGGCAGGAGAGAGAAAACACTTGAAGGAATGAGCGGTCTATCTACGATGGCCGCGCTTCACGAGCGACGCTTCACACTTCACGTTTTTGTCGTTCGATGCCGAGTTTCTTCATCCGGGCTTCGAGGGTCGTCGCATTGAGACCGAGGATCTTGGCGGCACCCTTCTCGCCGCTGACACGCCAATTGGTTTGTTCCAACACATCGACGATGTGCTGCCGTTCCATTTCTTCGAGTGTCAGGACTTGTTCACTGCCGGAAGGCTTGCCGCTGGTTGGTGTCAACCACTCGATCGGCTCCAACTGAGGCCCTTCGCTCAAGATCACCGCCCGCTCGATGACATGCTCCAGCTCCCGGATATTGCCAGGCCATTGGTAGCGTTGTAGCGCACCGAGCATTCGTTCGGGAATACGGGTGATCTTCTTGCCGAGGTTGGCCGAACACTTCTGGACGAAATACTGTGCCAGCAGCGGGATGTCGCCCTCACGCTCCCGCAACGGAGGAAGATGAACGGGAAAAACGTTCAGACGGTAATACAGATCTGGCCGATACTGACCGGATTTCGAGAGTTGATCGAGATTCCGATTCGTCGCGGCGATGACACGGACATTCACTTTGAACGTCTGTGTGCCCCCAACACGCTCAAATTCACCTTCTTGCAACACACGCAAGAGCTTCGATTGCAAATCCAGCGGCAGTTCACCGATCTCGTCCAGAAAGATCGTGCCCTTGTCCGCCACCTCGAACCGGCCGATCTTGAAGATCTTGAAGACGGACAAGACGCGCGGATCGTCGCGCATGGGCTTCGTATCCATCACGGCCAGATGCCCCATCACCGTGCCGGATCGGTCGAACACGGGAATCGCCAGGTAGCTCTCGACGCCCAGCTTCGCGAGATCTTCCCGGTGGTCCGGAAAGAGATCCTGCACCTTTTCTGGAAACAAGCAGACCTCCCCGGACAGGACACGTTCACAAGGCGTGTGAGGAAGGTCATACTCGAAACTATCGAGGAAGCCATCACCTTTCCAAAAGGCCAATGTCCGCACGCGCGTGCGAGTCCCCTCCACGAACTTGGAGACGAAGGCATACCGTGTCTGAAGCGCCTCGGCCAAACTCTTGACGAGAGATGGGAAGAAGGCCGAGCCAGTGACTGCCGCCGTTCCTTCATCGATCTTGCGGAGCATAAGGTCGCTTTTCCGCAAGGCCTGCTCATACCGAAGCCGGTCAAACTCCGCCGATGCCCGCATGGCAAAAATGCCGAGGATCGACAAGGCACGAACGTGATCCGGCATGGGCTTGGAATCCATGATGGCCAGATGCCCGACGACCCGGTCGCTGGAATCCACGATCGGCACTCCGCAATAGCTCTCAGCCTTCATCTCCTGAATCAGCGGGACCTGCGGATAGAGTGCCCGAAGCTGATCGGAATGATGGACGCATTGTCGCGTCAACACCGTTTCACAGGGGCCATGCGCCGGCACGTCAAACGGCGGGAGTGGCTGTCCTGTGCCCCAACCGGCTTTGGAGAGGAACCGATCACCCGCTTCGTTGAGTTCGGAGATATAGGCGTAATCCACACCGAGGGCGGCGGCCAGCTGTTGCACCAGGGACGAAAAAAAATGCTCGCCGACCCTCGCCTCCAAGCCTTCGAGAATCTGGCGGAGAATCGCCCCGGTCTCTGCCCGCTCATCGAGTGCATGGACCTGTGAGGGACCGGGTTGCTGTTCAGGAAAGGGCATCCTCTGCACCCAACAATGGAATAGCCGAGGAAGGACTCAGGGCGTCAGAGTCTAGCACTGGAGAGGAAACCCTGGCAACGCGAACGGTGGGGGGTCCGACACTGAGGCAGCTTTCACGATCTCGCGCCCGGAACGGAGTTTCCGCATCCCGCACAGGAGAGCGGCATGGACCGGCCGGCCGGCTGAAGTTCACTCGGAGGTGGTGGCGGTCCAAGAAGGAGCCGTGCCACACGACTCTCTCGGTAATTCAAGAGGATCTTTGGTGCCGCGAGGAAGAGGGCAACCATTATCATCCCTGCGAGAATCAACGGCCACTGGACGCTGATAACGCTACTCCCCAAATATGTGAAGGCAAAAGTGGGCGGAGCCATGCCGAATAGCGTGGCCAGGGCAAAAGTCTTCAGGGAGATTTTCGTCAGCCCTGCTCCATAACTCACGACATCAAACGAAAAGATTGGGACCAGCCTTGCAAAAAACACTAATCCCATCAATTGGTGATCCGTGCACCTTTGGCAGAAGACTGTTTCAACCTTGAGCAGTTTGGAAAGGGCGTCACGACCCAACACGCGTGCGAGCAGAAAACAGCCGATGGCTCCAATCTCCGCTCCAATCACCGCATAGAACGCACCATAGAACGGGCCAAAAACCGCCCCTGCGGCAAGATCCAGCGGCACACTCGGGATCGGAGGAATGACGACGGCGCAGACCATGCTGCCGATCAACAGCAGCGGAGCCAGTGGCCCGGCATCGCGCAGCCAGTCAATCAGCACAGTCGGGGAGAGATACCGCTCGTAATCGACAGAAGACAGCCCCCAGCAGAGGGCACCGATCACGATCGCGGCCAGCCCGAGTTTGATCCAAGTCGTCATACTGCGTGGGGCCCCGATGGCCGTGATCGTGGCTGCGCTCATGGTGACACAAGTTGAATCGCATGCCCATCAGGATCGCGGATAACCATTCCCATTGTGAATCCCAAACTCTTGTCCGGTAACGTGACAACACCGGCGGAAATCATTTGTACCATCCCATGCACCTGGGCAGCAGCTATCTCCACATCCGGCACAATCATCGTCGTGTGCCAATGCCAGAGATCAGTCGGATGCGAATCGGCTGGAAATGGCCGACCTGCCGTTGGTCGCTCATACTCCAAGAACTCCACACCGAGTGGGCCTATTGTCGATGTCAGGCCAGTCACACGCGCGCGTGCGCCAGGCAAACTGTCGAGATGTTCCTGTTCCGCGCCCATATTCAACGTCCCGCCTGCGACCGTAAGACCGAGCAGATCGCGATAGAACTTGAGGCTGTTCTCGGTGCTTCG
>JABMDG010000049.1:23726-29760 GCA_015904045.1 Nitrospira sp.
TGGATTGAGCAGCATGCCTTGGGCCATCGACTTTTCGCCAAGACGCAGCTTGATCTCCTCCACCCAATCCCTGAACTCATAGCTCGCATAGCGGGGGATGCCCCCATCCAGTTTCCCACCGATCAGGTCCGCGTACTTGGCTCCTCCCATGGCGTCCGTCAAGATCACCCACAGGTAGTAGGAGTCTTTTCCGTCGAGTCGCTTGCCGAACTCATCGCGCGTTGCTGCCGCACCCTGCTTGTCCGGATAGGTCTCCCAGAACCGTTTCCGCGCCGCGGCGATCGCGGCGTTTTCCTCAGCGATCGCGACACGCATCTCGGCCATGGCCTTGGCCGCCTGCTCACCGTAGCTGGTACAGTCTGACGGAGTAATGAAGTAATAGCGCGGATCGCAGCGGTTCCACTTCTGGGCCTCTACACCGGTTGTCCAGAGCATGGTTGCGCACAGCACGACGGCAACTATCTTGGTGGGGCTCATGATCGCCTCCTCGGCGTGGTGGGATCTCCGAGGTCAGACTTCTCGCATGTCTTTCAGGTGATGGTACCAATATCAACCTTGCGTGCGTAGCCCGTCAGACATCACCTCACAATTGTAGACCTGTGTCCATCGGAAACGCCAGAGAGTGGACGATGCCATCAATAAACCGGCTGAAGCACCGAAGTAGGACGCGGAAAAGAGCAGCGTCTCACGCATGGCCCTGCAAACATGCAGACTTGCCAGAACATCTTTGTCTTCATCAGCCACCTCTCCTTCTGCCGATGGGTCGTCTTATGGCACATTTTTATACATCAATGTGCGGAGAGAACTGCTTGCGGTTGACACCAGCCTCCGCCATACGTAGCCTCTCTCGGAATTACGTCAGAGCCGAACTGGTCACCATAGGATGGAGATGGACTGGTCACTCCTCATCGGGCTCCCTGTCGGTCTCACATTGGTCGGAGCGGGAACCTACGGCTTGTACCGGCTGGTGAGTCGAACCAAGGAGCAGTTTGCGGCACAACAACCAGCGCTCCGTGTCACCAACCTCTCGGCGCTGAACGCAGGCGATGTCCTCACACTGACGCCCGAGCTTGACAATATCGGTTCTGGCACGGCCTATGATTGTGTGGTGCAACTGGGCGGCTGGGAGGGCAATTTTTCCGTCATGGCCATCCATCCCCATGGGCCACGGCATCGGAAACATGCCATTCCCATCGTATTAGGTCCCGACGCGCCGATCCGTGTTACGCGCCAGGCTAATGGCTATTTGCGGCTGGCCTGTCGCGATTGTTGGGGGTTGCTGCACGAATGCTGGTACCCCGTCACACAATCCAAGAATCCCGCCACGGCCCGCTACGACATTCAAATCGATCTCTCCCACCCCAACCTGACCGAACCAGCGCTCTCATTCTGGAGCATGAGAAAGTTGCTTCGCGATAACCCCGCTCAAGATTGAACCGGAATGGCCGACAAGATCTGTAGCCCCCGGCACAGGTGCGCGTCGCGCCTGCCGGAAACTCTCCCAACGATTGACACAGGGTCATCGCCTGCTAGGCTGCGTTCGTATCCCTATGGCACGCACAAAGGTTGTCATTATCGGGGGCGGATTCGGAGGCATGACGGCCGCGCGTTTCCTGCGCGATGCCGAGGTCGTCCTGATCGACCGGACGAATCACCATGTCTTTCAACCGCTGCTCTACCAAGTCGCCACGGCCGCACTCTCTCCCACCGACATCGCCTGGCCGTTGCGTACCCTCTTCCGGTCGCAACCCAATGTTCGCGTCGTCATGGATGACGTCGTGTCGATCGATCGTTCCGCGCGAGTTGTCCGCCTGCGGGATAGCGCCCCGATCGCCTTCGACACGTTGATTGTCGCCCCCGGATCGCGCCACGCGTATTTTGGACATGATGAATGGGAAGCACTGGCCCCCGGGCTGAAGACCATGGCGGATGCCGTGTACTTGCGCGAGCGGATGTTGCTCGCCTTCGAAGAAGCGGAACGGCAACGGGCCGAGACCGGCATGCAGGATCGCCTCACATTTGTAATCGTCGGCGGAGGCCCCACGGGAGTGGAATTGGCCGGCTCACTCATCGAGATCGGACGGAAGGCCATGGGGCCCGACTATCCTCACTTGCGCCTGGAGGACCTCTCCATCATCCTCGTGGAGGCCGGCCCACGCGTGCTGCCGGGGTTCGATCCCGCGCTCTCGGCCAAGGCCTTGGCCGCACTCAAACACATGGGTGTGACAGTCAAACTGAACAATCCGGTGAGCGCCGTCCGCACCGATGGGGTGATGGTCGGGAACGAATGGATCCCCTCCACCAACGTGGTGTGGGCGGCGGGCAACAAGGCCTCGCCTCTCTTGAATACCCTTGCCGTTCCCCAGGATGCGAACGGCCGGATCAAGGTCCGACCGGATTTGACGATTCCGGACGAGCCATGGATTTTCGTCATCGGCGACTCGGCCCATTGTCTCGACCGCGATGGGACCCCCTTGCCGGGAATCGCGCCGGTCGCCATGGGAGAAGGGCAGTACGTTGCCTCGGTGATCAACCAGAATCTTCCCCCGGACCAACGATCGCCGTTTAGGTATACGGATCGCGGCATGTTGGCCACCATCGGCCGTGCCCAAGCCGTTGCGCAGATCGGGCCCATCCATGCATCCGGATTTCTGGCGTGGGCTCTCTGGTGTATCGTCCACGTGTTCTTTCTCATTGGGCTCAGGAATCGGATCCGTGTGATGTCGGAATGGACGTGGTACTACCTCACCTTCAAGCCCGGGGCGAGATTGTTGTTCGAGCAGCCGGCCGGTCGGCCGCACCGTTCATCCACGCAGCAGACAGAAGCGACAGCCGTTGAAGACCGCGCACCCATCCGCCGCGCGGCGTAAACTGCACCTTCCGACCTAGCCCTTCACTATCATACGCAAGCAGGATAGAGTGCAGCCGTGAACGGCTGGAGGGCAGCACCATGACTCGCAAGCGGGTCGTCATCATCGGAGGCGGGTTCGGAGGCCTGGCAGCGACACGCGGTCTGCGGCAGGCCGAGGTCGTCCTGATCGATCGCACGAACCACCACCTCTTCCAGCCATTGCTTTATCAGGTAGCCACCGCCGCCCTGTCCCCAAGCGACATCGCCTGGCCTCTGCGCTCCCTCTTTCGTTTGCAGCCCAATGTGCGCGTGGTGCTGGATGACGCCGTCTCAATCGATCGAATAACACGGACGGTTCAGCTACAAGATAGCCCGCCGATTACCTTCGACATCCTGATCGTCGCTGCAGGTTCGCGCCACGCCTATTTCGGACATGACGAATGGGAACGGTTTGCACCGGGCCTCAAGACGATGACCGATGCCGTCCGGCTGCGCGAACGGATGTTGCTGGCGTTCGAGGAATCGGAACGGCGCCGCGCCGCAACCGGCGCACAGGACCGTCTCACCTTCGTGATCGTGGGAGGAGGCCCGACGGGGGTGGAGTTGGCTGGATCGCTGGCGGAGTTCGGCCGCACGGCTATGGGACGGGACTTTCCCGCCCTGCGTCTTGATGCCCTGTCCATCATCCTGGTGGAAGCAGGTCCGCGCATCCTGCCGGCGTTTGATCCCTCGCTCTCGGCAAAGGCCCTGACTGCGCTCGAACGCATGGGCGTGACCATCAAGTTAGATAGCCCGGTGCGTACCGTCGCTGCCGGTGGTGTGATGGCCGGACAGGAATGGATTCCCACGGTGAATGTAGTTTGGGCCGCAGGCAACAAGGCGTCGCCCCTGCTGACCACCCTTGCGGCCCCTCAGGATTCGTACGGGCGCGTCAAGGTCCGACCGGATCTGTCGATTCCAGACGACCCTTGGATCTTCGTCATCGGTGATGCCGCGCATTATCCTGGCGACGACGGGACTCCCTTGCCGGGAGTCGCTCCCGTCGCCGTGCAGCAAGGACGGCATGTCGCCAGGCTCATCGAGCGAGACTTCGCCCCCGCACAGCGCCCGCCCTTCTTCTACCACGACCGCGGCATGCTGGCTACGATTGGCCGAGCACAGGCGGTCGTCCAAATGGGCCCACTCCGTGTGTCAGGATTCTTTGCCTGGCTGTTCTGGTGCCTTGTGCACATTTTCTTCCTCATTGGCTTCAGACACCGAGTCCGTGTGATGTCGGAATGGCTGTGGTACTACCTCACCTTTAAGCCGGGGGCCGGATTGCTGTTGGCTCAGACCGGAAAGCCCCGCAAGCAACCTGCCTCTGCCGATGGTTCACCCCCGCAAACGGGAAGCGGGCACTAACCACCCTTCTCCCCCGCCACGCCGGCGAACTCAATCGCCGAAATGCCGGCCTTGCCCCTTGTCACAACGCCTGCACGATGAAACACTTCAGGTAGCGCGTTTCGGGCATGCTCGCCAGAATCGGATGATCGGCGCTCTGACCTGTGACAATCAAGGTGAACAGCCCGGTGAGTGCTGTCCAGGCCGACGGTGTGATGGTCGGACAGGAATGGATACCATCGACAAATATTATTTGGGCCGCAGGCACCAGGGCCTCACCCCTGTTGAACACGCTTTCGGCTCCTCAGGATGTGTACGGCCGGGTCAAGGTCCGGCCGGATCTGACGATCCCGGATGAGCCCTGGATCTTCGTCATCGGCGACGCCGCGCATTGTCCGGGCAGCGATGGAAAGCCATTGCCGGGAGTGGCCCCGGTCGCCATGCAACAGGGACGGCATGTTGCCGATCTCATCAATCGACACCACACCCCGGAACAACGCCCGGCATTTGTCTATGCAGACCAGGGCATGCTTGCCACGATCGGACGCGCCCAGGCTGTGGCCCAACTCCGCTCGATCCGGACATCAGGACTCCTGGCATGGGTGCTGTGGTGTATCGTCCACATTTTCTTCCTCATCGGCTTCAGGAACCGGATACGGGTAATGTTGGAATGGATGTGGTACTACCTCACCTTCAAACCGGGAGCGGGATTGCTGATTGAACAGCCGAGAAAACCTGACGAGAGATCGATGCCGAGAGAGCATTCGCACAAATGAAATGGTTCACGAATACATGTTAGTCAAACGGACGGGATTCCGGCAGCCGCCCGGGCATCGCAAAAACCACGTTCTTTCGACATCATCTGGTTGACACAACGCCCTCCACAACGTAGCCTGCCTCCGTTTCAACCATGGACGGAACATCTGATTTCTGAGCACTATGGACTGGTTATTCTGGACCGGCTTGGGCCTGTTCGCTGTCATCGCAGGCGTCGTATCGTTCTATCTCTATGCGCTCGTGGCGCGAACCAGGAAGGAGTTCCGCGCGCTTCAACCGGATGTGAAAATTACCAATTTGTCGGCGATGAATTCCGGAAACGTGCTCACGCTGTTTCCCGAATTCGAAAACGTGGGCGGCGGGGTGGCGCACGACTGCCAATTGCATATGGGGGGATGGGACGGGAACTTTGCGGTCAAGAAAGTCTACCCGCGCGGGGCGCGCATCCAGAAACAACGAGCGTCGATCGTGCTGGGCCCCGAGGCGCCGATTCGGACACAACCAGTCAGCAATGGCTATCTCCGTCTACGCTATCTCGATCGCTGGGGACATAAGTACGACTGCTGGTACCAGGTGACCCAGATCAAAAATTTGGCCCTGCCGCTCTATAACATTCAGATCGATTTGGACCACCCTGAAGCGAACACACCGATCCTCTCATTCTGGGACATGCGAAAATTGCTGCGTTCGGTGGATCAGGAAGACTGAGCAAAGCGACCGACTGCGCGAAGCGCTTCGGCGAAGGCAGGGAACGACGCTGCGGATGGTTTCTGCCTCCTGTTGGGCCCCGGCGAGATCGCCGGGGCTACTCCAAGCAAGAGGATAGCGTAGATCAATGCGCCGGAATTTGCGGGCCGACCTTTTCGAGAATCACCTGCCGAATCTGTTTGGCAAAGCGTTTCGAGACTTCTTCATTCTGCAATACGTGGCCTGATTCATACACAGTGTAAATCGCAGGGGGGGACTGAGAAGTAATGGTGGCCTCCATGACCACGGCCGTCATCTTGCCGGGTTTGCCGGTCTTGC
>JABMDG010000049.1:29860-31461 GCA_015904045.1 Nitrospira sp.
TTGCGTCCGACCAGAGCTGAAGCTTCGGATGTCGCCAACGCGGTATTCGACGGCACCGATGCGGTGATGCTGTCCGCTGAAACAGCCGTTGGCGCATATCCGATCGAAACCGTTCGTGTCATGGATCGCATCGTTCGCGCAGCGGAAGAAGCGGCTGAGCCCGCCGTCCTGTCGAAGTGCCACACCGATGTTGAGCCGCAGCCCTTTCCTGAAGCCATTTGCACAGCGGCATCTTCTGCCGCCAAAGCTATTTCCGCACGTGCAATCGTGGCCTTCAGCGAACAGGGGACGACGGCTCGATTGATTTCCAAGCAACGACCGGCTCCGCCGATCATCGCCTTCACACCATTTGAGCCGGTCCGGCAGCGGATGGCGCTCTATTGGGGGGTTCGTCCCTACACGGTGCCGCAAATCGAGCAGACTGATGCGCGAGTCACTGAGGCTGAGCACCGCTTGAAAGTGGAAGGCCTGGTCATGGCAGGAGAAAAGATTGTCATTCTATCCGGGACGAGAGTGGGCCATCCCGGCGGGACCAATTTGATTAAGCTTCATGAAGTAGGATAGCTCCGACCCGCCTGCAATATCCTCCATCCGTGGTATCACGGTTCCAGGTCCGGGTCCGGCGCCGGCACCCGATCATGAATTCGCCCCAGTTTGCTCTCGATCGACCGTTCCAACTTCTCCGCCGCTTCTGCAACGGCGAGCTCGATGGTCGGCCCCTGATGGCTCACTACGATGGGCTGAAGGCCGGCCAATCTCGCTTCAAGCACGCATCGAAAATCGTCGCCCTTCGATTTATGTCCGTTCGTATCGCTGAGATGGGCCTCTACTCGTGTAATCCGATCGGAGAATCGGGATATCGTGCCCTCCACGCTGGCATGGACAAGACGCACGACATCTTCGCGTCCCGTGATGTGGTTGTCGGTATGGACCTGAATCTGCATGCGCCACCCTCCAGACTTGTAAACTATTTCAGCACAATGATCGTTGACCTTATGTGTCCGGCGAAGAAATGTCAACGGCGTATCCCCGGCCATCGTTTGACGGGCTGTCACGGCCATGCATACGCGAAAAGGCTTCCCAATCGAATGGCTTGGAAGTCAGCGCGTGCAGCGGAATCGTTTCGATGTGGTCCGGATCTCGAAAGGCTGCGATGCTTCCGACGATGTCTTCGGGTCGTTCCACCAACCGCTTGACGGTTTCATAAGCCAAATGTTGCGCGATCGCCTTGTCTTCCGGCGCAGGTGAGGCGCCCCGGAGCGTATGCCCGAGAATCGTCGTTTTGGTGGCGGGAGTGAGCGGATAGTGACCAGGCCGAGGGTACACCTGGGGCCATTTTGCAATTTCACGGGCCACATAGTCGGGTAATCCGTGAACACCGCCCTCTGGATGATGCCGATGCGGCGTTCGCTCGGCGACGATGAATAGATGGCTCTTGTTGGGCACACCCAAGGACCGCTTCAGAGTTCCGAGAATCACGTCATCGATGTAGCCATCCGGATCCGGATGCTCATTGACGAGGACTCCCTCGGCTCTGGCTTGATACGCGCAGGCCAAGGCCAGATGGCCGGATCCCGCGCCCATCAGTTCTACGAAAAAGA
>JABMDG010000049.1:31561-37816 GCA_015904045.1 Nitrospira sp.
CAACGATTCAATCGACTGATCCGCCAGTCGAATGGCCGAGTGGAATCCCAATGAGGTCGTCCCGCCGATATTGTTGTCGATCGTGCCGGGGATGCCGGTGACCTGAACGCCGAACATCTCATACATCGCGCGCGCCCCGCGCAGGCTTCCATCCCCCCCCAGCACCACGAGCGCGCCGTCCCGCAGATACGGCTCCAGATTGCGGACCGCCGCTTGCTGCACCTGTTCGTCCTTGAAGTCTTCAAAGCGGCTGCTGCCGATCGGACTGCTCGGCCGGCTGCCCAGCATGCGCGTGTCCTGCTCAGAAACCTTTTCGATCCAGTTGTTGGCCAATCCCAGAAATCCGTGCCGCACAAAATAGACATCCAAACCGAACCGGTTTCCGGCAACTCGAAATTCTTTCAGCGCCGCCCCGGCACCCGCAAAGTCCCCACCCGACACGAGCGCCACCAGTTGTTTTACCTGACGCGGCTTCAATGTCACACGATCCCGTCGCTGACGCTCTACCGACACCCAAGCATCCCGTTCCACCCGCTCACGTTCCGACAGACCGACTGCCGTCGAATAGCCGGAGATCTGCCCGTTCTCATAGGTCAGGAGAACGACATTGTCCTGCCCCTCTTTATACTCGCCGAACTCGGAGAAGGCCTCGGTGAACGGGCGGGGGTCCAGAAAGATCACCAGGGCCCGCAACGTCGAACTATGCGTGTAGAGGCAGGACACAGAACCGCGATGAGTATCCGCGAGACGATGCACCCCATCCACGACGGTGACGTAGGTGTCGAAAAATGAATTGCCCCCCGGATAGCAATAGAGCGGATGCTTGATCAGCTTCTTGGCCGTCTTCACGTCGACTCCGAATGCGTGTGCCGCGGCCTCCGCTTCTGCGGTTTTCTCGATCCCCGTCACCCATCCAAAATCCTGAGAGTCCAATGCGTCAGCGATCTGTGGTGGATCGAAATCTGCTTTCCCCGTTAGAATGGCGGCCGACACTCGTTGGCAGAGCTGAGTGGTATTGGGGCTTCGACTGACAAGTTGGACGAACGCCCCTGGGTCCAAATAATTGCGCACGTGCAGATAATCCAACTGCCGGCCCACGACTCCGATAATTTTTGCCAATGCCAGACCGACGGCATCCGCCTTGGCGAATCCCCGGTCCCGGTCCAGCACATTGGCGAGCCGGCATCCGACTCGGTGGGTCTTGCTCTCCACCTGCGACACCCCATGTCTCATCGCGAACAGCAAGGCGCGCTCAGTCAGATCCCGAGGCAACAGCCAAAAACGGTCATCGCCGAGATCAAGAACAATCCGTCCTTCCGCAAGCTCCGGCGTGAGCTGCGCGCGTGACACAATCGCCACAGGCCGCCGAACGAGAGGCTTCTGACAGTGTCCAATCGCCGCACGAAAGAGCGGCGCAAGTTCTCCACCCGCCGCCAAGCAGTTCCACGCCGCATAAAACACCAGGGCGTCACCCCCACAGGCGTGATCGATCACCGATTGCCTGGCGGCACGATATTCGGAGGCATTCGCAAATCCTTGGCGGGCACGCTGAACCAGCGACAGGATTTCTGATGTCGCAGTCCTGGCCCGCTCCAACCGGTCCGATCGTGTCGGCAGTGGCGGAGGAAGGGTCAACTCGCCGATCCGAGGCAGCCGTGTGAGTGCGTCCCCGTAGAGAAGCAGTCCTTCAAGCGTCACAAAATTCAATGGGTCGACCGGAGGCGGCATGTTCACCCTAGCGAATTCCTATGTTTCTTGAACCTTCTCAAAGTCGATGTCAAGCCTGAACCAGGCCACGCAGTCCCATCCTTAATGGCCCGTGGAACTGCGCAGCACGGCTGTACGCTTTCCTGCAGGAGCCGCAGTTTGAACAGACTGATGCACCTGCGGATGAGGTGGAACGACGACTTGCATGCGAAGGCTTGGTCGAACCGGGAGGGAAGCTCGTGACCCTGTCCGGCACAAGAGTCGGCCGACCCGGCGGGACAAACCTGGTAACGTTACAGGAAATGCGCTAAGCGTATCAAGATCCTCGATCAACCATTGAACTCGCCTCTTGATCTCCTTCCCTCGAAGAGGTTAGGCTGCCACCGGTCAATTAGGACAATGCATGATGAGACTCTTCCTCGCCTGCATCTTCACCTTTCTTCCCTTCAGTGCCTGGGCAGCCCCCCCAAGCGTCGGCACGACCGATGCGGTCTATCCACCGGCTGCAGCTGATCTTGCCGATCCGAACAAGGCAGAAGACACCGACGACCAGACCGGCGCCATCGGTCTTTACCAGATCGCCAGCCTCTCCACACTCCTCCTCTACGGCCTTCTCTGGATCCACTTTGATGTCTCGCCTTGGCAAATTACGATCACGCTCGGCACGGCACTCCTCACCCAATATGCCGGCTCTCGCTTCTTCAACCTACCTGTGTTCGACCCCAAGAGCCCCTTGATCTCAGCCCTCTCTCTCTTCCTCCTACTGCGTACGGACCAGCTCCCCGTCGCAGCGCTGGCATCGTTCCTTGCCATCGCCGGCAAGTTTGTCATCCGATGGAATGACAAGCACGTCTTTAACCCGACTAACTTGGCACTCGCCGTGGTGTTGACCAGCGGCCTCGGCTGGATATCACCAGGGCAATGGGGGCAGGTCGCCTGGTTCGGCTTCTTGATTGCCTGTCTCGGCGGCCTCGTCGTCACGCGCGCTGCGCGGGCGGATGTGACGGTGGCCTTTCTCGCCTTCTACGTCGGTCTTCTCATAGCACGGGCACTCTGGCTTGGCGATCCGCTGACGATCCCGCTCCACCAGATCGAAAGCGGCGCGCTGCTCATCTTTGCCTTTTTCATGATTTCAGACCCGAAAACGACGCCGGATTCGAGAATCGGCCGGATCACCTTTGCGCTCCTCGTCACACTGGCAACTCTCTATGTTCAGTTCGGTTTGTTTCGCCCCAACGGCCCGCTGTGGGGACTGATCGCCTGCGCGCCATTCGTCCCATTGATCGACTATTTGCTTCCAGGCTCTCGCTATGACTGGTCCAAACCATCAACCGGTGTGCAGATGCGTAGCCCAGAGTCACACGTCATAGACCAACCGGTAGCCGTCAACCGTCTGTGTTCAGTATCGTCCATTCACCAACCAAGGAGGTTCTCATGAAACGCATCAGTGCAACAGCATTCACACTGCTCATCGGCCTGCTCGCCTGGACCGGCGACGCATCGGCTTTCTGCGGCTTCTATGTGGCCAAGGCCGATACCAAACTCTTCAATAAAGCCTCCGAGGTAACTATCGCACGGCATGACAACAAGACCGTCATCACGATGGCCAATGACTTCAAGGGAGATGTCAAAGAATTCGCGATGGTTGTGCCGGTGCCGACGATACTGGAAAAGGAACAGATCCATATCGGTGAGGCGGCAGTCCTCAAGCATCTTGCCGATTATTCGGCGCCGCGATTGGTTGAATACTTCGATGAAAACCCTTGTCGGCGTTATGAGCTGTTTCAAGATAAGATGGGCGCCTTAAAAAATACGGCTCCGGCGTCAGCCGAGGTGAAACGGGAACGGGACCGTGCTCTGGGAGTTACGATCGAAGCTCAGTACACCGTCGGCGAGTACGACATCCTGATTCTTTCGGCCAAGGAGAGTAACGGTCTTGAAGTCTGGCTGAGCGAGAATGGCTATAAGACTCCCAATGGGGCATCAGCCGTCTTACAAAGTTATCTTAAGCAAAACATGAAGTTCTTTGTGGCGAAGATCAACCTTGGAGAACAGGCAAGACTGGGCCTGAGCCATTTGCGTCCACTCCAGATTGCGTTTGAATCGCCCAAGTTCATGCTCCCCATCCGGCTGGGCACGGTGAATGCCGACGGTGCACAGGAACTCTTCATTTACTTCCTGACAAAACAGGGTCGCGTCGAGACGACAAACTATCGAACAGTCCGCCTCCCGGAGGCCCAGGAGATTCCGGTCTATGAAGGACAGGTTCGGTGACTTCTACAAAGAACTGTTTACTCAACAGGTAACCAGCTCGGCCACACGATCGTAGACATCCGACCAAATCGCATTCGTTGCGATGGCACTCAATTCATCTTTTGGAACTTCGACGGCCAGGTCGAGTTCGCGGCGATGGCCGACGTCGATAATAGTACATGGAAGAGAGCTGATGGCCGATGGCGTATGGCTTATGGCACGAGTCGAATCGGACAAGGATGACCCATGCCGATTGCCGACCAGGAACTGCGCCACCAGCTCGATCGGCCGCTGTGTGGCGGACAATCCGATTCGCTGCGGCTTTGTAAACGTCAGCGCTTCAAGACGTTCCAACGAGAGCGCCAGATGTGCACCGCGCTTATTCGGGGCCAGCGCATGAATTTCGTCAACGATCACTGTCCGAACCGTCTGCAACATCCGTCGGCTCTTCTCGGCCGTGAGCAGGATGAATAGGGATTCGGGCGTCGTGACCAGAATATGAGGCGGGCGCTTGAGCATCTGCTGGCGATCGGCCATTGGCGTGTCTCCGGTTCGGACCAGAACACGCAGCTCCGGCATCAATAATCCTGCCTGCAACGCCGCATGGCCGATTTGGGCGAGCGGTTGCTGGAGGTTCTTCTGAATGTCGTTGCTCAGCGCTTTCAGCGGCGAGATGTACAGAACCTGCGTGTGGTCATCCAGCTCACGGGCAAGAGCCTGCTTGAACAGACAATCGATACAGGAAAGAAAAGCGGCAAGCGTTTTACCCGATCCGGTCGGCGCCGCAATCAGCGCATCTGATCCGGATTGAATCGCGGGCCACGCCTGGACTTGCACATCAGTAGGCTCGCCAATGTGGGATTGGAACCAGTCGTCGATGAGGGGGTGAAACCGGGAGGCAAGCATGCCGGCATGTTATCACGCCACTTGGGAGGACTCTATCGGCTCAAGTGATACCTGAATCTATGGATGGCCGGGTGTTGCAATACCAGAAGGGGCAGTCCCGGCGCGAAAAGGGTTTCCCAATAGTGGATTCACCGGGGCTAGCAAGCCGGTAGCAGTGCTAATTGTATAGGACGACACAGTCCCTCCACCGTTTGCCACAAACAGCACTTGCCCATCCGGCGAGAGCGTCATAGCCACAGGGTTTGTTCCTGCCGGGACAGGGTTGAGATTGCCTGATGACGGAGGCACAAGGGTGAGCAGACCACCATTGCCAATAGTGAACGTCGTCACATTCCCTCCGCCGTTTGCCGAGTAGAGAAATTGTCCATTGGATGCGACGATGATTCCGTTTGGAGTTGTCCCTCCAACCGAGATTGGGTTCGGGTTACCTGCTGTCGGCGAGACTTGAGTTAGAAGCCCGTTCGTTCCAATCTGAAACGCAGTAATGTTATTAGAGCCGCTATTGGCCACATAGAGAAACGATCCATTGGGGGAGATCCTGATGCTTTTAGGAGCTGTCCCTCCGACCGAAATCGGGTTCTGATTAGCCCCGGTCGCAGGTACCAGCGTCAGAAGCCCGCTTGCCCCGATCTGAAACACTGTTATGACATTGGACGTACTGCTGGACACATAGAGAAATTGACCGTTGGGGGAAATAGTCATGCCGGCAGGAGCATCCCCTTGGACTGAAACGGGATTGGTGGTGGCCCCTGTCTGAGGCACCAACGTGAGCGCTCCTGCATCGTCGATCGAAAATGCCGTCACGGTATCAGAGCCGCGATTAGCTACGTACACAAACTGGTTGTTCGGCGAGATGGCGAGCGCCACAGGATCCATGCCGACGGGAGCTGGATTGGGATTGGTTTGTGTAGACGGCACGCGTAAGAGTCTGCCATCAGTCGCCACTCGAAATGCTGTGACAGTATTGCCGGCCCCGGCGTTCGTCACAAATGCAAAGAAGCCATTTGATGAGACTGCAATTGCCGATGGATCCGCAATCTGAGGAAAGGGAGATCCGGCAATCGCTGTAAGTGTTCCAGTGGTCGGATTGATAGTATACCCGGATACATCGTCGGAACCGCGATTTGCGACATAGACGATTGATGTCGTACCGACTCCTCCAATGGCGCCAAAGCCCCCGCCTCCGTCGCCATCCCCACAGCCACCTCCGGCGAGAAGCAAGAGCAGTGGCAGTACAAGCGATGCCAGCCGTCGTGTCTTCATGCTTCTATGTTGATTCGTTTGCAAAGGACCGGCGCGTTTCAGTTTATATTGAAACGCCGACCACGCCTGGACTTGCACATCAGTAGGGTGGCTGATGTGGGATTGGAACCAGTCGGCAATGAGGGG
>JABMDG010000005.1:0-6393 GCA_015904045.1 Nitrospira sp.
AGTTCGACCAGCTTGTCCCGCACGTCATCGAGAATCGCCACGAGCTTTTTGACCCGCTGCGCGACCAAGTCCTGAAAGGATAAGGCGGTCATAATTTCCGTCAAACACTTGTCATCCTGCGCCAGGTCGGCGGCGATACTCTGAACACGCATCGAGAGCGTCGTACAATCCACAGCCTTCAACGTCTCTGCGACGGCAGCCAGCTCCTTGACGACACGACCTCGATTGTCTTGAATTGTTTCCGTGAGGCGCATCACCTCAAGCGTGCCCTCTTCCGTCATCTTGTTGAGATCAACCAAATGCGATGAGGCCATCGGCAAACCTGCGCTGCCGGACACGATCGGAGCGCTGATCTCGCTGATGGTCCGCATAGCCCTTTCAACGAAGCGCGCCAATTCCCCGAGCTCTTCGTATAGTTGATGGCCGTTCTGTTGCACGGGTTCTCCCTTAGCAATCCAACTCGATGCCCGATCTCTCACGGGTCCGGTGCGCCTACTTGAAAATCTTCCCCAATTTTTCCTGCATCGTCTCCGCTGTAAACGGCTTGACGATATAATTGCTGACCCCGGCCTGAATCGCCTCGACCAGATTTGCCTGTTGCGCTTCAGCCGTGACCATGAGAACTGGAATCGTTTTAAGTTTGTCGTCAGCTCGGATCGCGCGAAGCATGTCGATGCCCGTCATCACCGGCATATTCCAGTCGGAGACGACAAAGCCAAACGTGTCCGCACGCAGTTTCTGCAGCCCTTCCTGCCCGTTTTCGGCTTCTTCCACATTGGCAAACCCCAACTGTTTCAGAATGTTTTTCACGATTCTCCGCATCGTGGCCATGTCGTCCACGACAAGGATTTTCATGTTTGGATCAGCCGGCATAACGTCTCCCTCCATCTGCGGCACAATACGTCACAATCAGCGCAGGGCTGCCCTCGATGCCATCCAGAACTGAGCCCCCTATTCGAGTGCCCATCGCCCATCACTATCGGCATATTCTTGAGAAAACCTAAGGCATGCGGCACAACTGTCAGGCGGCCGGGCATGACTCACAGATAGGACATGAACGATGCGGTGGAGGCTGAATGCGTCGGGAACGACAGGCGCGCGCGCGTTGCATCTGATAACTCAATGCTACACACTCATCGCTGAAGACTCGGCACGGCCTGCACAATCAGCGATCGGGTTTTACTAGCGAGGACCGGCTGCGCATCCATTCATGAATATCTCGGCGGAGAAAGCGCCAATGCTTTCCGATTTTCGAGGCCGGCAATTCGCCGATTCGCGCGAGCTTGTATACCGTGGATTTCGGGACCCGCAGAAACCGAGCCACATCGACGATGGTCAGGATCTCGCCATCCGCCGTAAAGGCATGATCCCCAGCGAGCGCTGTTGTTTCAGATGCGGCGTCCTTCATAGCACTTGCACTATCGGCATGGCCACGTAGAACCTTGAGCGTGAGTAGCTTACCGATTGACCCGTGGCCAGTAACTTCCCATTACCATTAACCACCCGGGCCCCGTCTGGCACGCAGCCGTTCGGCTTGCGTACGAAGGATGTGCCGGATAAGGTGTTCTTGATCGTCTGCGTTGAGATCCACAAATTCCGTAGCCAGCGCAAATCCATGTCCTTGAGGGTCGGGAGACGATCGGATGATCTTGATAACCGTCTGAACCGGCGTAAACCACTGCGGTTTTTGCTACGCGCGCCCGTTCCTGAACCTGTCGATCGCTCGCCAACATCCGCTCGGCATCCTGCTGCGCAATCGATACGCCCTGCATCACAGCCTCTCGCATGCGGTAGCACTCCTCGACAAGATCCCACCGGCCTTGCTCCGCCGCATTTCTCGCAGATACAGTCAGCCGTTCAAGTTCGGCTCTTCCGGTTTCCCTGTCCGCCGCCACCCCGGTCACCGGGCAGCTCCCACCGCCGGTTGCTGCCGAGCCACTACCTCCTGCCAGCCCTCTCGTAGCGTCTTGAGACACCGAAGCGGACCGTCTAGATGGCTCGCGCTGTTCCGCGTGTTCGCCTCAATCAGCTCGGTCAAAATGTACTCATACAGCCGACGCAGCGAAACGGCAATCTCTCCGCCCTGCTCGAAGTCGAGCACGCTATTGAGTTCTCCGACGATGGAAATGGCCCGGCCCAGAAAACGGCCTTTGTCGCTAAGATTGTTGGACTCGATGCCCACGCGAGCCAATTCGATCGATTGAATGGCAGCGTCGTACAACAACACAATGATCTGCACGCTGGAGGAAGTCATGATTTGGGTCTGCTGATATTGCCTGGCGTACTGGGTGACCATAGGTTCCTTCCGTAGAGGCTCCTTACTGTTGTTTCAAAGAAGAATTCGCCTGGAGAAATCCGCTTTGGCTTTGCAGTCTGCCAAGCAGTCCATCCAGAGCGGCATACTGGCGGCGCAACCGCTCTTCATATTGCGCGAGAAGATCCTCTTTTCTCGCAATGTCGTCCGTGAGATCGGAAATCTGGTCGGTGAGGCTTCCCTTGCGAAGAGTCACTGCCCCCGCCGTAATATCATCGAGTGCGTCCACGGCATTCGACACCAGCTGGGCGACCCCGGTGCTGCCGGTTTGATTGATAAATAGACTCTTGACCGCCGAATAGTTTGAACTGAGCGCAGCATCGAGCTTTGCATCATCAATCGTGACAGTGCCATCTCGCTCTGTTTTGAACCCCACTTCACCGACCGACGCATACGTCGCCAATCCTGCTACGGAGGAAGAGAGGGCGGTCCTCAGCTGGCTCAGGACCGTCCGCACCGTCGGTTCGTTGAAGAAGATGCCACCCTCTTTTGTCGCGATGTCGTAGGTATTCCGCTCGTTGATAAACTTCACCACTTCATTGTAGCCCGTCGCCAGCGCCCTGATGCTGGTCTTGACGGCACTGGCGTCCCGGGACACATTGACCGCAACGGTGCCGCCCCCTGTCGTTTTGCTCAATGTCAGCGTGACTCCGGCGATCGCATCGGTGATGGTGTTGCTGCTGCGTTGGAAGGTCAGCGGATTCAACGCGGGATCGCCGACGACAATAATGGCGTCTTGCGCCGCCTGCAACGTATCCGTTCCTCCGGTCGTGCTGGCGTTTAAAAAGTCCAAGTCGGTGTTGTCGGCTACAATCGTGATCCCGTTACTGGCGCCGGTGCTGGTCGCAGTCAGCACCAAGCGATAGGCGGGGGAGGCCTCGGTTCCGGTGTTTACCACCGACGCGACGGCGCCCGCGCCAAGGTCATTGATAGCGGTCTGGAGATCTTCGATTGTCGCAGATGCCCCCAATGTAATGGTTTGACCCGTGCCTGAACCAACCCGAAACGTGAAGGTGCCGGATGAGCCGCTGACGATGTCCGTCGTCGTGGAGGCAACGGCCTTCGCCGCCCTATTCGTGAGCTGATGGCTTTGCGCCAGCTGTGTCACCCTGACGGTATAGCTCCCCGGCGTGGCCGACGACGACCCTGTCGCACTCAATACCGTCGAGTCGCTGACGGATACGCTGGAGCGGTCGAAGTTAGACGGTAAACGGATCGCGTCAGATGCGCTCTGGAGCGACGCCAGTTTCGTACTTAATGTGGCATAGTCGGTCGATTTGGAGTTGAGCCCGGCCTTCTTCTCGATTAACCGATCGACCGGTAGGCGCGAGACTTTCACTAACTGATCGACAACCTGGCCGAAATCAAGTCCGTTCCCGAGCCCGCCGAAACTGATTGTTGCCATGAGCTCTCCCTGCCCCCGCTATGCCTGTTCGTGCAGCAGCAGACCCTTCGCGCTGGACAAATACTTTTCAAGCTGAAGTAGCTCTTCCGGGGGAATTTGCCGGATAAGTTTTCCGGAATCCTCCTGGACCACCTTGATGACGACGCGTTCGGTTTCAGGTCACGGCCCCCGCCGCGATATCATCGAGTGCGTCCACGGCATTCGTCACCAGCTGGGCGACTCCCGTACTACCGGTTTGATTGATAAATAGACTCTTGACCGCCGAATAGTTCGAGCTGAGCGCGGCATCGATCTTTGCTTCGTCGATCGTCATCGTGCCGTCTCGCTCCGTTTTGAACCCGATTTCCCCCACCATCGTGTAGGTGGTCAAGCCGGATACGGAGGAGGAGAGAGCAGTCTTCAGCTGACTCAAGACCGTCCGCACCGTCGGCTCGTTGAAGAAAATGCCGCCTTCTTTTGTCGCGATGTTATAGGTATTTCGCTCATTGATAAACTTGACTACTTCATTGTATGCCGTCGCAAGCGCCTTGATATTGGTCTTAACGGCGCCGGCGTCCCGGGACACATTGACCGCAACGGTGCCGGTCCCTGTCGTTCCACTCAATGTCAGCGTGACTCCGGCAATTGCATCGGTGATGGTGTTACTGCTGCGCTGGAAGGTCAGCGGAGTCAATGTGGGATCGCCGACGACAATAATGGCGTCTTGCGCGGCCTGAAGCGTGTCCGTGCCTCCGGTCCCGGTCCCATTCAGAAAGTCTAAGTCGGTATTGTCGGCAACGATCGTGATGCCGGTACTGGCACCGGTGCTGGTCGCAGTCAGCACCAACCGATAGGCAGGGGAGACGTCGGTTCCAGTGTTCACTACCGACGCGACGGCGCCCGCGCCAAGGTCATTGATGGCGGTTTTGAGATCTTCAATCGTCGCGGATGCCCCCAACGTAAGAGTTTGATTCGAGCCCGACCCGACTCGAAACGTGAGGGTGCCGGATGAGCCGCTGACGATATCCGTCGTCATAGCAGCGACGGCTTTCGCCGCTCTATTCGCGAGCTGATGGCTTTGCGCTAACTGTGTCACCCTGACGGTGTAGCTCCCCGGCGTCGCCGATGACGACCCTGTTGCGCTCAATACCGTCGAGTCGCTGACGGACACGCTGGAGCGGTCAAAGTTGGACGTGAGACGGATTGCATCGGATGCACTCTGCAGCGACGCCAGTTTCGTACTTAGTGTGGCATAGTCGGTCGATTTCGAGTTCAGTGTGGCTTTTTTCTCGTTCAGCCGCTCGACCGGTAGGCGTGAGACTTTCACCAACTGATCGACGACCTGGCCGAAATCAAGCCCGTTCCCGAGCCCGCCGAAACTTATTGTTGCCATGCGCTCTCCCCGCCCCCGCTATGCCTGTTCGTGCAGCAGCAGCCCCTTCACGCTCGACAGATACTTTTCAAGTTGAAGTAGTTCTTCAGGGGGAATTTGCCGAATAACTTTACCGGAGTCCTGTTGGACGACTTTGACGATAACCCGCTCGGTTTCATCATCAACTTCGATTTTGAGACGAGGTTCTGTGGACTCCAGCACCTTGCCCACCTTCGCCGCCGCCCGGTCAATTGCTGCCCGGTCGAGAGGACCTGACTGAGCCGGTTCGGAATCAGAGAACTTGCTTGCTGCACGCAGTTGTCGAGCCACAACCTCAGCCGGTTCATGCGCTCGGGTAGATACGGCCGGATGATCAGATCTTGGCGCCACATGATGAATCATGGCAGCCTCCTTATAATGAACCTACAGGCCGCGTCCTCCTAATTTGAGAGGACGCGGCCCGATCGGCGACGTTTACTGGAGCAACGCCAGAGCTTGCTGTGGCAGGGTATTCGCCTGCGCAAGCACAGCAATGCCGGTCTGCACCAACACTTGGTTCTTCGTGAACTGGGACGTCTCGTACGCAATATCCGCATCGCGGATCCGCGACTCGGCGGCGGTGAGGTTTTCACTCGTCACCTGGAGGTTTGCGATTGTCGCTTCGAACCGGTTCTGAATTGAACCATATTCGGAGCGAGCGGTCGCCACCGCGCTGATGGCATTGTCGATGTTTGCCAAGGCGCTGGTTGCGTTTGCCGACGTCGACACGTTCACGGTGCCAATCCCTAACGACGTCGTCGTGATGTCGTTGAGATCCAGACTGAGCGTATTCCCCGCGCCGCTGCGGAAGCCGATCGCGATCGAGAAGCTGATGCTCGAACCGCTCGTCAGCGCTTGACCGTTGAATTCGGTGACCTGCGCAATACGGTCGATTTCCGAACGGAGGGCGATAAACTCCTGATCAATATAGGACCGTTCCGTATTGCCCACCGTACCGCTCGCCGATTGTGACGACAACTCACGCAGACGAGCCAGCAGGGACCCAATGGTCGCGGCCGCGCCGTCGGCAATCTGCGTCAAGCTGATGCCGTCGGATGCGTTCCGTGTCGCTTGATTGATGCTGCGGATTTGCGCGCGCAAGGACTCGGACAAGCCAAGACCGGCGGCATCATCAGCAGCGCGGGTGATCCGAAGACCGGACGACAACCGCTCAACTGAACGCCCCAACGAGTTGGTGCTGTTCGTCAAATTGCGTTGCGCCGAAATGGATGCAGGATTGCTGTTAACGATAAGTGCCATGGACCCTTCCTCCTTGATACAAAA
>JABMDG010000005.1:6493-12190 GCA_015904045.1 Nitrospira sp.
CCGCTCGCCGATTGTGACGACAACTCACGCAGACGAGCCAGCAGAGATCCAATAGTCGCGGCGGCGCCGTCGGCAATCTGCGTCAAGCTGATGCCGTCGGATGCGTTCCGTGTGGCTTGATTGATGCTGCGAATCTGCGCGCGTAAGGACTCGGACAAGCCGAGACCGGCGGCATCATCGGCAGCGCGGGTGATCCGAAGACCGGACGACAACCGCTCAACCGAACGGCCCAACTGGTTGGTGCTGTTCGTCAGATTGCGTTGCGCCGAAATGGATGCAGGATTGCTGTTAACGATAAGTGCCATGGACCCTTCCTCCTTGATACAAAAACCGGATCGTGCGTGCTCGCCTCTGCGTCCGTGCAGAAGCCTGTTCTCCGCTCAGGCCTGTGAGCTGATTGCCTGCTGTATCGGACGATCCGGAAGGGACTTGAGCCCTTGAGCGACCGGCCCACCGCCACCGATCTCGCACAACGAACACCAACGGCCATATCCTGATGGGAACGGCAAGTGGTGAGTCGTACGTAGCGAGTGGCGAAGCGCTGACAACCTCACCACTTCCCCCGGCTCAGCACTCCTTTGTCGCCAGCCGGGGAAGAATCTCATACTCCAGGAGGTCTGCCATCATCACGATATCCTGACCTGCTCTCGCATCGAGAAGATCGCGCACCCATGCGCTCAACGGCTTGACCTCCCGCCCACCGTTGAACACCGTCCCTGTTCCTTCTACCAGTTCAAGATAGTCGGCGAGCTGACCCAGCCAAAGATCCAGCTTTGCAACCTGAAAGAGTCCGGCACGGAATGCCCCGGCGAGCACTCGTCCTTCCTCGTGCACTATCTGCGCATAGCGCTCGGCCGAATGCCGCACCGAGTGCGCCAGCTCCTGCCGCGATAATGAAGCCGCCGTCAATACCGAATACTTCCTGGCGGGTTCCCTTAAAAACACCGCATCGAGATCGCGATCGGTAATCGTCCGGTAGTCGAGCTGTAAAGACGTCACAATGCGGGACTTTGCCTGCGCCCGATCGCTGACTTCAGCCAGCACCTCCCCAATCGTCGCCGCCGCTCCGATGTCCCATTGATCCTGATCGAGTGTCACGCGCATGGTCTGTCTCCTTCTATCGATCCTTTTGATTAGAACTGATCGTTATCCTGCGTAGGCCGGAAACGATCCCGGAATCATCGGCAGATTCCTGGCAGATGAGCGGCCTCCGGTTTCTGAAAGGCATCGACGGACCTCGTCGAGTTGGTCCCGCCACCGGCGATATGCCCGCTCATGGTGCCGCGCCAGCTGTTCCACTCCCTCCACATTGTCGTTGTGAATGGCTCTCACACACTCGGTCGTCAAGGGAGCCGTTGCGAAGGTACTCATTCCCACACGCACGGCGGATTCGCGCTCCCGCAGCTGTTCCTGCTGGAGAGCCGCGAGCCTCCGCGAGGCAATCGGTATGCGGCAGGCCAGCCTCACAATATCCTCCGCTCTCCTGCACAGGGAGTCCAGTTTTGGAGCGAGCGTTGCCATCAGGTCTACCGCCGCTTCGGCGTCCGGAGCTGGTCCTTCCGGCCCCGGCACATGACTGGGCGAGCCTGTGAACGATTTGTACCAATGGCGCCGCCAGAACGTCCCGTACCAGGCCATGTCGAGAGGCTCGCTGCCGGCTTTGAGCCGAAACGTTCCAAGCCGATCTTCATCGATCCCGGATTCATAGATGCGGCAATGGGACATCCCGGTCGGAAACGGCCCTCCGGCAAGGGCATGCAGCATGAGAGCTGCCACCTGAGCCGGTACAAGCCGGTCCTTGCACGAGTGGTGCGCGCACATTTGCTCGAATCCGCAAGGCGCGCAATCGAGAAAAAATTTTGAAAACAATTAAAATTCAACGATTCAACAGCTAAGAAAGACATTAGACACGAGACATCAGACACGAGACTCGAGTCTCGCATCTCGTATCTCACAGGCAAAGATACGCCCTACTCCCTTTCCGCCTGCGCTTCACGAACGACGCTTCACGAGATACGCGCGTTCTCTCCACCCTTCACATAGGCCGGAAACGGCCCGGCAATGATCGGCAACCGCCTGCCAGATGGGCGGCGTCCGGCTGCTGATAGACATCGACGAACCTCGGCAAGTTGGTCCCGCCACTGGCGATAGGCCCCTTCATGGTGCCGCGCCAGCAATTCCATGCCCTGCACATTGTCGTTGTGGATGGCTCTTACACACTCGGTCGTCAAAGGCGCCGTAGCCAACGTCGTCATTCCCAAATACACAGCAGACTCACGTTCCCGCGATTGCTCCTGCTGAAGAGCCCTGAGCTTCGACACAGCGATCGGAGTGCACCGGGCCGATTTGACAATATCCTCCGCTCTCTTGCAGAGGGAATCGAGTTTCGGCGTCAGCATCGCCATCACATTCAGCGCGATCCCGGCATCCGGAGCAGGCCCTTCCGGCTCCGGCACATGGCTGGGCGCGCCCGTGAACGCTTGATACCGATAGCGCCGCCAGAACGTCCCGTACCAATCCGTGCCGGGCAACTCGCTGCCGGCTCTGAGACGAAAGGTCCCAAGCCGGTCTTCATCGATTCCGGATTCATAAATGCGGCACTGAGAAATGCCAGCCGGAAACGCGCCGCTCCCGAGGACGTGCAGCATAAGATCCGCCACCTGATTCGGCACGAGACGGTCCTTGCACGAGTGATGTGCGCACACCTGTTCGAATCCGCACGGCGCACAGTCCAGATCCGGTTGCACCACCCAATGCCCCACCCCGTAGGGACCGGTCTCCCGAAAGTCCACATGCCCCACCGAAAGATCGACGACAGGAGTCTTCACGGCGACAGCCATGTGCATAGGACCGGTATCATTGGTCAGCAACAGCCTGGACTCGGCCAGCAACGCCGCGAGCTGTTGGAGTGACGTCCGGCCTGCGGCATTGATGAAGGGATTGCGCCCGCCGGCCCCTCGATAGGCCAGAATCACCTGGGCGATCGTCTCCCGTTCAGACGGCGAGCCGATAAACACAAGTCCACCCTTCCAACGCTCGCTCAGCGCAGCCAGGGCGGCACCAAAATGTGCCGGCCGCCAGGCTTTCATGATGTCGCTGGCGCCGGCTTGCACGGCGATCCATTGCCCCGCCTTCGGATTCTCCAACGCGAGAAACCGTCGCGCCCAATCTCTGGATTCGGCCGGCAATGTCACGTGAAGCGGCGCAAATGTGCCGGGCCCGCTGCCCCCCAGCGCATATACATCAACCAGATTGAATCGATTGATCCGGCGGGAGTGATGAATGTCGGTGAAGTAGGCCATCCAAGCGTTGTCGATGACGATTCCGCCGTCCCACGCACTTCTCCCGCCTCGAATATCCGGCGCGCCGATGTACCCGGCCAGAAAAGCGCTGGGCCGGTTGAACGTCAAGTTGACGATGCGGTCATAGCGCCGGTCTCGCATGGGGCGCGCCCAGCCTGCAACCTCTTGATACAGCGACAACGCATCCTTGACAGAAGCCCGGCTGGAATCGATCAGTTCATGAAAATCGAAACTGATGACCTCTCGAAGCCCATCCAGCATGGAGGCCACCAGGGCAAACTGGCGGTCGACGACCAGGTCGATGGCAACCCCGGGCTGTTCTTCCCGAAGGCGAGCCAACAACGGCCCCATTTGAATCAAATCGCCCATGCGGGTGATGTTGATGATCAATACTTGCTTCATTGCCGCCCCCACCGCCGCAAATGCAGAATTGATAATGATGAATTGAGAGTTTCAACTCAACATTCTCGACGCACCATTCACAATTCTCCTATACCAGGTCTCTGGTTTCCGTCCGATAGCTGTCGAGTAAGAGAATGAGCAGTTCCTCTCGTTCCAAGGCCCGCCCAGCCCCGTTCGCACGAATGCCCGCGGCCACGTCCTTTAACTCCACCCGCTGCCCCGGAGAAAACTGCCGCAGCATCGCCGAGAATTCCGGCGCAGACTCGGCGCGCGCCGCCAGGGAGCCGGCATTCCGGTCGCCTCGAAGGATGGCTCCAATTCGGTCCGGCTGCCGCAGGCCGATGGCAGCCAACAACTGTTTCATCCGATGCCCGTAGGTGTGCTCCCTGAGCACTCGCTTCCGCGCCGCCTCCGCAATGGTCCGGCGGCCGCTCGGATCATCGAGCCACATGCGAATCAGAGCGGGCACGTCCTCTGCATGCCGAAATCGAACGATTTCCTCGTCCGTGAAGAGGTCCGGAAGAAGCGCCCGTTCATCGGTCAGTTGAAACGCGCCGCACGCCGCCAGCTCAAAGGTGCGTGGATTCACGAAATCGGCCTGCGGGTCCAGCGCATCTCCTCCGCAGGAATGGAGGTTAAGGTTGATGGCACTGGCATTGAACACCTTCGTACAGGCCTCAGTGTCGATACGGGCGCCTCTCCGCTGCAGCACCGGCGCGAGACCGGCCGCCCCCTCCCATTCATTTCCCCACAACTTGAACGACCAATCCTTCGATAACCAGCGCGGCAGCAGCGCGCGCCGATTGGGATATCCCGCTCCGACAAACGACAGATCGGCGCCGTACTCCGCCTGCTCGGCATCGGTCAATGCGAGAGGCCGGTGCACGGCGGGATCGGCGGCCATGGGCAGGTAGCCGACATCGCGCGCGCCGGCTCGCTTGAACGCCTCCTGGCACTCCGCCTGCTGGATGACGAACCAATAATCGTACCCGGCAGCCAATTGCTGCCAGTAGGTCAGATGGCGGTAATTCTCTACGAACCACATAGCAGTGAGAAACTTCTTCTTACGGAGATGTTCGAGGACAGCCAAGGTGAGCGGCGCTTGTGCGATCGCCAGCACGAGATCGGGCGGGTCCTCCGACAAATGAGTGATCGTACTGAGACTCAGCACTTCCGCGAATCGGCCTTGCATCGCCTGCTGATGCCGAACATCACGATAGGCTCCGAACGCCTCGTAGCTGGCTCGATGCAGGCTATGATCAATCCAGCTGACGCGATGGCCCAGTGTTTCCAGCGCGGTGACCGCATACCTCGCGATGGGCAACGATCCGCCATAAATCGGACCGACCACGGCGACATGCAGCTGCCCGCCTTGTTGCTTCACCGCCGACCGACGCAGCCGTTCCTCGAATTGCCGATGGACCTCCGCATGCATGCGGGCAGCCGGAGCGTAGGTGAACACCCGTATCGCAGCCGAGTGGGAGAAGAGCTGTTCGGCCATTTCCGGCGCTGTGCCCCAGATCCATTCAACGGTATGGACCCAGGCCCCCATGGGGCGCGCGCGCACCACATCCTGCAGGATCGACGTATCAGGGATCACGACCGCCAGACGGCTACCGGCCGGCTTCAACGCAGCCAACGCTTCAACGTGATACAGCAGGCCGACGCCGAGGACGACGGCGATCTCACCCGCCTGCCATTCGCGCAGCTGTGCCTCGGCCCACGTTTTTGCTTCCTTACGGGGGTCATACGCGCTATGAATCCATTGTCCCTCCCACATCGCCGATACACTGCCTTCGCGTGACTCTTTGAGCGTGAGCACTCCACCGGGAGCGTCCTTCACGGCGGCGGCCAAGGCAGGACAGGTGCGCCGCAAATCTTCGAGATTGTGGTTTAAATAGTCCATGGCCTGCTCATCATCCATGCAGAGGTTGCAATTCGCGCCACAGATCTTCTCGTTCACGTGGGGGAGCCGGATGCCGGCCTGCTTCGC
>JABMDG010000050.1:0-2276 GCA_015904045.1 Nitrospira sp.
GAGCGTGAGAGCCAGGGATATCAGTTCGAAGGGGCGGAAGGATCGTTCGAGCTGCTGATGCGGAAAGCGATGGGGGGCCATACTCCCGCCTTTCAACTCCTGGGATTCCGCGTCATCGTTGAAAAGAAACAGGACAACGGCGCTCCGCTATCGGAAGCGACCGTCATGGTCAAGGTCGGCGATGCGGTGGAACATACGGCTGCCGTGGGAGCCGGGCCGGTCAATGCGCTGGATCATGCCCTGCGTAAGTCCTTGGAACAATTCTATCCGCAGCTCAAGGAAGTCAAACTGCTCGATTATAAAGTACGTGTGCTGGCGGCGAATAAAGGCACTGAGTCCAAGGTCCGTGTGCTGATCGAATCGGGAGACCACAAAGACAAGTGGGGAACGGTCGGAGTCTCAGAGAACATCATCGAGGCCACCTGGCAGGCCCTAGCAGACAGTATCGAATACAAGTTGCTCGCAAAAAAATAGCTGTTTAGGACGAGGATCGGCCCAATTTATTCTTGACAGGATTCATAACCTCACGTAACTTAAGCAAAACTCGCTGATGCAAGACAGAGGATTTTGGGATGGGCGCCGTACTGGCCGATGAGCGTGTAGGGGGGATCGCATGAGGAAGGCCGATATCGCGAACGAAATTTTTAAGCAAGTCGGTATTTCGAAAAATGAAGCTGCCGATATTGTCGAACTTGTGCTGAATATGTTGAAGTCCGTTTTGCAGAAGGGAGAATCGGTCAAGATTGCGGGATTTGGAAATTTTGTCGTACGGAGCAAGGGCGCCCGTAAGGGCCGCAATCCTCGGACCGGAGAGGAAATCGGCATTACGCCCCGTCGCGTTGTCACGTTTCGGCCAAGCCAGGTTTTCAAGAAGTACGTCAATTCTTAACAGGCTGCTGCACCCACGTCATCGACTGCACTATGAGGACCGGTCATGGGAATAGCACCCAGGCTGGGTAGCAAGGTTTTCTATAAAATCGGGGAAGTCAGCCAGCTGACCGAACTTCCCGCCTATGTGCTTCGTTTCTGGGAATCACAGTTCAGTTTTCTGAAACCCAAGAAAAGCCGAGGAAACCAGCGGCTCTATGTGCAGCGGGATATTGAAACGGCATTGGAGATCAAGCGTATGCTCTATGACGAAGGGCATACGCTGGAAGGCGTGAAGCGATATTGGGTGAGGCGTGGAAGAGCCTCCTCGCGGCCGCTGCGCCCGAAAGAGATGGCCAAGAAACTCAGGGGCGATCTCCAGGCTATTTTGAAAATCATCGATACGCATGTGCAGTAAGAAGGCAGGGTTCCCCCCCATTGCCTTTCCATGGCTCTGCAAGGGACAATGTCGCCAGTCGTGAAATCGGAACCGAGTCGGGGCGTAGCGCAGCCCGGTAGCGTACTCGCTTGGGGTGCGAGTGGTCGTGGGTTCAAATCCCGCCGCCCCGACCAAATTGAAGTGAGCCATGAAGGGTAAGGCATCTGGCGTAGTATTGGGGTAGGAGAACAGACCGTTCACCCCTCATACCTTACTCCTCACCGGTTTTGTCAGGAGCTGCCTCGCGCAGCTTTTTTTGTTGCGAGTGAGTCATGCGCATCCTCGTCACCAACGATGACGGCATTCAGTCGCCGGGGATCCAAGCCCTGGCGAAGGCGCTTTCTGCCATCGGCGAAGTGTGGATGGTGGCTCCGGACCGAGAGCGCACGGCAGTGGCGCATGCGGTGACATTGCACAAACCCTTGCGGGTCCACCGTCTTGCGCCACGCACCTTCTCGGTGAATGGGACGCCGGTGGATTGTGTCAATTTGGCGCTGCTTAAAATCATGCCGAAAGCTCCGTCCATTCTGGTGTCCGGCATCAACAAGGGCGTCAATCTCGGAGACGATGTGATGTATTCAGGAACCGTTTCCGCGGCGATGGAAGGGACGATCCTGGGTGTACCGTCAGTGGCCGTGTCCCAGGAGGGGGGAGAGGATTTTCGCTTTGCCGTCGGCGCGATCTATGCCGCACGTGTGGCCCGGCTGGTGCTCGAGCAAGGTCTGCCGGAGGAAACGCTGCTGAATGTCAACATCCCGGATCGGCCACGACGGGCGATCGCGGGCGCGCGTGTGACCTGCCTCAGCCGCCGCCGCTTTCACAACCCGATTATCGAAAAACTCGATCCTCACGGACGCAAGTACTATTGGATCGCCGGGAAGCGCATCTCGTGGAGCCGCAGCAAGGATGCTGACCATGAGGCAATCGAAGATGGCCTGGTCTCCATCACGCCCATCCGTCTCGATAGCAC
>JABMDG010000050.1:2376-10106 GCA_015904045.1 Nitrospira sp.
TACAAGGTGTTGTTTCTGCAAGGTGGCGCTACCAGCCAGTTTGCAATGGTGCCGATGAACTTGCTGGGCGATAAGGGTGTGGCAGATTTCGTCAACACCGGCCAGTGGTCGAGCAAGGCAATCAAGGAAGCGAAGAACGCCCTGAATAGTTTCTATGATCTCTTTAAACGGTTGGAGGAGCCAGAGGTGAAGGAGGGTGTCAACACAGCTGCTGATAAGGCGATTGAGCAGTGCCGACAAGGAATTCAGACGGCGATGGATGACGACTTCAATACGCCTGTGGCCCTTGCCGAATTTCAGTTTCTTCGGGGCGAAATCAATAAGATTCTTGATAAGGGGTTCTCGACAGAATCACGGAGAAAGGTACGAGAGGCATTCCGAATCCTTGGTGAGCCCTTGGCCCTGTTTCAGTTGAATAAGTGGCAATTTAATCAAAATGTAGTGGCTCCGCCGAGTCCTGCGACCCTGACTCTAACGACTTTTGCGCCGACTGTTACGGTAGAAGGTCCGCTCCCGGATGATACAATCGAAATGAAGCTTACGGAACGCAATGAAGCCCGTCGAAACAAAGACTTTAAGAAGGCTGATGAAATCAGGAAGTTCCTTGCCTCTCAGGGCATCATCATCGAGGACAAGCCCGATGGCACCAGCCGCTGGAAACGCTGACGCGCAGGAGATTCTCTATGGGCTCCACGCGGTGCGCGAGGCGCTCAAAGCGGGCAGCAGGCCGCTGCAGCGTCTCCTTGTCATCAGGACCGACAAACAGTTTTCGGATTTGGTCCAGTTGGCACGGTCGCTTCATGTTCCGGTCCATGTCCAACCGTCGGCTTCGCTCGATCGGCTGGTACCTGACGGCAGGCACCAGGGCATTGTGGCTTTTGCCGCAGCAAAAGCCTATCAGACGGAAGAATCGATTCTTGCCCGCGCGGTAGAACGCAATGAACCGCCGCTGCTGGTCATTCTCGATGGGGTGGAGGACCCACATAATCTTGGCGCGGTGATCCGAACTGCCGAAGGTGCCGGTGTCCACGGCGTCTTCATTCCGGAACGGAGAGCGGCCGGACTGACGTCGGTCGTCGCAAAGGTTTCCGCCGGCGCGATCGACCATATGCCCGTGGCGCGGGTGACGAACACCAGCCGGCTGATCGAGTCATTGAAGGCCGCGGGTGTGTGGGTCTATGGGGTAGAACCGTCCGCGAGCAAACTCTACACGGATGTCGATCTGCGCGGTCCGGTTGGACTGGTGTTCGGCGGCGAAGGAACAGGAATCAGGCCGGGGCTGCTGCAGCACTGTGACGAACGCATTCGTATCCCCATGCGGGGCCAGGTCCAATCGCTGAACGTCTCGGCATCTGCGGCGGTGCTGCTGTTTGAAGCAGCCCGCCAGCGAGGCCTCTCGGCAAAATCTTAGCGGATTTTGAGCATGCTGCCTTGGATGGCGGTCTTCAGCAGTTGAGCCGTATTGGACACCCGCATCTTCTTCATCATGTTCGCCCGGTGGGCCTCGACGGTTTTGACGCTGATTTTCAATCGCTGGCCGATTTCCTTGTTCTTAAAGCCTGCCCAAATCAATTCTAGAATTTCCTGCTCTCGCGACGTCAATGCTTCCGGACGCTTTGCGCGCGGGGGAGGCTCAAGGTCGGCTAGAGATTTCCGAACCCGTAACTTCCCAACTGCTTTTGCCATGTTGATCAGTTCTCCTTTGACTAACGGGCCATTCAGGTATACTGGGAGTCGATGGTATTCAACCTGCCCCATAGAGACGAATCTCGAGGGAATTATAGAAATGATCGTTGGTGAAAGTAAATGGTGGATCTTCAACTCCACAGGGTTTCTGAATCAGTAAACAAACCGTCACAAAACCAAAGGGCATGACGGAAGCGTCCATTTCTCACGCATGATTGAGCACCAGGTCATGTTTTCGGTCTATCTGATCGTTGCGCTGTTTGGCGCCCTCATCGGCAGTTTTCTCAATGTCTGTATCTACAGGCTGCCCCGCCGTGAATCGATTGCGTGGCCAGGATCCCATTGTCCCTCCTGCTCTCATCCGATTGCCTGGTACGACAACATTCCCGTTGTGAGCTATCTGATCCTGCTTGGGCGATGCCGAAATTGTCAGGTGCGCATCCCCATCCGCTATCCGGTCGTGGAGGCGCTCAATGCCTTAGGTTATGTCGGCCTTCTGTGGTTCTTCGGGCCCGGCTGGTCCACCGTTGTGTATGGCCTGCTCTATTCGGCTCTGTTGGTCGTGGCCGGAACGGATCTCTCCCACAAAATCATTCCCAATGCGATCACGTTCCCTGGCATCGTTGTGGGGCTTGTCAGCGCCGCCACCATCCTGCCGGCGGAATCCTGTGGTTTCTTGCCTGGGTGAGTCCCTACCTGTTCGGGAAAGAAGGGATGGGCGGAGGCGATATCAAACTGCTCGCGATGATCGGCGCTTTTCTCGGCTGGAAACCGGCCTTGATGACGATTATGGTTGGATCTCTCTTGGGTTCGCTTGTCGGGGTTACCCTGATTGCTGCTCACGTGATCAAGCGGGAGGATTACATCCCATTCGGCCCGTTTCTTGTCTGTGGCGCAGTCATTTCGTTGTTTTTCGGGCAACCCCTTCTCGATTGGTATCTAGGCTTGCTGGCGGGCTAATAGTTCTTCTTCCACCTCACACCCTTACGGTCTCCGTGTCTCGTCCGCTGTATCTCTTCATGAATCACTGTATCTCCTGAGGCACAGCGTGGTGTGTACGAACTTTTCTTTCTCACAAGCACTTCATCCATGTGGCTGCATCTTTAATTCATTCGATTCGCTTCGTTGATTCAACAAGTTCAACTCTCTCCGCCAATCGCCATCATCAGGCAGCTCGATCTACAACATCGCACTCAAGAAGCGGCACGACTCTTGAGATGCAATCGATTCCAAAGGAACTCAACTGAAACCGGAAATTTGAGAGAGGTGTATATGAAACAGGAAGGACACACGTTGATGGAACTCATGATGGGGCTTACGGTCACCGGAATACTTTCGGTTCTGGCGGTTCCTAATTTCCTGACTCTCAGTTCCGGCGTGCAGATCCATAGTGCCACGGAGGAGGTTGCGTCTGAACTCCGCCTTGCGAGACAGCTTGCAATGACACATCGTGATCGGGTTCGCATTACTTTCGACCTTGAACAACAGGCGATTGTCTCGCAGCTTGGCACTGGTTCGGAGGCGACACTCCATCATGTGTATCGCTATGCAGACAAAGGAGTTGCCATCGACGAGCCGAGTGCTGGTCTGGAAATCCTATTCCATCCCAGCGGGCGATCGGCCACGGCAACGACGATTCATCTCCGGAACAAAGAAGGACAGACTCAAACAGTAACCGTCGGCATTACCGGGAGGGTGTCGATTCTATGAGGAGGCAGCCACAGGATACAGGGTTCAGCCTTATCGAAGTGATGATCGCAATGGTGATTTCCGGGATCGCGTTCATAGGGGCAATAGGAGCCGTGCAGATCTCATCCGGGCATACTCGCCAAGGAGCACTGGATAGCAGGGCGCTGGAGCTGGCGCAGGGCCGGTTGGAGGTCAAGCAGTCTGTCCGGTGGCTATATCTCCTTGAAGACGACCTCGATGAAGATGGTATTCCTGAGACCATGATGAAGGATGACGGGCAGAATCCCGACGCCATGGCAGACGACGGAATTTACACCGCTATGTTGGAGCGAAATGGAATCACAGTGGTGTGGAGTGTTGAGACGGATCGTCCGGGCCCGCTAGGGTCGGTTGGGATGGTGGCCATCCGAGCGGTGTCCTCCTATGTCGGTCAGGGCAGCCCCAAAGAAGTAATGGTGGCAACACTTCGAGCCAATCCCGCATTTGTGGGGCAACGATGAGACAACTACGCGCGACCCTATCAGATGGGAAACGTGTGAAGAGGACTTCGGTACTTTCCGGTATGAACGGCGTCTGCCTTGCAGAAATGCTGATCGGCCTGGCGGCGGGTGTCATCGTGCTCGCGACGGCGCTGGAGACTTTCATCATCGTACGTCAGCATGTTACCAAGCCATCTGGGGACGCCACAGTAGGCTCTCGATCAGTACGAGAAAAGTAGGCCAAATCGGTTTGTGCTTTGCCTGTTCTTAGAGTATGGGGCGAAAATCGTCCTATCCTCCTTGCGCCGAAAATTGTCGTCGGGTTGCACGAAAAGTGGCGAGTCCCTCTACCGCTGCAATTAAGCATCGAAGTAAATACAAAGGGTTAAGTTGTGTTCTTACCCTACATCTAGCGGCATGCCCCTTGCTCGATCAGGAGTCGCCATGTTGTATCAACGACGAACAGCCAGACGATCTGACACGAATCAGCGCGGGTTTACGCTGATCGAGATCATGATTGTTACGGTCATTATAGGGATTGCAGCAGGAATTGCGGCCCCGAATTTCACCGCGATGTATGCTCGCCATGAGCTCAATCAAGCGACAAGTAACCTCTATAACCGCATACTCTTTGCGCGCTCGGCGGCCATCAGTCGCAATGCCATGATTGTGGCGACGCCTGCTAATGTTCTAGGCGCTGAAAGCCAAGTGACATTCACGCCTCCGCTGGGCTTGGAAAAGTTGCCGCTCAGTGTCAACTTTGTCCTTCCCTTGCCGGCCACTCCAATCGGCTTTACCCCGCGAGGTCTGAGTACGCTGCCCCTGGCAACTCAGACGATTCAGCTGCAGAGCGTCCGTCTTCCGAACTTGATTTATACGATCTCTCTTGCTCCCTCTGGAAAGGTGACATGGTGCAAGCAGCAAATTACTCCCTGCGTGCGCAATGCCACTTAACCGAATGGCCTGATCGATTATTTATGCGGAGCCTTAAACGGAGCAGCAACATGAAGAAGCGAAGTGAAAGAGGTTTTACTCTTGTAGAAATGATGGTATCGGCGACGATTCTCGGCTTGGGGGTGATGGGAATGGCAGCGATGCAGGGCATGTCTTTCACCAAAAATGTGGACGCCAATGACCTGTCTATTGTGACCAATGTCGCGTCCGACATGATGGAACGGATCCAAAACAACCGCCGGTACGCCTGGGCGTACAATAATCTTCAGACGGTTGGTCCCGGGAATTGCTTAGCTGGAGGAATTCCGGCACCGCCCCCGCCAGCGCCCTTTAAGGCAGACCCGCTGCCAATTATGGCAACGCGAGCCGTTCAAGGCGATTGCACCCAGTGGAGAGCCCTGGTGCTTGCCACAAATCTGGCTAACGTGCAGGGCGCTGTCCAGGTTGGCCCGCCGGTTCTGCCGATTCCCAATCAGTCCAGAACCGTTCAAGTCACTGTGCAGCTTCAATGGAACGATCGCAGCCCAATGCAGCGGCTACGAACCATCGCGTTTCAAACTCAGATCGTTCCGGAATGAACGTGAAGAAGAGTATGGAAATAATGATCAGCCGATCGATGGGGGAGTCCATGATCAAGTCACAGGATGTTCAGCGTGACAGGGAGCAGGGATTCACGCTCGCCGAGGTCATGATTGCAGCCGCCATGTCGACCGCGATCATCGCGGCTGGTATCGGCGCGTTGACAGTGAGCCAGAAGACGACCCAGGCGAGCAGCCAGGTAGGCAACACGCAAGCCACGGCAAGAAACGCATTGGACATGATCGCAGCCGATATCAAGCTGGCGGGATTCGGGATGCAGGGCCTGGTGGGAGTCCCCCCGCTCCCTGCGGCGGCGACGCTAGGAGCGGTCGGCAACTGTCAGATCAATGGAGCGCCGGCTGCCATCGTCCCTGGGGATAATAACGCTTTGGGGGCAGATTCAGGGCCGGACAGTATTTCCTTAGTCGTACCCATGACCAACTCAATTACCGCGGCTGGAGCGCTGTGGCAGGTGGCTACAGCAGGAGGACCGGCTGTGATCGGCGGGGCGACTGTTTCTATCGCAGCGATCCCACTGCCTGCCAATGCCACGACGGCCATGGGAAATGCCATCCCGGGCGGCGCCGCCGCCCTCGTGGGTATGGCCGTGTCTATTAATGGTGCCGCTGGTTCGAGAATTACCGGCACGACTCCTATGCAGATTAACGTGAATCCTCCGATATCAGGACAGGCTCAGTTCGGCAACGGCGCGCAAGTGTATCTGGTGCAGTGCATCACATACGAAGTTATTCCGGCGCCGGATGCCCTCAATCTCTGTCAGGGCAATGCGCCTTGCTTAGTCCGTGGCGTAGGGGTTGTGGGGGTGCCGAATACGCCGCCCAACTGCAACGCCGTGGGGAATGCCTGCATCCCGATCATGGATGGAGTAGAGGATCTCCAGCTGGCCTATGCCTGCGACGGCTGTGATCCACGGGTCGGTACAAGCACTCCGGATGGCCAGGTTGACGACCTCAATCTATCGAACAGCTTCGATCAAGCCGATTTCATTACGGATAGGAATTGGTTTGGGAACGCCGCTCCATACGGCACAAACATGCAACCGAAAACCATCAGGATGGTGCAGATCAGTATCGTGGCCCGAGAAACGAGGACCGAGCAGGGGATGGGCGAAGGCAATCAGGTGATGGTCCATGGTGGACCGGTTACTATCGTCAGCGATCATAACCATGCAACCGGAGTATTTGCACTCGGTGATAATACGACGCCGGCGCAGCTGCAGGCCTATCAGCAATTCAGGAGACGGATCCTCACCAGGACCGTCGAACTGAGAAACCAAAGGTAAACATCATGACAGATCAGAGAACAGGTTCACGCATGCTCAAGGTCGCTGCCGACGAGCGGGGGATCGCGTTCATGACCGTGATGATCCTCACGCTCATGACCGGTGTGCTGGGGGTGGCCGCCCTCACCATGACCGGGCTGGAGAACTCGATGGCTGGTGCGGTGCGAATGGTCGAAGAGGGTACCCATGCAGCGGAGTCTTGTGTGGGCACTGCAGTACGCATCATCAACGTGGGAATAGAGGATCGCACCCTGCCAGGTGTTGTCGCCCCGCTGGGACCGGTCCCGGCGCTGAACGCGGCGTTTCTTGGCAATGAAATCAGCGGTGCACTGACGCATCGAAATAGCACCGATGTGGCAGTGGGAGCCGGCAACGCGCCGAATCTCACCATGAATGTCAATAACTACGTGATCAATGGAGATATCGACTTCCTGTATTCGAAACAAAAGGCCGGTGACAATCTGGGTGATACAGAGGGACTCTCTATCAATTCTTTCTACCGGGTGGACTGTACGGCGGCCAACGCCACGACGGGTGCGACGAGCCGGGTCGTCGTCGTCTTCGATTGCTTGCAGAAGACGGGAGAAGGCTGTACGAAGCGAACCGGGATCTAGCATTTCTTGTTGAAGGTCGGCCAGGGAGCGTAACGACAAATGGAGCACATGATGAATAGGAACATTGAAAGTCGAACCGAAGGTCTTCGCCCTTCACATGCGAATGTACCGGCTTGTCAGGTTCCTGCCGTCATCGCCACCTTCGTGCTTGTGGTGACCCTTATTGCAGTGTCGGGGCCATCCCTGTCTTTCGCCGAGGAGGCGCCGCCGGTCGCAGTTGTCTCATACAAAGACGGCAAGATCACCGGCGTCTATGACACAACCATTCAGATCGACAATAAGACCTTCAGCTTTGCGCCTGAGGTCGTGATCTTGGATCGTCACAACGATCCGTTGTCTGAGCGTGATATCCGGGAGGATCTTGAGGTGAAGTACCATCTCCTCAAAGGGACTACGGATAAGATCGACCAGATGATTGTGTTTTTG
>JABMDG010000050.1:10206-18061 GCA_015904045.1 Nitrospira sp.
AACGCCACGAACCTGATCGAGTTTATTCTTGGTCGAGAAGTGCCCGGATTACGGACGCGGATGCTCGAAGTCCCCATCGGCAGCGGATCATACAATGTCTGGAAGCTCGGTGATCCGATCCATTCGACACCCACGGTTGTGGGCGCTCCCAGATCCCGATACGATCTCCAGTATGGAGATGGGACCTATACGGACTTTTATCAGCAGTATCGGACAAGGCGCCAGGTGGTCTATGTCGGCGCGAATGACGGGATGCTCCACGCGTTCAACGGAGGCTTTTATCATAAGGGAGACAACCCGGCCACGCCAGGCACGGTCGAGCACGGATGGTATACGAAAAATCCCACCGATAATTCGAGTGGTGCAAATCTCGGCGCGGAACTCTGGTCGTTTGTCCCCTATCAACTCTTGCCGCAGTTGCAATGGTTGGCCAGGACCGACTACTCGCACGTGTACTATGTCGATCTGAAGCCGACTATCGCTGAGGCGAGAATTTTTGCGAACGATGCCGACCATCCCGGCGGGTGGGGAACGATTCTGATCGGCGGATTCCGCCTGGGCGGCAGTTGTGGAAGCTGTATGGCCGGTGGCGGGGCCCAGCCGATGACGGTGACGATCGGTGGAGTGCCGAGGACCTTCTACAGCGCGTACTTTGTGCTCGATATCACCAATCCGGAAGTCGCCCCGAAACTCTTGTGGAGCTTCGGGTCTTCTGGGTTGGGATTGACGACGTCCTATCCGGCCGTCGCCCGTATGAATCCAACGACAGATGCATCCATAGATCCCACAAATGAGAAGTGGTATGTGATTTTCGGGTCAGGTCCCAATAGTTATAGCGCAGATCTGCCGACGCCTCCTCTTCCTGCCACGGCTCAGACGGCCAAGTTGTATGTCGTGGACTTAAAGGCAGGGCCAGGAGTGGGGTTTGTCAATGTGACTCGAATGCCGATTGGATCGTGGAAATCATTTATGGGTCATGTTGTCACGGTCGATAAGAATCTGGATTGGCGAACCGATGTGGCCTATGTCGGCCGGACGGCTCATGATGGGACGCTGCCGTGGCGTGGCAAAATGTATCGCCTGAAAATGAATTGTCCAGCCAATCCCTGTACTCCGATGACGTGGGGAATCCCGAATGGAGTGGATCGCACTCCGACCGAGGTGATCGACACCTTCTTCGATACTCCATCCGGGACGACGTTTGAGGTCGGGCCAATGGCTTCAGCGCCCGCCGTGACGATTGACGACGCCAATTTGGTCTGGGTCTTTTTCGGCACAGGACGGTACTTTGCCAATATTGACAAGGTCGATAACAGCATCCAACGTCTCTATGGGATCAAAGATTCCGTTGTGAACGGCACCTGTACGGAGTTGAGCACCTTTAACTGCTGGGGTGATGATCTTGTGGATGCGACGAATGCGGTCATCTGCCTGATTTGTAGCGGGGCGACTAATCAAGTGACTGATCCCACTAACCCGGGTGTCACGACGTTCAACGGCACCGGGGCCACGTCAATGGTCGGTCTTGTTCAAAGCAAGGATGGATGGCGTGTAACCCTGCCTGGGCCTGTGACAATAGGAGGGGTTGTCTATGGCGCCGAACGGTCGGTGGTCAATCCCACGTTGATTGCCGGGACGATTTTCTTCCCGACCTTCAGTCCGACCAATGACTTCTGTTCCTCGGATGGCCAGAGTTATCTCTATGCCTTGTTCTACAAAACCGGGACGGCCTCGACCGCGCCGGTGATCGGCACAGCTGTGTCCGGCTTAAATACCAACGTGACGACAAAAATCAGTCTCGGCATCGGGTTGGCGTCGTCGGGAACGATGCATCTGGGTGAGAGTGGAACGCTCAACTTCCAGCAAAGCACAGGAGCGTTCAGCCAAACGCAGACTACGACCCCCGACTACGGTAGTCGTTTTGTAAGCTGGGTTCATCAGCGAGATTGAGATCGTGGGAAACCGTAGGGAGGCATAACTGCCCGGTCGTGGCGCGCGTTGCCGCCACGACCGGGTTCCCTATTCCAGCAAGGCGTTTAAATACTCGTGTCCTGAATATTCGCATGCTCCGTCCTAGCTCGGCACAGTTTTCCCTTCTCCTTGTCTGCTTGCCCATGATGCTGGCGGGAGCTGCCTGCACAAGAGAAGGACCAGCGGAGTCTGCAAAGGCAGCTCCTGCCATTGGAAACAACGGACCGCCTGTTGTGACATCTGCCAGAATTCTGAATAATCCGCTGTCACTTGACTCGCCCGTGACCGTCACCATTGAAGCCGAAGACCCCGATCGAGAAGCAGTGTCCTTCCGCTATCAGTGGTATGCGGATGGGACAGCGCTCGCAGGCCAAACGTCTCCTGCGTTGGCGCCGGAGCACCTGCGGCGAGGACAGATGGTGAGTGTGGAAATTGTTCCTGCCGATGGGGCCCAGACAGGCAAGGCCTATCGAACCGCCGCTGTTGTGGTCGGCAACACGCCGCCCCATATATCCGGGGTTACTGTTACCCCGCAGCCCATCGTCATCGGTGAGAATATAGAGGCTCAGGTTGATGCGAGCGATCCCGATCACGACCGGGTAGATCTATCCTATCGCTGGTTCAAGAACGATGTCCTGATCAAAGAAGGCGATGAGCCGTTCCTTATGACAACCGGGTTCATTCCCCAAGACCGAATTGTGGTGGAAGTGACTGCGCGAGATATTTCATCGACAGGTAATTCCGTTCGTTCCGCTTCCTTGACGGTCGGTAACCGTCCTCCGACGATCGTGTCCATGCCGCCCGCATCCGATACGAAAAACCCATATGAATATACGGTGAAGGCTGTCGATCTCGATGGTGACCGGATGGCTTTCCAGCTTGAAGCCGCTCCTCCCGGCATGACGATCGACCAACAGTCCGGTCGCATTGTCTGGTCTATTCAAGCAGGCCAGTCCGGGACGTTCCATGTCAAAGTGATCGCGCAAGACGGTCGGGGAGGGGCTGCCTATCAGGAGTTTGATCTCTCGCTGGCAGCGAAGGCTCCAGCCACGCCTGGTCAGTCGTAGCGCATTCCATTCACATAATTCGCTTCTGCCTGTCTCCTTATTTTCTTGTCTGCTAGAATCGAACTCTATATGAATCGGTTTTGGTTGTGGATGACGATCCCCTCGTCTGTGATCTGCTCGTCCAGTTTTTGAGCTTGCGCGGTTACCGTGCGCTGGGTATCAAGGATGGACAGGATGCATTGCGGGTCGTGGAAGATGTCATGCCTGACGCAATTGTGCTCGATCTGATTATGCCGGGTATGTCGGGCATTGATGTGTTGCGCGCTTTGCGTGAAAAGGAATATCCGGGGGGCATCATCATCATGACGGGGAGCCACAATGAGGAATTGCTCGATGAGGCCTGGGCGCTGGGCCCGCAGGAAGTCCTGCTGAAACCGATTGATTTGGAGTGTCTGCTGACCGCAATCCAGCTTGTACTCGTCTGCCGCGAGTGTTAATACTTTTCCCGATGTTTTCCAGAACCTGCCCCGTGTCTGCCATCATCGGACTTCTCTGCATCGCCGGCATTTGGGCCCCCGCTGTGGCTGCGTCGTCTATTTCCGACCGTCCTGTCGTACTTAGCCATGATCTCGCTGTCGAGTTGCGTCCTTCCACCCATGAATTGATAGGGCGAGATCAGATCGATATCGAATTGCCGCTCCGTGCGGCGGCGGTGACATTCTCGATCTCGCCGACCGTGAAGATCGATCGCATTCTCTTGAGAGCTCATCCGGCAGCCAGTACTGCCACAGTATCTGATACGGCATTGCCGTTTACGACAGAGCAGGTTGTGCAGCCGCCTGAGCAAAGAGTGACTGTCGCCCTTCCCGGGGCGCATGACGGGCGTGTGACTCTGGTATGGACCTATCGGGGAACCATCGACGATCCGCCAAAAGAACCCCGCCATCTGAGATTTGTGACGCCCAGCGAGACAGCCGGACATATCGGACCAGAAGGCGTGTACCTGAGTAGCGAAAGCCAATGGTATCCGGACATCGAAGGGTCGCTCAGTGCCTATCGGCTTACAGCCCTGGTTCCTCAGGGATGGTCTGTGGTGACACAAGGGCAAAAAACGGAGGAGACGACGGATGGAGAGCACGTTTCCTCGACGTGGGTCATCTCGGATCGATCAGAAGCGTTGACACTGGTGGCCAATAAGTTTGCCATCAAGTCGCGTGCGTGGAAAAGCCGTAACGGGAAGTCGATTGAGCTGGCGACGTATTTCTTTCCCGACAATGCGGGTCTGGCGGACGAGTATCTCGACGCTACGTCGAACTACCTCGATGCCTATATCCCGATCCTGGGCGAGTTTCCGTTTGAAAAATTCGCAGTGGTGGAGAACTTCTTCGCCAGCGGGCTCGGCATGCCGTCGTTTACATTGCTCGGCAGCGGCAGCATCAAACGGCACTATGTGCAGCCCTATGCCCTGGGGCATGAGATCGTACATTCATGGATCGGCAATTCGGTATTCAATCGAGCCGATCAAGCCAATTGGGTCGAAGGGCTGACGACCTATTTGGCAAATTACTATTGGCACGAATGGACGCACGACGACCGGCAAGCGATGGAGCAGCGGCGGTTGATGCTCCAGGGCTATAACGTGCATGTGGCTCCGGACCAAGATTATCCGGTGGCTGCCTTCGTCCGGAAAAGCGACGAGCGGGACAATGCTATCGGCTACCACAAATCCGCCTTCGTCTTTCATTTGTTGCGCCGAGAAATCGGAGACGAGGCATTCTGGCGCGGACTGAAGACGTTCGTCAGTCGGTACCGTAACCGCGCGGCCGACTGGGCAAACATTGAGGCTGTGTTTGCAGAGGAAAGCCGTCGGGATTTGCGGTGGTTTTTTGAACAATGGGTCGAACGGGGCGGCGCGCCGTCCTTGTCGTTTGGCGATGCGGCTGCCTATCGAGTGACTGGAACTGACGGGCGCGATGTCTGGCGGCTGGCGGTTCGTATTCAACAGGGCGGCCGTCCGTTTCGGCTGGCGGTTCCCGTCAAGATCGTGATGAACAATGGCACGGAAACCAGATGGGTATCGCTCGGGCTCTCAGCGGAGCACACAGCAGAGTTTACCCTCCAGGATCAGCCTCTGCTGGTACAGCTTGACCCGGAATTGATGGCCTTCCGCCGGTTAGCCAGGAAGCAATTGCCGCCGATGCTGAACGGCTATGTGACCGACCGACATCGAACAGTCGTGAAAGCATTTACGGATCCTGCTTCTCCGTTGCAGCAAGTCATCACTCGTATTACCGATCAGGAAACCCAACTGCCGGAATCTCAGCGGACCAGGGTATTGCCCATAGATGGCGGGCCTCTTCCGCCGGAGGGGTCAGTGCTCGTGTTGGCAGGGCCGGATCAACAGAGTCTGGTTCAGTCGATTGTACGAGAGTCCTGTGGAAATCTGGCTGTCTTGGGGAGCGAGGGTTTTCAGATCGACGGCCAGACCCATAGTGGGCCGTCGGCCGCGGCATTGCTGTCTTGCCGTCGGGCGGACGTGCCGGGCAGCGTCGTCACGATTCTCTATGGCGGGACCTCCCAAGCGGTTGCGAAGGTCTCGCGGTTTTTGTTCTATTACGGCTGGCAGAGCTATGTCATATTCAACGATGGAGCTGCGGTGAAGCGCGGCCTCTGGCAGAACGAGCCGGAGATGAAGGAGGTGCGGATTGAATCAAGTCACTAGGCCTGTGAGAGTGCTGTTGGGAAGCCTTTGTCTGGCGTTCTCTCTGTCGGCATGCGCTGTAGGGGGAGACCGGCCAAAGGAATCTGCGAAGGCTCTGTCCGGTTCCACGGAGCGCCATCTTGCCAACATCCGCCAGCTCACCGTCGGCCGCCAGAATGCCGAAGCATATTTTTCATTCGACGGGAACAAACTGATTTTCCAATCCACCAACAATTGGACGAAGGATGCGGTTGCACCGAGGCTGCGTCCGGCTGATACCGGTCTGGGCTGTTACCAGATGTATGTCATGGACGTGGACGGTACTCAGGCGCGGCTCGTGAGCACCGGTGCGGGCGCCACGACCTGCGGTTACTTTTTTTCGGGCGATCGGCGACTGTTGTACTCTTCCACTCATGCGGTCGGGCCGAATTGTCCTCCGAAGCCGAAGCGGGACGGCGCCTATCGATGGGCGCTCGATGACTATGATGTGTATGCCGTGGGTATCGACGGCCAGGGGCTGCAGCGGCTGACGACGACGCCCGGCTATGACGCGGAAGCCACCGTCTCGCCTGACGGCAAGACCATCGTGTGGACCTCCGTGAAGGATGGGGATCTCGATCTCTATGCCATGAATCTCGACGGCACGAAAGTTCGGCGCTTGACCGACGACGTGGGTTACGACGGCGGCGCATTTTTCTCACCGGACAGCCGGCGGATCGTCTATCGGGCAGCGCATCCGACCGATCCGGCCGAGATTGCCCGCTACCAGGAATTGTTAGCCCAGGGGCTGGTCGAGCCGGGCCAGCTTGAAATATTTGTCATGAACGCTGATGGATCAGGCAAGAAACAGGTCACTTCCAACGGGGCTTCGAATTTTTCTCCCTTCTTTCATCCTGACGGCCGGCGCATCATTTTTTCCTCCAATGTAGAAACGCGAGGCGAGGGAGGACGCCCGAGCTTTCATCTGTATTTAGTGGGTGATGACGGGACGGCGTTGGAACGTGTGACGGTGGAAGGGCGGTTCAACAGTTTTCCCATGTTTTCTCCGGATGGGAAGCGTCTGGTGTGGGCGTCGGACCGCAATGCGAAGGAGCCGGGCGAGTTCAACGTGTTCCTGGCTGATTGGATCCCATAAAGCAGCAGTCGATCATGAGTGACCGGTGACGAGTCAGGAGGAACCAGCGGTCCTTGGTGGCGATCAGGGTTCCTCTGATCGCCCCGTAGGGCGGACGTGGTTACAGACGGCGGCACTGATCACGGCGTTCGGCTGCTCTTGTGCCGCGCTGATCGTCGCCTTCGTAGGACTGTCCCAGTTCGATCTTCCTATCGTCCGCTATGTGCGGTCGGTCACGATCCATCTTCCCTGGAACCAGCTCACTGTTCCCTGGATGGCCTTCACCAGCGACGCAGGAGATTGGATCGGTGAAGGAACGCACCTGGTTGCTGTGAGCGTGGGGCTTCTGGCGGTCGGGTGGTTCTTCTCACAGGCGACGGTCAAAGCAGCCGGGATCCAAACTCTGCTCGCGCATGGGCTCGCGGCACTGGTTGTCAATGGGTTCAAGCATCTGATCGGCAGGCCTCGACCAAAATTTGCCCATTCCGGAGAATGGCAACTCGCTCCATCCTGGGCCTCCGGCCTTGACTCGTTTCCCTCCGGGCACTCCGCCGCCAGCTTTGCCGTGGCGACCGTGCTGGCCAAACGATTTCCTGCCGTGGGTCCGCTGTGCCTGGGCATCGCGGCGTTTGTCGCGCTCAGCCGAATCCTTCGTGGTTCCCATTTTCCAACCGACGTGTTTGGCGGGGCCGTCGTCGGCGTGATCAGCGGAGCAATCGCTGGCGCGCCGTTGAAACAATGGCGTACCTCGCTCCGGCACGGGATTCAGCAGGCCGCGATGGGGGCTTCCGTGGCGCTGGCTCTGCTCTGGGCTCTATCGAGACCGGTGGAGGAAGGAATCGTCGGGGCTCTCTTCATCGGCCTCGGCCTGGCGGTTACGGCGAGCGGGTTATGGCTTCGTAGAACCGAGTGGATCGGCCACGACACATCAGGTACGAACCGGAAGGCAACGCTCTCGTCGATCATGATTGTTTACGGGCTGGCATCCCTCACGACATCCTTCTATGTGGTGTCGGCAGTTGGATTGGCATGCGTGGCGATCGCATTCAACAGAGCGGCGGC
>JABMDG010000051.1:0-24920 GCA_015904045.1 Nitrospira sp.
GGAATTGATCAGCCCGATCGCGATGGATCAGGGGTTGCGGTTCGCGGTGCGCGAGGGCGGCAAGACCGTCGGCTCCGGCGTCGTCACGGAAATCTTAGCGTAAAGCGCGGAGTTATCGGCTGGCAGTTGTCAGCTAAGGAGCAAGAAGTGAAGGTCGATCAACGAATTAGAATCAGGCTCCGCGGGTTCGATTACCGCGTGTTGGATCAATCGGTGATGGAAATCGTCGAGACTGTCAGGCGGAGCGGGGCCAAGATCATCGGTCCGATTCCGCTTCCGACGAGGGTGGAGCGCATCACCGTGCAACGCTCGACGCATGCGGATAAGAAGTCGCGCGAACAGTTTGAAATGCGGACCCACAAGCGGTTGCTCGACATCATGGAGCCGACGCCGGAAACCATGGATTCCCTCATGAAGCTGAATCTGGCGGCCGGGGTCGACGTGGAAATTAAGTTGTGAGTGTTGAATACTCAGTGGTGAGTTCCTGATCTGGGACTCAGCGTTTGAGACGGGACGTTGATTATGACGAATGGAATGCTCGGAAAAAAGCTCGGAATGACGCAGGTCTTTGACCAGAACCGGTTGACGCCCGTAACGATTATTGCGGCCGGCCCGTGTCGAGTCGTCGCCGTGAAGACAAAAGAACGTGACGGGTATGAGGCGGTCCAGCTTTCCTTTGGGGAAGTCAAGGAGCGCAAGCTTTCCAAGGCCGAGCTGGGGCATTTGAAGAAGAATCAAGCGCCGGCGACCCGTGTGTTGCGGGAATTTAAGAAGGAAGGCGACTCCGTTGTCGGGGAGTCTGTCACGGTCGGGATGTTTAAGGCCGGTGACTGGGTGGATGTTATCGGTGTGTCGAAGGGGAAAGGGTTTCAGGGCGTTGTGCGGCGCCACCATTATTCGGGCGGTCCAGAATCGCACGGATCGATGTTCCATCGGCATCCTGGATCAATCGGGGCCAGTTCATTTCCTTCCCGTGTGTGGAAGGGGAAGACGTTGCCCGGCCATATGGGGGCCGAACGGGTGACAACGCAGCGGCTGAAAGTGGTTGAGTCGCGTCCTGACGAGCACCTTCTTTTTGTCCGTGGCGGCATTCCTGGTGCAGCGAATGGGATCGTTGAAATCAGAAAGTCGAAAAAGAGCTGAGCTATGCCCACAGTCGACGTCGTTAATTTAGAAAATAAAAAGGTCGGAACCGTCGAGTTGCCGCAGGAAGTGTTTGGGTGTGAGCCGCGTGCGGCTTTGGTGCACGAGGCAGTGATTATGCAACGGGCCTGTGAGCGGCAGGGAACGGCCTCCACGCTACGGAGGGGAGAAGTCAGAGGGTCGGGCAAAAAACCCTGGAAGCAAAAGCATACGGGGCGTGCCCGGGCCGGGTCGGTGCGGTCTCCCGTATGGCGCCATGGCGGCAGTGTCTTTGGTCCCAAGCCAAGAAGTTATGCGTATTCGATGCCGAAGCAGAAGTACCGCGCGGCTCTGCAAAGCGCGCTTTCGGCCAAAGTGGCGGAGAATAAGTTGGTCGTGTTGTCCGATCTCTCGCTTCAAGAACCGAAGACCAAGGTATTGGCGCGGGCATTGGACCGGCTGAGCGGAGGCGATCAGGTGCTGGTCGTCATCGGGAAGGATCAATCACCGGTCATGCAGGCTGCGAGGAATTTGACCACGGTGAAGGTGCTCAGTATCGATCAGTTGAATGTCTACGACATTGTCCGTGCCGGAATGGTTGTGGTTTCGCAACGGGAACTGGGATCTGTTCGGGAGGTCTGGTCGTGAAAGTCGAAACACATGCCGTGCTGGTACAGCCGTTGTTAACGGAAAAAATTACGGCGCTCCGGGAAAAGACCAACACGGTCGGTTTCATTGTGCATCCCAACGCGAATCGTGTGCAGATCAAGCAAGCTGTCGAGGCGCTGCTCAAAGTGAAGGTCGAGAAGGTGAACGTCCTGAACATTCGTGGAAAGGTAAAACGATTAGGACGTTTCTCGGGCCGGCGTTCGGATTGGAAGAAGGCATTCGTCACGCTCAAGAAGGGCGAAAAGCTCGAAATGTACGAAAGCGCGTAGGTGCGTTGGAGAAGGTAGGGGTAGTGTTATGGGATTGAAAGCGTATAGGCCGACATCTCCTGGACGACGGGGCATGACGGCCGTCACGACCGAAGAATTGACGAAGAAGAAACCGGAAAAGGCACTGACGTCGTTTCATCTTCGGAGCGGCGGACGGAATAACGATGGACGCATGACCGTCCGTTTCCGCGGTGCGGGGCATAAGCGGCTGTATCGGACGATTGATTTTCGCCGCGACAAGATCGGGATTCCGGCCCGTGTGGAGGCGATCGAGTATGACCCCAACCGGTCCGCCCGCATTGCGCTGCTGAAGTATAAGGACGGAGAGAAACGGTACATCCTTGCTCCGGTCGGGTTGGCCCTCAACGATGAGGTGCAGTCGGGACCGCAGTCTGAAATCAGGCCGGGGAATGCGCTGCCTCTCGCGAGCATGCCGTTGGGGACCACCATTCATAATATCGAATTGAAGCTCGGTAAGGGCGGGCAGCTGATTCGGAGTGCCGGTGGATTTGCTCAGGTCATGGGCCGCGACGGAGACTACGTTCAAGTGCGGCTGAAGTCCGGTGAAATGCGGCGGATCTTGGGAACCTGTATGGCGACGGTTGGGCAGGTCGGCAATCTGGATCACGAAAATATTACGGTCGGCAAAGCCGGGCGGAAGCGATGGATGGGAAAACGTCCGCACGTCCGCGGTGTCGTCATGAATCCGGTCGACCACCCGCATGGAGGCGGGGAAGGTAAGTCTGGTCAGGGGAATCCGCATCCTGTGTCGCCGTGGGGATTGCCGACGAAGGGGTATAAGACCAGGCAAAACAAGAAGACCGACAAGTTCATCATCGCTCGACGGAAGTCAGGAGTGCGCAATGCCTAGATCGATTAGTAAGGGCGCGTTTGTCGACGGCCATCTCCTCAAGAAAGTCGAGCAGATGAATCAGGTGAAAGACCGCAAGCTGATTAAGACGTGGTCGCGCCGCTCGACCGTCGTTCCCGACATGATCGGACATACGTTTGCTGTGCATAACGGAAAGAAATTCATTCCCGTGTTCGTGACGGAAAACATGGTAGGTCATAAGCTTGGCGAGTTTGCGCCGACCAGATTTTTCAAGGGACACGGCCAAGCCAGGACGGAAAAAGCTGTGGCCCTTAAATAGGAGATCAGAGTCGTCTGTTGCCGGGGAGTTCGCGTTGAAGACCGGTGGCCGATGACGGGATTGCGACGATGACGGAAGCTCATGCCATACTTCGATTTGTACGAGTAGCGCCGCGTAAGGCCAAGCCGGTGATTGATATGATTCGCGGGCAGCAGGTACCGACGGCGTTGGCGATGCTGAAACACACACCCAGGCACGCGGCCCGTGTGGTTGAGAAAATCCTTCGCTCTGCCGTGGCAAATGCCGAGCAAAAGGAAATGGGCGACAGTGAATCGATGGTGGTGTCGAAGGCCTTCGTCAACTGTGGCCCGACCTATCGGCGTGCCCGTCCCCGATCCATGGGCCGCGCGAATGCCATCCAGAAGCGGACCAGCCATATTACGGTTGTGGTCGCGGCACCGACACGTCAAGAGAAGAAGAAGTAGAGGCACATTCACAGGGTCGATTACTAGAGGCGGATATCAAATGGGTCAGAAGACACATCCGATTGGGTACAGACTGGGGTACAACTACACCTGGAGCTCTCGCTGGTATGCCGGTAAGGACTATGCGAAATTGCTTCACCAGGACGTGAAGATCAGAAAAGTGGTAAAGGCGAAGCTGTACCACGCTGGCGTGGCCAAGGTGGAAATCGAACGTTCCGGAGACCAGACCCGAGTGATTATTCACACGGCACGCCCGGGGATTATTATCGGCCGCAAGGGAGCGGAGGTCGACAAGCTCAAGGCAGACCTTGAGAAACAATACGGCGGCCAGGTGTACATCACGGTCAAGGAGATTAAGAAGCCTGAGTTGGATGCGCAGCTGGTGAGCGAAAACGTCGCGACGCAACTGGAGAAGCGGGTGGCGTTCAGGCGGGCGATGAAGCGCAGTGTCCAGTCCGCGCTCAGGTTGGGTGCTCAAGGGATTAAGATTATGGTCGCAGGCCGTTTGGGGGGCGCGGAGATCGCACGAACCGAATGGTATCGCGAGGGGCGTGTGCCATTGCATACCCTTCGGGCTGAAATCGATTATGGTTTTGCCGAAGCCCACACCACCATGGGCCAGATTGGGGTCAAAACGTGGATCTATAAGGGAGAGCTGCTTCCGATTCAACCCTTGAAGTCTGAATCGGCTCTGGAGAGGCGGTTTGGGTAAGGAGATACTGTCGTGTTAGCGCCGAAGAAAGTCAAATTCAGAAAAATGCAAAAGGGCCGGATGGGCGGCAAGGCGTATCGTGGCGGGAAGATCACGCTGGGAGAATTCGGCCTAAAGGCGTTGGAGCCCGGGTGGGTGACCAGCCGCCAAATCGAAGCGGCACGCATTGCCATCACGCGGTATGTGAAGCGGGGCGGCCAGGTGTGGACTCGCATTTTCCCTGACAAGCCGATTACGAAAAAGCCGGCGGAAACTCGAATGGGTAAGGGAAAGGGCAATCCGGAATACTGGGTGGCCGTCGTGAAGCCTGGACGAATCTTGTATGAGATGGATGGAGTCACGCCTGAAGTGGCCAGGGAGGCGTTTCGGTTGGCTTCTCACAAGCTGCCGGTTGCCACCAAGCTGGTCGTTCGGGGAGAGTTTGCATAGGGGATGGGCGCGCTCTGAGAGGCAAGAGACATGGCATTGGATCTCAAAGAACTGCGACAACTGACCGGGCCTGAGCTGGCGGACAAGGAAAAGCAGCTTGTGCAGGAGCTGTTCAATCTTCGCTTTCAGTTCGGCTCTGGCCGTCTCGAGAATCCCATGCAGATTCGAAAGACGAAACGCGATATCGCCAGGGTAAAAACAGTGATGTCGGAAGTGTCTAGGCAAGCGGCGAAAGCCGGAGGATCGTGATCGTGGCGGACGAAGTTACAAAGAAGCGGGAGTGGGTTGGTCGGGTGCTCAGCAACAAGATGAACAAGACCGTTGTTGTGGCGGTCGAACGGTCGGTGATCCACCCGGTTTATCGAAAAGTCTTACGTCGGGTGACCAAGATGAAAGCGCACGACGAACAGAATGTGTGCCGGATCGGAGACCGCGTCCGGTTGGTCGAGACTCGTCCTATCAGTAAGGACAAGCATTGGCGTGTGGTCGAAGTCATCGGAAGCGGTGAGCGTGCTGCGAAGGGCTGAGGGCGACAAGGAAAACCCGTTGTATGATTCAGAACTATACGTATATGGATGTGGCCGACAACTCCGGCGCAAAGCAGGCGATGTGCTTTCATGTGTTCGGAGGGACGAGGCGGCGGTATGCCTCGCTCGGCGACGTGGTCGTAGTTGCCGTCAAGGAAGCGATTCCGCAAGCGAGTGTCAAAAAAGGCGATGTCAGCCGCGCGGTCATTGTGCGAACGACAAAGGAAGTCCGGCGAGACGATGGGTCCTATATCAAGTTTGATCGCAATGCATGCGTGCTGATCAATAAGGACGGTGAACCCATCGGGACGCGCATCTTCGGTCCGGTCGCGCGTGAGTTACGCTGGAAGAAATTCATGAAGATTATTTCCTTGGCCCCAGAGGTCTTGTAGAGGCCAGTGAGCGAGGACGTTGTGCAGGCACTTCGAAAGAGCAGGCTCAGAAAAGGCGATACCGTCGTAGTCATTTCCGGTCGAGACCGGGGAAAGACCGGGAAGGTCCTCTCTGTGGATTTGGGGGCGGGCCACGTGGTCGTGGAAAAGCTGAATATCATCAAGAGGCACACGAAGCCGAACCAAAAAGTAAAACAGGGTGGGATCATCGAGCGGGAAGCCCCTCTTCAGATTTCCAAGGTCATGTTTTTATGCCCTGTGACGCAGAAACCTACGCGGATGGGCATCAGGACATTGGAAGATGGGCGGCGGGTACGATTCAGTAAGAAATCCAACGAAACCATAGAGTAGGGTGGAGAGCTAGGGATGGCGAAGATAGAAAAGGGCCGCACCGGCAAGCCGTCGGAGCGAAAGCCGTCGAAAAAAGACAGTCCAGCTCCGCAGCAGCTTGCTCAGGGAAGCGACGAGTCGAAGTTTCGTCCGCGGCTTCGCGATGCCTACCAGCAGCAGGTCGTGCCGGCATTGATGAAGGAGTTCGGCTACAAGAATATCATGCAGGTGCCGAAGCTGGAGCGCGTTGTGCTGAACGTCGGCATGGGCGAAGCCATTCAGAACGTCAAGCTGCTGGAGAGCGCCGTGACCGAATTGGCGACCATTACGGGGCAGAAGCCCGTGGTGACCCGTGCCAAGAAGGCTATTGCTGGATTCAAGCTGCGGCAAGGATTGCCGATCGGTGCCAAGGTAACGCTCCGTAGCCGGAGGATGTACGAATTTTTCGATCGGCTGGTGACGCTGGCGCTTCCGCGTATCCGCGATTTTCGCGGAGTCTCCCCGAAAGCGTTCGACGGACGCGGGAACTATACCTTCGGACTGAAGGAGCAACTGATTTTCCCGGAAATCAAGTACGACGAAGTCGCGTCCATCCACGGCATGGATATCACGATTGTGACAACGGCCAGGACGAACGAAGAAGGGAAAGCCCTGTTAAAACATCTGGGCATGCCGTTCCGCACCTAGCGGCGCATCGGTTCGGGCGTCTTCCGAGTTCAAGGGGGGGTATTCGTGGCACGATTAGCGTTGAGAAATAAGGCGGCGGCGAAACAGAAATTTCCATGTCGGGAGTACCACCGCTGCGGCGTGTGCGGCCGCGTCCGGGGCTACCTCCGCCGGTTTCAAATGTGCAGAATTTGTTTTCGGCTCCTGAGTCTTCGCGGGGAAATCCCCGGTGTGAGGAAGTCGAGTTGGTAGGATGAGGCCGGTGTTCGGCTGACTGTTTACGGAAGCGAGAAGGAAACCAGATGCTTACAGACCCGATCAGTGATCTCCTAATCCGATTGAAGAACGGCGCGCAGCGCCGTCATGAGACAGTGGCGGTGCCGACCTCGCGATTGAAACGTGCGATCTTGGAGATTCTGAAAAGAGAAGGCTACGTTGAGGCCATCGAAGAGCAGGTGCACGAAGGGCATCCCATGCTGACGGTGAGACTGCGCTATGTGGCGGAGGGACAGCCTATGATCACCGGGTTGGAGCGGATCAGCAAGCCTGGGCGCCGAGTGTATGTCGGGAGCAAAGAGATCCCGAAAGTTCTAAACGGAATCGGCATGTCCATCCTGTCTACCTCGAAGGGTATTATGACGGACCAAGAGTCCCGCAAAAATAAATTGGGCGGTGAGGTGCTGTGTTCAATCTGGTAGTGTGAGCGAATTTCGACGGTCAAGCAAAGGCATACATAAGCATGTCGCGCATAGGGAAAAAACCAATCGCAATTCCGGGTGGAGTAGAAGTCAAGGTGGCCGGGGCTAATGTCTCGGTCAAGGGGCCCTTGGGAAAGCTGGACTGGGCCGTGGCACGGGGAGTCAGCGTGGCCGTGGACCAGGGTCAGATTGTGGTCAGCCGATCGAGCGAGGACCGAAAAGTCCGTGCGCTGCATGGCTTGGTGCGTGCCGAGCTCAATAACATGATCCATGGTGTCACCAAAGGCTATGAACGATCACTGGAAATCACGGGTGTCGGCTACAAGACGCAAGTTCAGGGCAGAACGATGAGCTTCAATGTCGGGTACATCAATCCGGTCGTCTATCAGGTTCCGGCTGGGATTGATGTGAAGGTGGATAAGCAGACCCTCATCAATGTGAAGGGAATCGACAAGCGATTGGTCGGCCAAGTGGCGGCGAATCTCCGTGCGATCAAACCGCCCGATGTCTACAAGCAAAAGGGTGTTCGATTCGCGGGTGAAACACTGCGGAAGAAGGAAGGCAAGACAGGGAAGTAGGAACTGGCGATGAATACGGAAGCTAAAAGGCGGCAACTCGAACAACGTCGGCAGCGTGTGCGCAACCGGATTATGGGAACGGCGGAACGTCCTCGCTTGAACGTCTTCCGGAGCAGCGCCCATATTTACGCGCAGATCATCAATGACATCGAAGGGAAAACGCTGGTGTCAGCGTCCTCCCTGGACAAGTCACTGCGGACCTCATTGAAATCAACCAGCAGCATCGAAGCCGCAAAGGCGGTCGGCAAGTTGATCGCCGAGCGTGCCAAAACCGCGAAGGTCAGTGCGGTGGTGTTCGACCGCGGTGGGCGGATGTACCATGGTCGTATCAAAGCACTCGCCGACGCGTCGCGCGAAGGCGGGCTGCGATTCTAGTAACGCCTAGTTGACCTCAACCGATCGGGAGTATACGCGTGCGAGTCAATCCTGATGAACTGAGCCTAAAAGACAAAGTCGTTTTCATCAATCGCGTTGCGAAAGTGGTGAAAGGCGGCAAGCGGTTTAACTTCTGTGCACTGGTCGTCGTGGGCGACGGTCATGGCTGGGTGGGGATCGGCAAGGGCAAGGCTGCCGAGGTCCCGGTCGCTATCTCGAAGGCCGTCGAGCAAGCCAAGAAACACCTGGTGCATGTCCCCCTGAAGGGCGGAACGATTCCCCATGAAGTCCATGGCCTGTTCGGCGGAGAGCATGTGCTGTTGAAACCGGCTGTCGATGGAACAGGGATTATCGCCGGAGGCGCCGTACGTGCGGTCGTCGAACTGGTTGGGGCGCATAATGTGATTGCGAAGACGCTCGGCCGGGGGAATCCGTTTAACACGGTCCGCGCGACACTGGATGGACTCACCCAATTGCGGAATCCCGACGAAGTGCTGCGTCTTCGCCGCGAAACTTCAGCAGAGCGGCAGGAAAGGGCAACAATCTGATGGGTGCGCAGGCTGAATCCAAAACAAGCAAATCGCGATCGTCAGGTGTGCGTGTCACGCTGAAGCGGAGCCCGATCGGAACGCCCGAGTCGCATCGGCTTGTGCTGCGAGGCCTTGGCCTTCGGCGCATTCGGCAGACCGTAGTCCGTCCGGACACCGATCAGGTTCGCGGGATGATTCGCAAGGTGGGCTATTTGCTCGAGGTTGGAAAGCCATGAAGTTGCATGATCTAAAGCCGGCGCCAGGCGCGAAGAAACGACGAAAGCGTATCGGACGGGGGCCGGGCTCAGGCCATGGCAAGACTGCGACCAAAGGACATAAGGGCCTTTTGGCTCGGTCCGGTGGGGGAAAGCGGCCTGGATTCGAAGGCGGACAGATGCCGCTGATTCGGCGCCTTCCGAAGTTCGGGTTTACCAACCCGTTCCGTACTGAGTATACCGTCGTCAATGTCAGAAGCTTTGAGAGTTGGTCCGGAGGAGACACGGTCAGTCCGCAAGCGATGGTGGACGCAGGCTTGGTGAAGCGAAAGGCGCTGCCGATCAAGATCCTCGGAACCGGATCACTGAAGAGAGCGCTCGTCATTCAGGCCCACAAGTTCAGCAAGTCTGCGGAAGAGAAAATTCGATCGGCTGGAGGGAGAGTCGAGGTTATCGGCGGTGTTTGAACGGCTCCTGACCAGTGTTCAGAATATCTTTAAGATTCCCGAGCTTCGCACGCGCGTGCTGTTCACGCTGGGGATGCTGGTTGTATACCGGATTGGGGCCCATATCCCCACTCCCGGCATCAACGGCGAAGCCCTCTCTGAGTTCTTGCAGAAGGAAGGGGGCTCGCTCCTCGGATTCTTGGATATTTTTTCCGGCGGTTCGCTGTCGCGGTTGACGATCTTCGCGCTCGGCATCATGCCCTATATCAGCGCGTCGATCATTCTGCAGTTGCTGACGGTGGTCGTGCCCCATCTCTCCAAGCTGGCGAAGGAAGGCGAGCGCGGGCGGAAAAAGATCATTCAGTACACCCGATTTGGGACGATCGGTATCGCGTTGATCCAAGGATTCGGGATCGCGGTCGGGCTAGAACAGATGAATCAGGGCGCGTTTGTCCTCCACGGTGGATGGGGTTTCCGTCTGATGACGGTGATCACTCTGACGGCGGGTACGGGCTTCCTGATGTGGTTGGGTGAGCAGATCACCGAGCGGGGAATTGGGAACGGGATCTCGCTGATCATTTTTGCCGGTATCGTGGCGCGATTGCCGTCCGCCGTGGCTCAGACATTCGATCTGTATACGGTTGGGCAATTGAGCATCGTGCTGCTGGTCGCCTTGGCGGTCTTGATGGTCGCCGTCGTTGCGGCGATCGTGTTTTTGGAGAGCGGCCGACGGAAAATTCCGGTGCAGTATGCCAAACGGGTGATCGGGCGACGGGTGTACGGGGGGCAGAGTACCCACATTCCGTTGAAGATCAACACCGCGGGTGTCATTCCGCCGATTTTCGCCTCGTCCATCATCGCGTTTCCTGCGACGATCGCCGGATTTTTTGAAACGCCGTGGATTAAGGCAATTGGGACGCAACTGTCACCAGGCTCGGTGCTCTACACTTTGATGTATGTGGGGCTGATTCTCTTTTTCTGTTTCTTTTATACAGCCGTCGTCCTCAATCCGGTGGATATGGCCGACAATATGAAGAAGTACGGGGGGTTCATTCCCGGTATTCGTCCAGGGCAACGAACGTCCGACTACATTTATAACGTCCTGACGAAAATTACCTTCGCGGGATCAATCTATCTGGCCGTCGTCTGCGTCATACCGGAACTGTTGATTTACAAGCTCAATGTGCCGTTCTACTTCGGCGGGACGTCCTTGTTGATCGTCATCGGGGTAGGGCTCGATACGGCGCAGCAAATCGAATCGCACATGCTGATGCGTAACTACGAAGGATTTTTAGGGAAAGGTATGGCTCCGTTACGAGGACGGAGCGGGTGACGGGATATGCAGCTGGTGTTTCTCGGTGCCCCCGGTGTTGGCAAAGGCACGCAGGCCGACAAAGTCTCGGCTCAATACGGTGTCATGAAAATTTCAACCGGAGATCTGCTCCGGGAGGCGGTTCGGAACCGGACGAGTCTTGGGCTTGAGGCCAAATCATATATGGATCAAGGCAAGCTGGTTCCTGACTCAGTGGTCATCGGATTGGTCCGCGATAAGTTGGGCGACTTAAGTTCTGCCAAGGGGTTCATCCTGGATGGGTTTCCTCGGACAGTGCCTCAAGCGGAAGCACTGGCCACAGTTCTCGATGAGCGGCGAATCCGTTTGGATCGGGTCATCAATTTTCAAGTGCCCCGAGCGGAGATCGTGAAGCGGCTGAGCGGAAGGCGCAGTTGCCCGAAATGTCAGGCCACGTATCATGTGGAGTTCGCTCCTTCGAAGAAGGGGATGTCCTGTGATCGATGCGGCGAGCCATTGGTGCAGCGAAGCGACGATCAGCGGGAGGCGATTGAAACGCGGTTGAAGGTCTACGAAGAGCAGACGGCGCCGTTGATCAGCTTTTACGATGGAAAGCATATGCTGTCGCATCTGGACAGTGTGGGATCGGTCGAGTCAGTATATCAAAACTTGACGAAGGTACTGGCGGTATACCACTCGGCATGATCATTCTCAAAACGCCTGCTGAAATCGAAATCATGGCGGAGGCGTCGAGAGTTGTGGCTGAAGTACTCGAGATCATACGGAAGGAAGTACGTCCGGGGGTGAGCACCGACGATCTTGACCAGTTGGCTGAAAAAGAAATTCTGGCAAGAGGAGCGGTGCCGGCTTTTAAAGGATACCGAAAGTACCCGAAGACGCTTTGCGCCTCGGTGAATGAGCAGGTCGTTCACGGTATTCCTTCTGGCCGCAAGCTGAAAGTGGGGGACATTATTGGATTGGATCTGGGCGCCATTGTGGGGGGATTCTACGGCGACTCGGCCGTGACTGTGGCGGTTGGCCCCGTCGCTGATAAGGTTGCTCACATGGTTCAGGTGACGGAGGAGGCGCTCTATATCGGGATCAGGCAGGCGGTGGTCGGCAACCGATTGACGGATATCTCTCATGCCGTGCAACAGCACGTTGAGTCCGCGGGATATTCGGTGGTCACGGAGTTTGTCGGGCACGGAATCGGCAGACAGTTGCACGAAGAACCGCAGGTCCCCAACTATGGGAAAGCTGGACAAGGGCCTCGGCTCCAGAGCGGGATGGTGTTGGCCATTGAGCCGATGGTAAATATGGGCGGCAGTGCGGTACGGATTCTTGCTGATCGGTGGACGGCGGTGACCGCCGATGGAAGTTGGTCGGCCCATTTCGAACACACGATTGCGATACAACCGAGCGGCCCGGCCCGTATTCTGAGCCGGCGCTTGGAGGGGACAACCTAAGGGCATCAGGAAAGAGTCCAGGAGTACGTGGCGAAAGAAGATATTATCGAAGTGCAGGGTTCCGTGACGGAGACCTTGCCAAACGCGATGTTTCGGGTCAAGCTCGACAATGGTCATGTGATCTTGGCGCATATTTCAGGGAAAATGCGGATGCATTTCATCCGTATTCTCCCCGGCGATAAGGTCACGGTGGAAATGTCGCCTTATGATCTGACCAGGGGGCGAATCACCTATCGTTTCAAGTAGCGGGGGCTTTGGGTTCTCATGAAAGTGAAATCATCGGTCAAACCGATTTGTGCCAAATGCAAGGTCGTCCGCCGGCGCGGGGTGGTTCGCATATTATGCGATAATCCACGCCATAAGCAGCGGCAGGGATAAATAGGACGTGCCGTGAGTGCTGAGTTTTGAGTTGAGGCCGAGACGCAGGGCTCTCAGCGGGGAACTTGGCGGCGTAGCACGCCGGACGTAGTACTGGAGGAAGTATGGCTCGTATTGCTGGAGTTGATTTGCCAAGAGGCAAGCGGACAGATATAGGCTTGACCTACATCTATGGAATCGGACGGGCTGCCGCGACGCAAATTCTCAAGGAAGCCGGCGTTGATGGGGCTATCCGTGTCAAGGATTTAAGCGAAGACAAGATCGTCAAACTGCGAGAAATCATCGAGCGTGATTACCGGGTTGAAGGAGATCTTCGCAAGGAAGTGTCATTGAACATTAAGCGGTTGGTCGATACGGGTACGTACCGAGGGTTGCGTCATCGAAAGAGTTTGCCGGTGCGTGGACAGCGGACGAAGACGAATGCCCGGACACGGAAGGGCCGGCGTGCAGGCGTCGGCAGCAAGCCAAGGCCGACCATGACTAAGGCATGATCGAGTGCATGATCCGTTGAACAGACATTGAAGGAGTTCGCATGAGCGTTAAGAAGGGGAAGAAGAAAGAGCGACGGATCGTGCAAAGCGGCATCGCACACGTCCAAGCGTCATTCAACAATACCATTGTGACGATCACCGATATGAGTGGCAACACGGTGGTGTGGGCCAGCGCAGGCAACCAGGGGTTCAAAGGGTCCCGCAAAAGCACTCCGTTTGCCGCCCAGCGGGCGGGAGAAGCCGCGGCCAGGAAGGCGATGGAAAGTGGGATGCGGCAGATTGATGTCTATGTGAATGGACCGGGGTCCGGCCGTGAGTCGGCTATCCGTTCCTTGCAGGGGGCCGGACTGCGGATCAATTTGATCCGCGACGTCACGCCGATTCCTCATAATGGGTGCCGGCCGCCCAAGCGCCGGCGCGTGTAGTCGATCGGTCAAGGTTGGAGCGGTGGACGTACTGTCTCCCACGAGTGCTGCAAGGTGAAATAACGAGGAGGATGCAGTGGCAAAGTATCGTGGTCCAGTGTGCCGGCTCTGTCGGCGAGAAGGCGAAAAGCTGTTTTTGAAAGGGGCCCGCTGCATGACGGAGAAGTGCGCCATCGAGCGGCGAAGCTATCCCCCTGGCCAACACGGGCAGGGACGACAACGGACGTCGGACTACAGCCTCCAGCTGCGGGAAAAACAAAAGTTGCGGCGCATCTATGGGCTGCAAGAAAGGCAGTTCCGCGGTGTCTTCGAGCGGGCCGAACGACAGTCCGGCGTCACAGGCGATGCGTTGCTGCGGCTGCTTGAATGCCGCCTCGACAACGTGGCTTATCGATTGGGATTCGGCATGTCGCGCAAACAAGCCCGCCAGATCGTGAGCCATGGCCACTTGATGATCAACGGGAAGAAGATTACAGTCGCGGGCGCACTGGTGAAGGCAGGGGATGTGATCGAAGTGCGTGAACGGAGCCGGAACTTGGCTGCAATCCAAGGCTCGTTGGAGGCTGTGGACAGCCGTGGGATCCCGGATTGGCTGGAACTTGATAAGGGGGCATTCAAAGGGATCGTCCGTGCGTTGCCAGCTAAGGAACAGATCACATTGCCAGTCAACGAGCAAATGGTCGTGGAATTGTATTCACGGTAGCCGTTGTTGCAATGGAGTGCAGTCGCGCTTTGGACGCAGTGCTCCATTCTTTCAGCCAACGAGTCACCCGAAGGTAACGGAGGGGGAGTTATGATCAGAGCGATGAAAGACTTTCAAGTCCCAATGCGGGTGGAAGTCGACAAAGAGGCAAATTCCCCGACATTCGGTCGGTTCACCACGGAGGCCTTCGAGCGGGGATTTGGTACGACCATCGGCAACGCGCTCAGACGGGTGCTGTTGTCGTCACTCACAGGAGCCGCCGTCACCACTGTGAAGATCGAAGGAGTGGTGCACGAGTTTTCGACGATCGCCGGGGTTACGGAAGATGTGACGGCGATCATTCTGAATATTAAGAGCCTGCGCCTCGCGCTCCATGCTGATAAGCCCAAGACAATCAGGTTGAAGAAGAAGGGGCCTGGGGTAGCCAAGGGATCTGATATCGTTCACGATGCGGATGTCACCATCCTTACGCCAGATCTCCACATTGCCACGCTGGACAAGGATGCGACGCTCGATATCGAAATGACGGTCAAACATGGCCGAGGATATGTCCCCGCTGAGCGTAACAAAGAAGAAGGATTGCCGATCGGGGTCATCGCGATCGATTCCATTTTCTCCCCAATCAAGCGGGTGAACTTTCAAGTTGAAAACGCCCGCGTCGGCCGCATGACCGACTACGACAAGCTGACGATGGAAGTGTGGACCGATGCCACTATCAGTCCGCGCGATGCGCTGTCGACGGCGGCCGGCATTTTGCGGGAACACTTGGATATCTTCATTAATCCCGAAGAACGTGCCGCGGGAAGGGCTGATGCAGGGACTGAGGAATCTCAGCATGAAGTGAACAAGCATCTATCCCGCAGTGTGAATGAACTGGAATTGTCTGTCCGCGCGGCCAACTGTTTGAAAAATGCCAACATCAAGACAATTGCCGATCTGGTGCAGAAGTCCGAGAGCGAGATGCTGAGGACGAAGAACTTTGGGAAGAAATCCCTCAATGAAATCAAAGAAATTCTGACAGAAATGGGGCTTTCGCTGGGTACCAAAATCGAGGCTGGATCGCCTCACAATGGCAGCCCGAAATCCGAGTAACTTTTGAGCCGAGGGGAACGCCGTGCGACACAGGAAAAATGGACGACAACTCGGGAGACAGACGAAGCATCGCTGGGCGCTCTTTCGAAGTCTCGTGACGTCACTGTTGGATCATGAGCGGATTGAGACCACGGAGGCCAAGGCGAAGGAAATCCGTGGCTTTACCGAACGCATGATTACCCTGGGCAAGGAGGGCACGCTGCCGGCACGCCGGCGCGCGCTCGGATTCTTGCGCAGCAAGGCCGTTGTGTCCAAACTGTTCAGCGACGTGGCCGGACGTTTCAAAGATCGCCCAGGCGGATATACCAGAATCGTCAAGACCCGCCGTCGTATTGGAGACGGGGGCGAAATGGTGGCAATCGAGTTGGTTTCGCGCCCGGAAGTGTCGACGTCGAAAAAGTCGGCTGAAACACCCGCTCAAGCCCCGGCTTCTGGATCCGACAAATGAACCTCGCGTAGTCTGATTGGTTTCGCCCCGATGATCCGGACGGCCTCTCCGTGTCTCCACGGAGAGGCCGTTCTGCTTTCTGGATCCGCCGAGGACATTTACTTGCCCATGTATGCATGCTACGATCGTGCCAGTCCTATTCCGGCTTGATGGAAAGAGCGGTAATCAAATGTGGGAGCGTGTTGCGAGACGAACACTCCTTGCCTTGAGTGCGGTGTTGGCCACCTTTCTGTGCTACCTCCTCTATATCAACGCGGACTCAGCCCCACTGACTCAATCGGTTGCCCCTGGGTCAATCGAACAGGCGGATGCCAAGATTTCCGATTTTACATTTACCCAGTCCAAAGGTGATGCCATCCAATGGCATGTGCAGGCCAAGGAGGCACGTGTGTTCGAACGAGAGCGGCGGGCGTTGCTTACCAATGTCGACATCACATTTTATGGAGAACAGGGAAAAGAACTGACGCTGTCCGGCGAAGAGGGAACCCTCGATATTGCAACGAAAAACCTCATGCTAGCCAATCAGAGTGAACCGATGGTTGTCGAGACTCAAAGTGGATACACCATCTATACGAACCATGTGGCCTGGAAAGATGCGACGAAAGAGCTTCACACGAACGATTTGATCCGCATTGTCGGTCATGGCGTCACGGTCACGGGGCGAGGCTTGCTGGGGAGAATGGATTCGGAAGAGTTTCAGATCTTAGAGGATGTGCATGTGGATTTTCTTCCTGCTTCTTAGCGCCGTTCTGGCAACGAGTGCAGCAGATGTGTACGCGACGCAATCGGGTCTTCCTTCCAAGACTGGAGAAACCGCCCCCATCCCAACCACCATTACGGCAAAAAAAGTTACGGTTCGAAAACAGGACAGCCAGGCAGTGTTTGAAGGCACCGTGGTCCTCACGAGGGGACCGCTTCTCGTGCACTCGGATAAAATGGTCGTCTTGTTCCATGCCGAGGGACAAGAGAATGGTGCTGGGCAGACAAACTCAGGTAAGACCACACGCGGGGCAAAGTCGCAAGGTCGCTCTGCAGCCAAGCCCCATGAGCCACCGCCGGGATTGTCCAATCATTCAGTGAACCGAGTTGAAGCAATTGACCATGTCCAGATCAAGTATGCCGGGGGCAATGCGACATGCCAAAAGGCGGTGTACTTCAGCGACGGTGATAAGATCGTTCTGACGGGAGATCCTGTTGCGTGGGAAAAGGGGACGCGCGTCAGCGGGAAACAGATCACGATCTATCTCACGGAGGAGCGGAGTGTCGTGGAAGGAGACTCTCGTGTTCATATCGAGGGAGAAAGCCAAGGCGCGCCATGAGGCCGGGGATTCATTCGGGTGCGGATCCGATTGCTGATCTGACGGCAGTCAAGCGCACGGAATGTCTCAGGGCGAGCGGGCTCGTCAAGAGTTTCCGCGGTCGCAAAGTCGTCAAGGGTATTGCCATTGAAGTCCGGGCAGGCGAGGTTGTGGGGCTGCTCGGTCCGAACGGAGCAGGGAAGACCACGATTTTCGACATGATGGTCGGGCTGTGTCAACCAGATGAAGGGCAGATTACCTTCAACGGTGAGGCCATCACGAATCTGCCCATGTACAAGCGGGCACGGCGGGGGATTGGCTATTTGCCGCAGGAGTCGTCGGTATTCCGACGACTGTCGGTCGAACAGAATGTCTTGGCGGTTCTTGAAATGCTAGGGTATGCTCGCGAAGAAAGGATTCAGAAGGTAGAGGCATTGTTGAAGGAACTGGACCTGTCCCATATCAGGACAAGTATGGCCTATGCGCTTTCTGGTGGCGAGCGACGTCGTTTGGAGATCACTCGTGCGCTGGCCACAACCCCGTCATTCATGCTTCTGGACGAGCCGTTCGCCGGGATCGATCCCATTGCCGTGGCAGACATTCAACAGATTATCACGCGATTAAAGGACAAAGGCATCGGTATTCTCATTACGGATCACAATGTGCAGGAGACACTTTCCATCGTCGATCGCGCCTATATCATCAACGAAGGGTCGATTCTGGAATCGGGGCCTCCTGATGTCATCGTCAAGAGCGAGACCGCCCGGGCGGTGTATCTCGGAGAAGGGTTCAAGTTATAGCCGAATAGGACCTTTGTCATGAAACTGCGTCTGGATCTCAAACTTAGCCAAAAGCTCATTATGACACCGCAGTTGCAACAAGCGATCAAGCTGTTGCAGCTGTCGCGCCTCGAATTGCAACAGAGTCTTGCGCAACATCTCATGGAAAACCCGCTCTTGGATGAATTGCAGACGGAAGCAGAGGAGGGAGAAACGGGTGCGGCGGAAGACAAGACTGAGGAAGCACCGGCCGCTACCAGCCCAGACCAGCCGGAGGAGGGGACACCAGAGGAACGGGGATCGCCTGAAGAATTTACCGCATCCGGGTGGGAGGAGTATTTCGGGAGTGACCGGCGATCCGGCGCCTCAGAATATTCTTCGTCTTCTCAAGACGAGTTCCCTTCCTACGAGCAAACCGTGGCGAAGCCGACCTCCCTTGAAGAGCATCTTCTCTGGCAGCTGTCCATGTCAGGATTGCCAGACCGGGCGAAAACTCTTGGCCGATTGATTATCGGCAATCTCGATGATGATGGGTACCTGCGAATTCCGTTGGCCGAAGTCGTCGCGGGGACCGACTTTACAGAAGCCGATGCCGAATCGGCTCTACGGGACATTCAGACCTTTGATCCAACCGGTGTGGGAGCCAGGGATCTTTCCGAATGTCTCGTGTTGCAACTCGGGCATTTGGGCCGCAATCTGATCGGATCGCTAGGCGCCAGGCCCGGAGCGCTGAAGGGATCGATTGTAGAAGGTGTGATTCTTCATCATCTGAAGGACCTGGAGAAGAAACAATACGCCAAGATCGCAAAGGCATTGAATGTGACGGTGGAGGAAGTGTTTCAAGCCACCAAGATTATCGAAAATCTCGAGCCGAAGCCGGGCCGGCCATACACGAACACGCAGAATTACGTCATCGTTCCCGATGTATTTGTTGTGAAGAATGAGGGGGAATGGGTCGTGCTGCTGAATGACGAAGGGCTCCCTCGCATGCGGATCAGCCCCTATTACAAGCAACTAATGGCTTCGGGCCAAGGCGGGACACCTGAGACCAAGGCCTATATGGACGAAAAGTTGCGCGCTGCCCAGTGGGTCATTCGTAGCATCGAGCAGCGCAATAAAACCATCGTCAAAGTCGTGTCCAGCATCGTCAAGTTCCAAGAACAGTTTTTCGACCACGGGGTGCAATATCTCAAGCCGCTCGTGCTCAAGCAGGTGGCGGAAGATATCGGAATGCACGAATCGACCATCAGCCGGGTCACGGCCAACAAGTATATGTACTGTCCGCAAGGCATGTTGGAGTTGAAGTTCTTTTTTAATGCGGGATTGCAGCGGGCAGATCAGCTGTCGGACATGCATTCGTCTGTGTCCGTGAGAGAAATGATCCGAAAAATGGTGGCGGAGGAAGACGCCAAGCGGCCGTTGAAAGACGAAGAAATCGCCGCCCGTCTCCGGACGCAACAAGTCTTGATCGCCAGGCGCACGGTGGCCAAGTATCGAGCGGAGGAGAACATCCCATCTGCCAGCCAGCGTAAACGTTTTTTCTAATGGCGCCTGGTTATGCCATTCATCGAATAATTGGAGGCGTGTATGAGGCTCAAAATTACAGGCCGGCATATGGACATCACCCCCGCGCTAAAAGATTATGTCGAAACACGGTTTGGTCGGCTGGATCGCTACGGGTTGAAAGTCGACTCGCTTGAGGTTGTCCTGGGAGTAGAAAAACTCCAGCACAAGGCCGAAGCAATCGGAACCGTCCACGGCAAATCGGTGCAGGCAAAAACGTCGACTCCAGAGATGTATGCCACGATTGATGCCCTCGTCGACCGGGTCGATGTGCAGCTTCGAAAGTGGAAGGAGCGATTGGCTAACCACAAACCCGGCAAGACACGTCGCATCCGTAGCTCCTCCAGCATCTGAGGCCACTCTGGCGCCGAAAACAGAGCGTGGATCCTTCCTTCTGGCATGACCGGTATAGGAGTATTTGTGCCTGAACGTCATGAGGCGCGGCTCAATTTAGTTATCGTCAGCGGGCTATCTGGTTCCGGAAAGTCTCACGCGCTCAAGGCTTTTGAGGACGCAGGCTATTTCTGTATCGATAACCTTCCTCCAGCCCTTCTTCCGACATTTGCCGACCTCTGTAATCGGCAGCACGGGGAGATTACCAACGTGGCGTTGGGAATTGACATTCGAGAGCGCGTGTTTTTTTCGGATCTCGTCGGCATTCTGGAACGGGTCAAAGCGCTCGGCCACTCTGTTCAGTTGCTCTTTTTTGAGGCACGTGAAGAAGTGCTCCTCAGGCGGTTTTCTGAATCCAGACGGCCGCATCCGGTGATGCCCCAGTTGCCCGTATTAGAAGGTGTGAGATTCGAGAAGGAACGGCTGGCAGAACTTCGGCGACACGCCGACCGCGTGATCGACACGTCCGATTTAACCGTGCATGAGTTGCGAGATCTTCTTGCTACCCAGTTTCGGCAAGGCCAGAGCGAGAAGAAGCTGACCATATCGCTGTTGACGTTCGGCTACAAGTTTGGAATCCCCTATGAAATTGATCTGCTCTTTGACGTGCGGTTTCTCAAAAATCCTTACTTCGTGCCAGACCTGAAGCCCCTGTCAGGGGAGGATCCGCGCGTACGTTCTTTCGTCCTTACGGACCCCAATGCCGTCGTCCTCATTGAGCATCTCGAGAAGCTGTTGCAGTTTCTCATTCCGTTGTTTGAACGTGAGCCTCGCAGCTACCTGACCCTTGCCATCGGCTGTACTGGAGGACGGCACCGTTCCGTTGCCGTGGCCGGCCGCTTGCAGGAAAGCCTCGCGGCCATGGGCTACAAAATTTCCCTCAAGCATCGAGACATCCAGAAATCATAGCCCGCGAGCAGCCTTCCTTTGTTGAGCCTAGGCGAGCTGTTTCGTTTCTTCCGGTTTTCTTGACAGACTGACCATATTGACTATACTTGCCTGTGTGCGGAAGGAAAAAGGACTTCTTAAGTTGAACTATCAACGTATAACACCTGATGCAGCTTCCAAGGCACGCGGGCCTCATGCCGCGCAAGAGCAGTCGGCTGTTGGACAGCTTCTGGGCGACGCGCTTTCGCTGGGAACGCGAGAGAGGAATCACGGGGTCTCCTGGGGGAGGGAGAAGCTGGAGGCAGGATACAAAAAGAAACGTGTCAGAAATCGAGAAACTTATTCGCGTATGAAAGATTGTGGTGTAGGGTGACGGTCATGCCATTATTGAGCTCGTTTAAAAACGTATTTGAAACCGACCTGATTTCTTACTTGACGCCTCGCCGTCAGTTAGTGGGGCTTGACATCGGTTCGAGTGCGATCAAGCTGGTGCAAGTGAAGGAAAGCAAGGGACGATATTTTCTTCAGAAATTTGGATATAAGCCGCTTGAGCCGGAAGTCATTGTGGACGGTACTGTCATGGACGAAGGACGTGTCGTATCCGCCATTCGCGAGCTATTCGATGAAACCAAGGTCAAAAACAAACAGGTAGCAATCTCAATCTCCGGTCATGCCGTGATTGTGAAGAAAATCAGCCTTCCTCCGATGCCGGACGAAGAATTGGAAGGTCAAGTGAAACTGGCCGCCGAGCAGTACATTCCGTTCGATATCAACGAAGTGAATATCGATTTTCATGTGTTGCCGGCGACGGCATCAGAGGACAACCAGGGAGAGATGTCGATCATACTGGTTGCGGCCAAGAAGGACAAGATAAACGAGCTGACAGAGTTAAGAATCCCTATTTCGTTCCTGAACTGAAGTCGCTTGCCGGGGATGACCCAAGAGTTCGCGCCTTCGTTTTGTCAAACTCCGATGCCGTTGCGTTGATCGAGCGGCTTGAAGGGTTGCTCAAGTTTCTCATTCCGCAGTTCGAGCGCGAGCCACGCAGCTATCTGACGATCGCAATCGGGTGTACCGGCGGTCGTCATCGATCTGTTGCGGTCGCCGGACGTCTACAAGAAGGCCTTTCTGCCATAGGCTACGACGTCGCACTAAAGCATCGCGACATTCACAAATCATAGGTCTTGCAAAAAGGGACATGTCTGCGCTTGTTCAGCGAAGCGCGATTGCGTCATTCTGCCCATTTCTTGACAGGTAGAACATAGTGACTATACTTGCCCATGTGAGCATGCAAACGGTGGTTTTCTTGAGATTGAAGAAGCGAGAAGCGCTACGCAAAATGAAGATGGATGAAATCAAGAAAGTAATTCGCGCATCAAAGGTTGTCGTGTAGAGTGACAGGGAATACATATGCTGAGCTCATTTAAAAACGTATTCGAGACCGATCTGATCTCATTCCTGACGCCGCGCAAGCAGCTGGTGGGCCTCGACATCGGATCCAGCGCGATTAAACTTGTTCAGTTGAGGGAAAGCAAAGGGCGGTACATTCTTCAGAAATTCGGTGTGAAGCCTCTTGAGCCCGAGGTGATTGTTGATGGGACGGTGATGGACGAAGGTCGTGTGGTTTCAGCCATTCGAGAGTTGTTCGATGAGACCGGAGTCAAGAATAAGCAGGTGGCAGTCTCAATTTCCGGACACGCCGTCATCGTGAAGAAGATCAGCTTGCCCCCGATGCCGGACGAAGAGTTGGAAGGGCAGGTGAAGTTAGCGGCGGAGCAGTATATCCCGTTCGATATCAATGAAGTGAATATCGATTTTCATGTGTTGCCAGCCGATCTGTCAGGGGACAAGCAGACAGATATGGCGGTTATTCTCGTTGCTGCGAAGAAAGACAAGATCAATGAATTGACCGAACTTGTCAAGGGCGCGGGCCTTACGCCGATGATCATGGATGTGGATGCGTTTGCGATCGAGAATATGCACGCCATCAATTATCCGATGGCGCAGGATGAAACCACGGCGTTGATCAATATCGGGGCGAGTGTGATGAATGTGAATATCATCCGCGGCGGCGCCTCTCTGTTCACGCGGGATATTCCATTGGGCGGCAATCGTTACACCGAGGCGATTCAACGCGAGATGGGTATGTCCTATGAAGAGGCGGAAGAAAGTAAACGAGTAGGGAAGGGAAGAGACTCTGGTGAGGGCGCGATGAGTGCTGTGATGAACAGCATGAATGGCGAGGTCGCTTCTGAGATCGCCAGAACAGTGGATTATTTTAAAACATCCGCTGCAAATGCCGAGCTGGATCGAGTGCTTGTGTGCGGTGGTGTCGCGCAAGCTAAAGGATTGATCCAGCAACTCGGCGATCGGATGCAAATCCCTGTAGAGCTGGCCGACCCATTTAGTGAAATCGATGTGACCGGAAGCGGTATGGATCCGGACCTGTTGGCCGATCTGGCGCCATCGGCGGCGGTCGGCGTCGGGCTGGCACTGAGGGCGGTGGGGGACCGATGATTCGCATTAATCTGCTTGCCTCGGGGGCAAAAGCAAGAAAAGCTAAGCCTCAGTATGACGTCCGCGCACAAGTACTGCTCGGCGTGGGAGTGATTCTGATTATTGTGACCGGATGTTGGTGGTACGCCTCTACGCTCGATAGTGAAATTGAGGCGCGACAGGAAGAGAAGCGGGAGAAGGAAAGTCAGGTTGCGCAATTAAAAGAGCAGGTGAAAAAAGTTCAAGACTTTGAGCAAAAGAAGAAACTGCTAGAGGATAAAAATCGAATCATCGACCAGCTTGAGCAGTCGAGAATGGGGCCGGTGAAAGTGCTGGATCATGTCAGCCAGAGTATCGAGCCTCTGAAGATCTGGCTGACGAGGTTAGGTGTGTCATCCGATACGGTGGAATTGGAAGGGAAAGCGCTCACGAACGATGATGTCGTGGAATTTGCGAATAATCTTCGGCGGACAGACTATTTTGCCGGCATCAATCTTCAGGAAAGCAAAGCGACGGTTGAAAACAAGATCAATGTATATCAGTTTCGATTGACGTTTCGCCTGAAGGGATGAATATGGAGCTGCCATCGGTCAATCTGGACTCGCTACGCAATGTTCCCGCCCCGCAGAAGGTGGCGCTCCTGTTTCTGCTTGTCGGCGGTCTCGTCGCCGCATTTTATTTTTATATTGCTGAACCCAAAGCAGCGGAGATTGCGGCCTTAGAGGCTGAAAATAGCAGGTTGGAGAGCGAAGTCCAAACGCTCAGCATCAAAGTCAAGCATCTAGATGAGATCATCGCTGCGAGTAAGCAGCTCGAAATTGAGTTGGCAAAGAAGAAGGAGCGCCTCCCTCCGGAGGAGGAAGCCATTATGCTGCTCAAGCAGGTGTCTGATCTTGGTGTCCGGCTAGGGCTCGATATCAGATTGTGGAAGCCGGGCGCCCCAGCTGAGGATCCATCGAAGCTCTTTGTGAAAATGCCCGTGAATGTCGAGGTGTCCGGGGTCTATCACACGGCCGCGCTGTTTTTCGACCGCATTAACAGGCTGCCAAGGATCATTACAGTGTCCGGTCTGAAAATGGGATCGCCGAAGGTTGATCAAGGGCGGATAGTGTCACAAACAACGTTTGACTTAGTCGCGTATGCTGCGCCACAGGAAAAACCCGCTGTTGCAGCACCGGTTGCAGGGGCCAAGCCGGTTCAGCCTGCTCAGCCCGCTCCAGCTGGAAAATAAGGGAGATTCGCAGGGCACATGGATAGTCTAAAAACCAAGAGGTCGGACGGGCATCGGTACGCGGTCGCTAGAGGTACAGCGGCTTTCCTTGGCATTGTTGCTCTTGTTTGTCTCCACAACGTCGTTGCTCAAGCAGATCCTCTTGTTGCGCAGATGAGTCCGATGAGACAGGAATCCATTAAGATGTCATCTGTCCCGGACGTTCCGAAGGCGCCTATTTCAGCTGCTGATCCGCTACCATCCGGAGAGTTGGCGCAGGTGTCCCCCCAGGCGCCGTTTCCCGACGGTGCAGTTGGGTCCGGTTATGATCCATCCGGGCGCCGCGACCCATTTGCCCCAGTCATACAGGATCTTCAGCTGGGTAGGGTCGATGTGAATCTTCCCCCGCTCCAACGTGTGACATTGACCGAGCTCAATCTGATCGCCATTGTATGGGGGGCCTAT
>JABMDG010000051.1:25020-27302 GCA_015904045.1 Nitrospira sp.
TCGACCGTGCAGGGGCAGCACCAGTTGCTCAAAACAATCAGGGTAGGGCATCACGCCGATAGGGTTCGGCTCGTATTTGACCTGCTTGAGCAGCCCGCTTTTTCTGTCGAAACAAAGGGCAATAAAGTCCTCGTGGTACTCAGTCCGAAAGAGTCCCAGGGTTCCCACAGTGAGGTATCGCAGCCGGCCAATCCTATCGAGGTCTCACGGCCGGCACTTCAGGAGCGCAAGGTGCTGGTTGACTCGGGACCTCGGACCGTGAAAAAGATTGCCCGAATCATCGGCCCCGCACAGTCTCCGTTTAGGGTCCAGCCGGTACAAATGGCAGCGGAGAGTGTTCCAGATCAGAAAGATAGCCGGGCGGATGACGTTGTTGCGGGGCAGACCCGGTTTGTCGGGCGACGCATCTCACTCGATTTTCAGCAAGCGGACATCACGAATATTTTGCGACTGATTGCCGACGTCAGTGGCTTTAATATCGTCGTTGGCGAGGGTGTGAAATCCAAAGTCACCATGAAGCTGGTGAACGTGCCCTGGGATCAGGCCTTGGACATGCTTCTGAAGATGAATGGGCTCGGCATGATTCGCCAGGGATCGATTGTCTGGGTGGACACGCTGTCGAATCTTGCAAAGCAACAGGATGAAGAAGCAAGAGCGAAAGATGCCAAAGTCAAGGCCGAGGAATTGGTTGACCGTGTCTTTTACATCAAGAATATCCAAGCCCAGGAGCTCATGGCGTCGTTGCGCACATACTTGAGCCCGCGCGGCGTGATGCAGTTTAATGCGGGAAGCAACGCGCTGATTGTGAGGGAAACGGAGAGCAAGCTGGCAATCATGAGGCAGCTGGTCGAGGGGCTCGATTTGGAAGTGCCGCAAGTCCAGATTGAAGCGCGCATCGTTCAGGCAGACACGGTCTACGCCAGAGGATTGGGAATTCAGTGGGGCTTCCAGGCTGCGAACAGAACGCCTTCGACGTTCAACGCCATCGGCGGTCTCAACGGTCCGTTCGGCGAAGTTGCCGGCACAGGGAATAGTACGATATCCAGAAGCTGGCTGGTGAATTTGCCGGCCCAGGTCGGCGGGTTGCCCGCAGTTCCTGGCATCGGCTGGACGTTTGGAAAGTTGGGTGGAGATTTTGCATTGGATATGCGGTTGTCTGCCGGAGAATTGTTGGGTCTGACGAAAGTTATTGCCGCCCCGAAGATCATGACGCTGGACAAGCGCGAAGCAAAGATCTCTCAGGGCGAGTCGATTCCATTTCAAACCACTTCGTTACAGGGAACACAGACGACATTTGTGGATGCCAATTTGGAACTGAACGTGACACCTCAAATCACATCGCGCGATCCGAAGGAGGATGCCAAGAGGATTCTGCTGAAGGTGCGGGCGACTCGGAATGCCGTGGGTGCTCGCAGCAATCCGGCCGGTCCGAGCATTGATCGGCGCGAGGCAAATACTCAAGTGCTTGTTCGAGATGGAGAGACGATGGTGATCGGTGGGGTGTTCGTCGACACGCAGAATAACAACGTCCAAGGAGTGCCGTATATGTCCCGCATCCCGGTCCTTGGCTGGTTATTCAAGAACAAGTCCGAGTCGGTCTCCAAGCAAGAGCTGCTCATTTTCTTAACGCCGAGCATTGTGAAGACGTAGCCCGCAGTAGTTTCCAGTCAGATGTTCTGAAGTAAGAGAATGTGCGTGGCGATGCTGATCAGCGTCGCCACGCACGTTTGTTTTTAGCTGGAGGCGCCGCTCCGGGCGTGTGCAGAATAGCTCCTCATATCGATTTATCTATGATCAGTCCCGATTGCTCTTCCCGCCCCTTTACAGAGCGCCGTGTAATTCTTTTAGTTTGACGACGAGCTGTGCTACGATCCCCTCCGCGTCTTGGCCTTCTTGTTTCGGAAGAAAATATCTGATGTGGCATGACGATCCAATAAGTGCCATGGTGTAGGAATCGGCTATGACATTGTCATCGACTGTATCGGTCTCGCTTGGTGAGCGGAGCTACAAGATTCTGATCCAGGCCGGTTTCTTGAATCGGCTTGAAGGGAGACTCAGCGAACTGGCGGTGAAGGGAAAAGTCGGCGTGGTGACGGATCGCCATGTGGCCCGATACTACCTGAGCGGCGTGCTGCGTCAGCTGAAGAAGTGCGGCGTCGACGCGGTTCCTATTGTGCTGCCTGCCGGTGAACAGTCAAAGAAACTCGATACGATCACGCGCATTCTTGATGTGATGGCGCGTCATCGGTTTGAGCGGTCGTCGTTTCTCCTCGCGCTTGGCG
>JABMDG010000051.1:27402-31658 GCA_015904045.1 Nitrospira sp.
ATTCCAGCCGAAACCGGTCTGCAGGGATCCGCATCCCCATGTATTCACCGAGCCCCAAAGCCAAACGGATCGAAGTACGGTTTCCCGATCCCGCCTGCAATCCCTATTTGGCCTTTGCCGCGATGCTCATGGCCGGACTCGATGGCATCCAAAACAAGATTAATCCGGGCGAGCCGGCCGAAAAAGATCTGTACGATCTTGATCCGAAGGAAGCCGCCAACATTCCAACCATGCCAGGGAGTCTCAACGACGCGATTGACCATCTGGAAAAAGACCATCAGTTCCTGCTCAAGGGGGAAGTCTTTACACAGGATTTGATCGACGCCTGGATCGATTACAAACGGAACAAGGAAATCGACCCGATGCGTCTCCGTCCGCATCCCTACGAGTTCTTCCTGTACTACGACGTATAACGCAAAGACGAATGGCCTGTCGGGGAGCGATGGCGTCTGCCGTCAGGGTTTGCGGCAGGCCGCTTCCCACAGGCCCTGTTCGGGAGTCTGTGCCTTGACCGGTTGTCAGCTGCCGTTCTCAATGGACCCGCTGGAGGAATTTCCAGCGGCCATCTGCCGAGAACATTCAATCACGGCCAGCGCGCGAAACCATGCCCTTGCGCAGTCGAATTGCGTGTGGGTTTTGGCCGACAAGAAGCGCAGAGTCGGCGGCTCTCCCATTTACTTGGTGCCCGTCAACTGCCACACCGTGACCCACACTCCGTCCCAATGAATCGTGTCAGGATCGAAGGATACAGTCCTCTTAGCGGGAGGCTGGTAAGGCTTCTCCAGCGCAACCCACCCCGCATAGGTAGGCTTATGACTCAGCAGTAAGGTGACGATGCGAGCGATCCAGCTCATGTCCATCCCTCGTGGATGACAATTAGGTGAACGGTTCGAGTCTCGCGTGTCGTCGTGCGTCCGCCACTGCCCCGGAAATTAGGGCGCAGCTTCAAGACTACCCTAAGGGTGGATGTCAATCGCGGTGGTGATGCCTGGCCCGGAAAGAAGAGTGAGGCCGGGCGTGGCTGCCTCTTGAGCCGCAATGGTATAAACGGTATTCTCGTGCCCACAGCCAGGGAGGACTACGATGGCGAAACGGGTTCGCACCGGATTGACGCGAAGCGACATTCTCGACCGCTATGTTGAACGGTTCAAACAGCAATTGATCAAATTCCAACCATTCCTCTCGAGGAGGCGGGGGCCGGTTTTTTTAGAAGATTTTGACGTGGCGGCTGAAGCGCTGATCTGCCAGGTGTTCGGCGCCGCTTCCGATGAATTGGAGGCGTACTTTCTTGCGAAGACTGCAGAGTCCGCACTCTTGCCGGAAGAAGCGCAGGAGAGCGGAACACACGATGTGGAACGGGAAAGTCTTCAGCAGCGGCGTCAGGTGCTGGAGAGTTGCTTGGCCGACCTCGAATTGCGTCGCCGGTTACAGGCGACAAGGCAGAACAAAGGGATCGGGCAGGCGCTCGTTGGAGATTATATGTCGCACGAGGTTCGGAGCATCCACCGGGGCGCGACGATTAAGCAGGTTGGTCAGCAGTTGCAAAAACATAAAGTCGGTTCGCTGATTGTTGATGATGGCTCACGGTACATCGGGATTATCACGGACTCGGATCTGAGCCGGAAAGCCGTGGCAAAAGGTCTTGATCCCAACACCGCAACCGTTTCGAGCTGCATGAGCCGATCTATCGTCACTATCGAAGAAGACGAGCCCTTATCGGCGGCGCAAAGGGGTACTGACGATGTTCAACTTATCACTAATCCCATCAGGATTCGGGGGTGATGCACGTGGATGTAAACGCCACACAGCACGTGCAGCGCTACGTACATCCCCAGGCTCGCCAACGAAAAGCGGAGGATGTCCCACCCGCTGGCTGCCTTCCGCATGGCGTTGTATTCCGCCTGCAACAATTCCACATCGCCCATTGGACGAGGAAAAGGGATAGTCTAGGCAACATGTGGAAAGAGGTCGTATCGTGCCGTTGAGGGGATGATCATGCTCTCGACCAGGCCGGCTGCAGACGAAGAAGGCGCCCATAATTCGTAATCAAACCCTCGGCGCCGCAAGCAGATCGCTCCCCGTCGGCTCAAGGCATCCACACTCGTGAATACTTGGTTCCAGGTCGATTCCGGGAGGCAGGGCAGAAGCTTTTCCAGCACAATGGATCCTCGCTCGTGAACGATGGCCAGGATCTTCCCCTCCGTGTGTCCGGCAACAGCATTCATGGGTGACCTCCCTCCTCGGCATGGGCCATATACGAATACGCCGACATCCTCGTCTGTGTCGGGCTCCATCGGACGACCATCACGCGAATGATTCCCAAGGTAAATAGAATGCCGCCGAGCGCCGCCAACGCCTGCCAATTTCCGCCCTTGAACCATTGGGAAATCACTTCCGTCAGCATGACCACAAGGATCGTATCGACGATAAACGTGACCTTCACACGGCCTTCGCTGAAATAGGTGACCGTCGTCTTGAACACTTCGACGATTGCCAGCAAGATCAGCATGTCGATGATCACCTGTCGCAAGACCACCTCGGCCGGATGGCCGACGAGCATGAACAGGTCGAGGAATGATTTCAGGACGCCTCCGGTGAGTGCAGCCAAGAGGGTGACGATCATCAGACTGAGCACCCCCTTGATCCCGACGGCCCCTACATCCATCAGGTCGAGATTGCGCAGTCGGCCCCATCCGGAGTGACCGTTGAGCAGGTAATGCTCCCCGGGTGCTATTCTGAGTGGGCTAGAAGTCATCGGTTGACACCGGGCGAAGAAGGTCTCGAACAGAAAGCACCCCAACCACGGTGGTGGCTTTGCACACCATCAAGTGTCGTGTGCCATGCCGCTGCATCAGGTCTGCTGCTTCAGTAATCGGCCGCCGCTCGTCGATGCCGAGCACCGGTGCACTCATGATCGTTGCAATGGGAAAGTGGGACGATTCTTGATCGGTCCCTACCACCTTCCGGACGATATCCGACTCCGTCACAATGCCTACGATATGATGGTCATGCAACACAAGTATGCTCCCGATCTTGCGACGGGCCATTAGTTTCGCTGCATCGACGGCACTCATCGTCCCCGGCGCCGTGACTAATTCTCTGTTCATCAGTTGTCCGACAGTGATCATGCTACTCCTCCTTCAGGAAGCCCCGTTCATTGTTGTTTGATGTATTTGTGTCGAGGGTACTGCGCGTACGTTGCAGGACCGTGACTTCAATGTAAAATCTCTGTTAACCCTGATCGGAAAGGCAGATGTGTCCGGCGGGATTCTTGCGGGCTACTTCCTGGCAGGCCAGCGTTCCATTGGGGTAGTCTTCCGCACAATGGCGGCGAGGCAGGGCAAGGGGTGCCAGACATTAATTCACGAGTTGTTAGGAAAGGAAGCTTCTCGATCAGCGTGATGTGGGGAGTTTCTGTGCCGACGTGAGTGCGCTCATGGGCGCCGAATGGGAAAGGTTCCTGACGAATATGAGGTCAAGCGCTTGGAGAAATGCGATCAGTTGACGCAAGCGCCGCTCAGACTCGTCACGAAAGCATCGCCGGAGAGCCGAATCGCCGAAAAGAGGAAAGGGCGATCGGCAAATGACTGACTTCGGCCCACGACAGTATCGCAATCGCTTGCTCTGCCCCGAGAAAAGATTGAAGCAGCAGGAAGATACCGAAGCTGATCGCAATGATGCTGGGCCAGATCATCGAGAGAGCACCGAAAACGAATACAACCGTCATGGCCTCCAAAGTATGCCGGCCAAACTGGACCTTGGGCGTGATCATGAGGGCCCTCCCTGGTCTGCTCTCTACCAAATGCATGAAAGGCATGGATGTAAACTGACGGTATAATACTACCTGAGGAGGCCTAACTAGCAACTGGGCATTAGACCCAGTAGCAACTGGACACTCTACCTACTAAGCGGTGGTCATGTTACCAGGGTGTTGCAATGGCAGTGCGTGACATCAGTACTCGATACTCTGAAATCTGACCTGTGCCCGTCGCAAACACTCGACCTGCTCCATGCCCAAGTCTGCGAATGCCTCCGCTGCTGCGCGATAGAATGGTTGTTGGCAACGGCTGCAAAGAAGATGGCTGAGCTAGCAAAGCCGGACCCCATGGCGTACTAAAGTCGGATCAGGTTGCCAGGTGAGAATGGGCGCGCTGCATGCGAGGAAGGTTCTCAGACTGACCTGGTAACGCGTGCTGCGGCTGCCGCTGGTGGGTATGAAGATGCCTTTGGCTGAAAGATTCTGCAAATCCTTCGTG
>JABMDG010000051.1:31758-33430 GCA_015904045.1 Nitrospira sp.
CCTCCCTAGTTTGAACTCACTGAATGGACACGACGGCCTGTCCTGCTCTGCCGGATGTCCCTGTGCTTGTTGACCCGTCGTTCACCGATAGAGCATACCGATACATTCTAATTTTCAAAATGGCGCTAGTCAATGCGTACCGAGCCAGCATGTAGCTAGCACATCATCTGTCCGGTTTTTGTAGCACGTGATCTGTCCGGTTTAGGGTGGCCCTCAAAGGAGGGCCGTGATGAACCGGGCAACCGTCCTACAGGAGGTGCGACAGATGCGGTTTGAGGAGCTGTATGAGCGGCGACAACGGCGGACACTCACGATCGTCGAGGCGGCGGAGATGTTAGGGATAACCGAGCGGACCTTTCGCCGCTGGAGTGGCCGGTATCAGGCCGAGGGAGCCGAGGGGTTGCCGGACCGGCGGCTGGGCCGCGCCTCAGCTCGCGCGGTGCCGGTGGATGAGGCGCTCCGCATGGTGACGCTGTATGAGACCCGGTATACCGGGTGGACCGTCAAACATTTTCACGAGCGCTGGCAGGCCGACCATGGCGGGACGCGCTCCTATACGTGGACGAAGAACCGGCTGCACACGGCGGGCGCCGTGACGCGGGCGTCGCGACGAGGGGCCCATCGCAAGAAGCGCCCACGCAAGCCCTTGCCCGGGATGATGCTCCATCAAGACGGCTCGACCCATGAGTGGGTCCCCGGCTGTCAGTGGGATCTGATTGTGACCATGGATGATGCGACCAGCGCACTCTATTCCGCCTTCTTCATCGAGGAAGAGGGGACGATGAGCAGTTTCCAGGGGCTGCGCGACGTCATTGCGGCGCAGGGGCTGTTCAGTTCCCTCTATACCGACCGCGGCACACACTATTGGTACACCGAGGAGGCCGGGGGGAAGGTGGACAAGACGCGGCCCACTCAGGTGCATCGGGCGTTGCACCAGTTGGGGATCACGCTGATTGCCGCCTATTCCCCGGAAGCGCGGGGCCGGTCCGAACGGACCTTCCGCACCCTCCAAGATCGGCTGCCCAAAGAATTGGCGCAGGCCGGCATCACGGACATGGCCGCAGCGAACCGGTTCCTCCACAACCGGTTCGTCCCCGCCTACAACCAGCGGTTTGCGGTGCCGGCCGCTGAAGCCGGCACGGCGTTCATTCCCTGGGTGGGGACCTCCCTCGCCGAGATCCTCTGTGTGCAGGAGGAGCGAGTGGTGGCCAACGATAATACCGTGCGGTATCAGGGCCGGAGTCTGCAGATTCCCCAGGACCGGCATCGATACCATTATGTGAAGGTGACCGTGCGGGTCCACGAGTATCCGGATGGCACGCTGGCCGTGTTTCATGGGCCTCGGTGTCTGGCGCGCTATACCGCCGAGGGGCAGCTGAGTACCTCCGAGGCTACGACCGTGCGTCGAAAGGACCCGACCCCTCGGTCACGGGCCCGACCGATCGTCGCTCCTGGAACTACGGTGTGTGCGAAATAACTGCAGCGGGCGACTGAACGATCCGCGACAGGAAGAACCGGACAGATCATGTGCTCCAGCCACCGGACAAGTTAACTTGCTATCTACACTTGTCTTCAATAGTTTGAACGGACCGGGCTATGTGCATGCCGCACACTGTGATTTCATCTCAACACGATACATACCCAATTGACACCTGCTCATGTGGACGTTTGA
>JABMDG010000051.1:33530-49229 GCA_015904045.1 Nitrospira sp.
CGCTGAAGGACCCGCGGCGCCGGCCGAGTTGTTCGACCAGTCGCCGATTTACCGCATGGCGGGCTTCTTCGAATTGATTCGTGTCGAGCAGGCCGATGACGGAGCGCAGTTCCTGCGCGAGCCGGTTCTGCTCAGCCGGCCCGAACGAGGCCCCGTGAACTGGTTGGACGCGAAAGATGTCGACGATTTTCTTGCTGCTCAACCCGGGCCGCCGCTGTGGACGCCGGCGCGGACTTTCACTGTAGGAGGCTTTGGCTGGTTTGGCCGATGCGGCTTCGGCGAACGTATAGATTTGCCCTTCTTCGATATTCAATCCAAAGGCGGAGAGGAGGCCGCAGATGGTGGCGAACTCGGCAAAATAGTCATAGGCGACGATGGTCACATCGACGCGGCCGTCCTGTTGTTCGGTGATCGAGAGTTCGCAGAGATGGTCCGGCGTCAGTTGGGCTGCCAGATGAATATGCCTCGCAATGGCGGTTGGATCGACTCGCCGGAAATATTCCTGATCCATCCGGCTGATAAAGTCGTGCAGAATGTCGGACGGGACGTCCTGGCAGTGAGATGTGACGGTCCGGAGTATCTGTTCACGGGAGTCCATTGTAGCCGCAGTATACCCCAATGCCGTTCATTGTGTGAGAGGGAGCGCGCCAGTATAATGCCGCGCCATACGCAGAGCGTATGAAACACGAGGCGTAAACCGTGAAACGAAAGTCCGAGAAGACTGAGATCCCACAGTCACGGGCCGGGAGGCAGACCCCGGTCTTGCCGAGTGCGATGGCAGGGCCGGACCCGACACCGGTCTTATTGGCGGAGGAACGGAGCCCCGAGCGGATCAGAGCCATTCTGTCGGCCTATGGGTTGAGGAATATTGAGCAAGCCGACCGTAATCTCGGCACGATGGCGGGGGAACCGCATGAGCGGCGTCAGTTGGCCGAGATCCTCCCACAGCTGTTAGCGGCCGTCGCGCGGACGGCCGATCCCGATCAGGCACTCAATCATTGGGAGCGGCTGTTATCAAACGTGACCCGCTCATCCTTTCTGGACTATCTGCGCAGTTGGCCGCGCATGGTGGAGGTCCTCGCGACGATTTTTGGCAACAGCGATTCGCTGGCTTTTACGATCGTTCGCGATCCCATGCTGGTCTATTGGCTGGCTGAGGAATCTGTGCTCTCGAAGCCGGCAACCCGTGCCGACATCGAACAGGCATTGCAGAAGCAGCTGGCCAGGTTGACGGTGAAGGAGTTGAAGCTGGATGTGTTGCGCCGGGTGCGGCGGCGAGAGATGTTGCGGATCGGTGTGCGCGACCTGCTGCGCCTGGCTGATGTGCCGGAGACCATGGCAGCCCTCTCCGATTTGGCCGGCGCCTTGATTCACGCGGCGTATCAAGTGGTGGATGCGGACTTGCGCTCCCTCTACGGCGTTCCCATGCATAAGAACCGGCGGGGGAAGTGGGTGGAGACCGGCTTTGCCGTGATGGGGATGGGGAAACTTGGTGGTCATGAGCTGAATTACAGTTCCGACGTCGATCTGATCTACGTCTACGCGTCCCATGAAGGAGAGACGAGAGCCCCGCGCGGAAAGTCAGCCGGGAAGCCGGCGGGTGTCGGTATTTCCAGCGAGGAATATTTTGAAATCCTCTCGCGCGAGCTGACCAAGGCGCTGGTCGAACAGACCAGAGAGGGGTACGTCTTTCGCGTGGATCTGCGTCTGAGGGCCGAAGGGTCCGTCGGGCAGTTAGCCCGCTCGCTGACGGATTACAAAAAATATTACGAGACCAGAGGCATGGCGTGGGAACGATTGGCGCTCCTGAAAGCCTGGCCGGTGGCAGGGTCGATGGCGGTGGGGCGGGGCCCGCGCCCGCAGCGGCCTCGCCAAGGCGCTCGCCGCGCGCAACCTGCTGGAGGAGGCGCTCACGGAAGCCCGGGCGGCAGTGGCCTTCGAGGCTCCGGTGATCGCAATGTATTTCTTGGTGCTCATGCCGCCATCGAAGACAGCACCATAGCCATTGGGCTCACTGTTATGGGAAAGCATGAGCCGAATAGGAGTCGTATTCGGCTCACGTAGAGGATTCGCCTCACACCTTCCCAAACGTCTTCTCAAAAAACTCCCTCGTCTGGGTCATGTGCTGTTCGATGTCGGTCTGGAGGTGCCGCGCGCCGGCTTTCCAGTCGTCGGTGGTGTAGCCGACGCGGCGGGCGAGGAAAATGAATTCGTCGGAATCCACCGGCGGGAGGACCCGATCCTTGGCGTTGCCCCGGACCATGCGGAGGCCGTCGATGAGCATGCGGATGAAGAAATAGGCCTTGCGCAGTTGCTCCCCGTCCTGCCGCGTCACGATCCGGCAGTCGACGAGGGCCGCCAGAGCCTGCATGGTGTTGGGGGTGCGTAAGACGGGGAGTTTCTGGCCATGCATGATTTGGAGGTATTGCACGGCGTATTCAATATCGACGATGCCGCCGGGGCTGTACTTAAGATTCACCGTGTCGCGCTCAACCGATTGCTTCAGCTGCTGCCGCCGCAAGTCGAGGGCTGTGGGGATGTCCCAGGGGGCGCCGCTGTAGACGTATCGGTCGCGATGCGCCTCGACTCGTTTGCCGAGGGCGGCATCTCCGGCCACGTACCGCAGCTTGATCAATGACTGTCGTTCAAACGGCGCGGCGAGTCCCGTTGCGCTGTAATAACTGGTGATTTCGTCGAATGGATTGACCAGAGAGCCTTTCCCTCCGTGAGGCCGCAGGCGCACGTCGAGATGGAAGATGCCTTCTTGTTTGGCTTCGATCCATTGCAGGAGTTCATGCCCCAGCCGCTCGAAGTATTCGCTATTGTCGATCGGCTGCTTGCCTCCGGTGCGGCCCGCGTCGCCATAGACAAACATCACTTCGATGTCGGAGGCATAGCCGAGTTCTTTGCCGCCGAACTTCCCCAGGCCAAGGATCGCGAAGGGACAGGGTTTCTTGTTCGCCAGGCGCGGCGGGCCGTAGACCTTGTTCAGCTTGGCTTGGCAGTCTTTCAGGCTTCGGTCCACGATCACATCGGCCAGCTGCGTCAGCGCCGCCGAAAAGTCGGCGAGAGCGATACCCGGCTCGACAATGTGCTTCATGTCGACGCGAAACATTTCCCGATCTTTGAAACTGTTCAACGCCGCCTTGCGGGCATCGTCGGTCTTGGCCCGATTGACTGCACGATCCAGTTCTTTGCGGAGTGAGGACTGTGGAGTAAGGAGAGGGGCATCACGATAATCCTGCAGCAAGGGGAGCAGGTTGCCGTGCTGCCGGCGGAGAAAGTCCTCCCAGAGAAAATCGCTGGCGCCCAGCAGGCGGGCGAGAATGGGGAAGGTTCTCTTGTCGCTCAGGACCGCCAAGGTCTGCTGCTGCGCTTTCCCTGTGGTCTCCTGCATGATCAAGTCGAGAAACTGGTCGAACGCGTCGAGGGCTTTGGCGGGATCGGGGGCCCAGGTCAGGGCATGGGTGAACTGCTTGAGGAGGACGGCCGTCAGGCGCAGCTGCTGCTGATCGGTAGGATCGGTCAGCTTTTGGCCGAAACGGTTACGCACATGAAAGCGGTCGTGCAGTTTCGAGTCTTCCAGCTCGATTTGGGCTTTGGCGATGTACACGTTACGCATGGCCAGCGCATTGGCGAACGCGTAGAGAAAGGCCGGCGTGTCGTCCGATCGGATGTCCATGATGGTGTCCGTCGCCGAGCGGCTGTTGTCGAAGGTAATGTGCACCGGATGGAGCAGGCCGCTGAACGACCCGCGGCGCTTGCCGAGTTGTTCGACCAATTGCCGGTTCACGGTATGGCGGGCTTCCGCGAACTGGTTTGTGTCGAGCAAGCCGATGACAGATCGAAGTTCCTCTCCAAGCCGTGCCTGGTCAACCGGTTCGAACGACACACCGTGAACCGGTTGTACGCGGAAGAGATCGACGATCTTCTTGCGGCTCAACCCGGCCCGTTCGGTCGGGCGCCGTCGCAGTCCGCCACGAGGTCTTTTGCCGGTCGATGGAGACGCTGCATCCGTGAACGTGTAGATCTGGCCTTCGTCGATGTTCAGTCCGAAGGCGGACAGCAGCCCGCAGATGGTGGCGAACTCGGCGAAGTAGTCATACGCGACGATGGTAAGATCGAAATGTCCCCCGCTCTGTTCCGCAATCGCCAGTTCGCAGAGATTGTCCAGCGTCAGCCTGGCGGCGAGATGGATGTGCTCCGCGACCAACGTCGGCTCCACCCGCAGGAAATATTCTGGGTCCATTCGACTGAGGAAGTCGTTCACAATGTCGGCTGACACATCCTGACAGAGTGGCGTGATGGACCGAAGGATCTGTTCCTGGTGGGAGGCAGTCATGATATGCCGCAGTATACTCCATCCGCTTCATTGTGAGACAGGGACCACGTCAGTATAATGCGCGCCATGATGAGGCCAAAGGGATCTGCTTCCAACAGGTTTGACCGGACTTCGGCACCGTCGTCTCCTGTTCGGCCTGATCCGAAGCCGGTGTTGTTGGCGGTTGAGCCGGATTCCGCGCAGACCCAAGCCATCCTCTCGGCCTATGGGTTGAGACATATCGAGCAGGCCGATCGGAATCTCCAGGCTATGGCCGGCGAGCCGCATGAACGGTGTCAGTTGGCCGAGCTCTTGCCGCAGCTGTTGGAGGCCGTCGCCCGTACCGCCGACCCCGATCAGGCACTCAACCATTGGGAGCGCCTGTTGGCGAGTGTGGCCCGCACCACGATGGTCGACTATCTGCAACGCTCGCCGCACATCCTCGATCTGCTCTGTGCGATTTTCGGTAACAGCGATGCCCTGGCTTTCACCATCATTCGGGACCCCACGCTCGTCTATTGGCTGGATGAAGAAGATGTGTTGTCTAGGCCGCCGACGCGGAAGAGCATGGAAGCCGCGCTCCGCCGGAAGATCGGGCATCTGAAGACGAAGGATTTGCAACTCGATGTGCTGCGCCGGTTTCGCCGTCAGGCGATGTTGCTTATCGGGGTACGCGATCTGTTGCGCCGTGCCGCTGTGGCGGACACCACAGCCTCGTTATCCGATCTGGCCTCCCTGCTGATCCATGTGGCGTATGAAATTGTCGACGCCGATTTGCGTCGACAATATGGAGTGCCGATGCACAAGAATCGGCGGGGACGATGGGTGACCACCGGGTTCACGGTCATTGGGATGGGCAAACTTGGCGGACATGAACTGAACTACAGCTCCGACGTGGATATTTTGTACATCTATGAGTCACATGACGGAGAGACCCGAGCGCCGGGAAGACTTCAGGCGGACAAGCCCGCCGGGGTTGGGATTTCCAACGAAGAATATTTCGAGATTTTGGCCCGTGAACTGACGAAGACATTGGCCGAGCCGACGCGGGAAGGGTACATCTTTCGTGTCGATTTACGGTTGCGGGCCGAGGGATCGGTGGGCCAGCTGGCCCGCTCGCTCGACGGGTATCGGCAATACTGCTTCATGCGCGGCCAGGTGTGGGAGCGGCTGGCGTTGCTCAAGGCCTGGCCGGTGGCCGGCTCGCCGGAGGTTGGACAGAAGTTTCTGAAGATGGTGAAACCGTTCATCCTGGGGACAGCCGCCAAGCCGACGACCCTTACGGAAGCCCTGGCGGTGGTGGACGAGGTGCGAGCGGTCAAGGAGACGATCGACCGGCACATGGCTGAGCGAGGGCACGCGCGGCGCAACGTCAAGTTGGGTGTCGGCGGCATCCGTGAGATCGAATTTTTCGTGCAGACCGTGCAAGTGGTCGCGGGCAGGAACATGGCGGGCTTGGTGGATCGCAGCACGCTCAGATCGTTGGACCGGTTTGTCCGATACAAGCTGATGTCCAAGCAGCTACGAGACGAGCTGACCGCGGCCTACCTGTTTCTCCGCGACGTGGAACACAAGCTGCAAATGGTCCACGATCTCCAGACCCATGCGTTGCCCGAAAATGGGGATGAGATGGAGCGGTGCGCGATCCGAGCGGGATACGGTGCAGGAGACCGAGCGAGTGCCACCGCCCGTTTTCGGGCCGACCACCAGCGCCATACGGAAATAGTCCGCCGGGCGTTCCTGTCGTTCTTTGCCGAACCCAAGACCTCGCCGATCCTGAAGGCGGCATTGCGGGCGATTACGGCAAAGGGCTGAGCGCCGCTTTGGGTGGGCGAGAAACACCAAGGCCCCGGCGGGATCACCGCCGGGGCCTTCGTTGGAATCAGATGGCTGTCAGCTGTTAGCTATCAGCCGTCAGCTTCTTAGTACATCCCCTCCATGCCGTGGCTGTGGCCATGTCCACCGCCGCCAGCCGCTTCCTTCTTCTCTTCGGGGATTTCGGTGATCATGACTTCGGTGGTGAGCATCAGACCCGCCACAGAGGCCGCGTTCTGCAACGCGCAGCGCGATACCTTGGTCGGATCGATGATGCCGGCCTTGATCATGTCCACATATTCATCGGTCGCAGCATTGTAGCCAGCGGCGACGTTCTTGTCCTCGCGCACCTTGCCGACCACAACGGAGGCTTCGCCGCCGGCATTGGCGACGATCTGGCGGATTGGTTCTTCGAGCGAGCGGCGGACGATGTCCAGTCCGACTCTCTGCTCCGATGGGACATCCTTGATGCCATCGAGTGCCTTGATGCAGCGGAGATACGCGGTGCCGCCGCCGGGGACGATGCCCTCCTCCACGGCCGCTTTGGTCGCGTGGAGCGCGTCTTCGACGCGGGCCTTCTTTTCCTTCATTTCGGTCTCGGTCGCGGCCCCGACGTTGATGACGGCCACGCCGCCCACGATCTTCGCCAGCCGCTCTTGCAGCTTTTCGCGATCATAGTCCGAGGTCGTCTCCTCGACCTGGGCCTTGATCTGCTTGACGCGCCCTTCGATCTTCTTCGGATCGCCATAGCCTTCCACGATCGTCGTGTTGTCTTTGTCGATCGTCACGCGTTTGGCGCGGCCGAGATCGGTCAGCTTGACGTTTTCCAGCTTGATGCCGATGTCTTCGGAAATCACCTGGCCGCCGGTAAGGATCGCAATGTCCTCCAGCATGGCCTTGCGGCGGTCACCGAATCCCGGCGCTTTCACGGCGGCGACGTTCAGCGTGCCGCGCAGCTTGTTGACGACCAGCGTCGCCAGTGCTTCGCCTTCGACTTCTTCAGCGAGGATCACCAGCGGCTTACCCATCTTTGCCACCTGCTCGAGGAGCGGGAGCAGGTCCTTCATGCTGCTGATCTTCTTTTCGTTGATGAGGATAAGCGGTTCATCGAGCGACGATTCCATCCGCTCGGCGTTGGTGACGAAGTAGGGGGAGATATAGCCGCGGTCGAATTGCATGCCTTCGACGACATCCAGCGACGTGGTCATCGATTTGGCTTCTTCGACCGTGATCACGCCGTCCTTGCCGACCTTTTCCATGGCTTCCGCGATCAGGTCGCCGATGGTCTTGTCGTTGTTGGCCGAAATCGTGCCGACCTGGGAAATCTCAGTCTTGCTCTGACAGGGCTTGCTGAGCTTCTTGAGCTCGGCGGTCACGGCTTCGACGGCCTTGTCGATGCCGCGCTTGATCTCCATAGGATTCGCGCCGGCGGTGATGTTCTTGACGCCTTCGCGATAGATGGCCTGGGCCAGCACCGTCGCGGTCGTGGTGCCGTCACCGGCGATGTCGCTGGTCTTGCTGGCGACTTCGCGGACCAACTGAGCCCCCATGTTTTCATAGGGATTCTTGAGCTCAACTTCCTTGGCCACGGTCACGCCGTCCTTGGTGATTGTCGGCGCGCCGAACTTCTTGTCGAGAATTGCGTTTCGGCCTTTCGGGCCGAGTGTCGCTTTCACGGCGTCCGCCAGCTGGTTCACCCCTTTCAGGATGGCCGCCCTCGCTGTGTCACCGTACATGAGTTGCTTTGCCATGGTGTTCCTCCGTTATAAGTTCTTAAGGTTCTAAAGTGTGAAGGTTAGGAAGTGCATCGATCCACTTTCCAACTTGCCAATGTTGGCACGTGCCACATTACGCCGTGAAGACTCCCAGGATGTCTTCTTCCTTGAGGATCAAGCAATCTTCGTCTTCGATGCGGAGCTTGGTGCCGGAGTACTTGTCGAACAAGACCTGGTCGCCAACCTTGACGTTCTCGACCTTCTTGCCGACCGCCTGAATGATTCCACGCTGTGGCTTTTCTTTCGCTGAGTCCGGCACATAAATCCCGCCGGCGGTCCGTTCCAATTCTTCCGTATAGGTGACGAACACCCGTTCACCCAGGGGTTGGAATCCCTTGGCGACGTTCTTCTTCTCCTTCGCAGCTGTGCTCATAACAGAACCTCCTCCTGATGAAAGTTAACCCGATGTTGTGAACGATGTGGAATTGGGCCTGCGTCCGACGACACTGGCGTGTTGACCCGGCAGAAGCCCACTTTCAAGAACTTGGGATTATAGATAGTCCTCGGTCAATCCAAGTCAAGGGGGGATTCGAGGATTTTCTAGTGGCCCCGGGGAGCTGGACAATCGCTATGATAACTCATTGATACTGCGCTATTCTAGGGTAATTTTTGGCTATCGTGCTGATGGGGGATCGGGAGGTTACATCCGCAATCGGTCAAAATCTTTTACGTCTTTTTTGATGTAATCGCGCAGGCGCTTGATGATGCGGGTCTCCAACTGGCGGGTCCGCTCCTTAGTAATGCCGTATTTGTCGCCTAATTCATCCAATGTCAGCGGGGTTTCGGAGAGGATGCGATTTCTGAGAATGTCTTCGTCCCGTTCCTCCAGGGTTTTGATGAATTCCGCCAGTTTCGCACGAAAAAGAGCGCGCAACTGACGATCGGCGAGTTGTTCGTCAGCCGGCTGTTGCTGGGAGGGGAGAATATCGAGTAGGCTGCCGTCCTGGTTCTCCCCGATTGGCTGATCCAACGACTGCTCCCAGTTCCCCAGGCGCTGGTCCATCTCGATGACGTCACGCTCGCGGACATTGAGGCGGTCGGCGAGCAGTTTCGTGTCCGGGGCGAACCCCTCCCGTTCGAGCTTGGCCTTTTCCTTTCGCAAATTATAAAACAGCTTCCGCTGGTCCTGTGTCGTTCCGACCTTGACCAGTCGATGGGTATTGAGCAGATACCGAAGAATGTACGCGCGCGACCACCAGGCGGCGTAGGCGTAGAACCTGACGTTCTTCGTCGGATCAAATTTCTTGATCGCCTGCATCAGGCCCACGTTTCCTTCTTGAATCAAATCCATGTGGTCGGCGCCGGTGTGAAGATATTCCGTGGCGATGGCGACGGAGACGCGCAAGTTGGCCATGATGAGCTTTACGGCCGCTTCACGGCTGCCTTGTGTGTGATATTCATGGAACAGGCGGAGTTCTTCTTCTTTGGACAGGTAGGGATAGCGGCGGATTTCGGCAAGATATTGTTGGAGCGCCGTGACCGGCACCACGGCGTGTTCGTCGGAGTGCTTTGCTCCGCCGGAGGCCGGCGTATCGAGCAGGACGGGGGCCGTATCGGCCTCCATCACCTCCTCGTCGGAGGGGGCGAGGAGTTCAGGCTCCAGCGCCTCTTCGGTGTCGTCTGGTGTTGTGTCGCCTCCGCTCATAGACTGCTGACTATAACAGAACCTCCGTGTGGGACAAAGGTCGTCGTGGTGGCGGGCATGGATCGCCAGACGACGCCTTTTCGGCACAGCTGACGAGAGCCAATGACGAGGCCGCCGATGCGCGAGAGGGCGACGGTAGCCGATGATGTTCGTACCTTGCGGGGGGCCCGTTTTTTCCGTTGACAGGCGGGGGCGAAACAGGGTTATCTGTGAACCTCCGGGCTAAACGATTTTCAATCTACAATTCACCAGTTAGCTTCTTGACGATGGCTAGTCCGTTCGACAACATTGAGGACGCACTCAGGGACATTAAGAAGGGCAAGTGTATCATTCTCGTGGACGACGAGGATCGCGAGAATGAGGGCGATCTTGTCATTGCCGCCGAGAAGGTGACCCCTCAGGCCATCAATTTCATGGCGACACATGCGCGCGGGCTGATTTGTCTGGCGCTCACGCCGGAGCGTGTCGAGGAACTGCAACTGCCTCAGCAGGCCGTCGAGAATACCGCTACATTCGGTACGGCTTTCACCGTGTCGATCGACGCGCGCAAGGACATTACGACCGGTATCTCCGCCGCCGACCGGGCCACGACGATTCGTGTGGCGATCGATCCAAAATCGAAACCAAGCGACCTGGCGCGTCCCGGCCATATCTTTCCCTTAAAGGCGCAACAGGGAGGCGTGTTGAAACGCGCCGGTCAGACGGAAGGGTCTGTCGATCTGGCACGGATGGCCGGTTTGTATCCAGCCGGGGTCATTTGCGAGATCATGAACGAAGACGGCACGATGGCGCGAGTGCCGGAGTTGGCTAAATTCGCCAAGGCCCACAAGTTGACCATGGTGACCGTGAAGGCGCTCATCGAATACCGCATGCGGCGGGAAACCTTCGTGCGCCGCATGGCGAGCGCCAAGTTGCCGACGACGTTCGGTGAGTTCGAAGCGATCGCGTTCGAGAATCAAATCGACGGCGTGACGCACATCGCGCTGGTGAAGGGGCGAGTGGACAGTGGAGAGCCGACATTGGTGCGGGTGCATTCCGGCTGTCTGACGGCGGATGCGCTGGGTTCTCTCCGTTGCGATTGTCGCGATCAGCTCCATGCGGCGATGGAAACCATCCAGAAAGAGGGCCGTGGCGTGCTGTTGTATCTGAATCAAGAAGGGCGTGGGATCGGTCTGCTCAACAAGATCAAGGCCTATGGGCTTCAAGACAAGGGCAGCGATACGGTCGAGGCGAATCTGAAGCTCGGTTTCAAGGCTGATCTGCGGGATTACGGCGTCGGGGCGCAGATTTTGGCGAATCTCGGTTTGCACCAGATCAAGCTCATCACGAACAATCCGCGCAAGATTGTCGGGATCGAGGGCTATGGGTTGAACGTGGTCGAGCGGGTGCCGATCGAGATCTCGCCCCGCGCGGCGAACATGAAATATCTGCAGACGAAAAAGAAGAAGCTGGGGCATATTCTGAAGAAAGTCTAGGGTTGAAAGTCTGTCAGTCAGAGCCAACGTAAAGGCGTGCGGGCTTGTGACATGACAACTGTGTGGCAATGAAAACCGGCAAGCGATTTCACCGTGCGGCAGGGTTGACGTTCGGAGTCGTCGCCGCGAAGTTCAACCAGTCCGTGACGGGCAAACTGCTGTCGTCCTGTCTCGACGGTCTGACGAAACAAGGCGTCAAAGATCACCACGTCGAAGTTGTGAGGGTGCCGGGGGCGTTTGAGCTTCCGTTGGTGGCCAAAACTCTAGCGGCGTCGGGTCGGTTCGACGCGGTGATTTGCCTGGGGGCGGTGATCCGGGGCGACACCCCACATTTCGATTACATTTGCGCCGAAGTGAGTCGTGGGATCGGTCAAGCGGCGTTGGATACCGGGGTGCCTATCGTCTTTGGGGTGCTGACGACGGACACGGTGGCCCAGGCGGTCGAACGGGCGGACCCGACCAAATTCAACCGCGGCGGAGAGGCGGCGAAGGTGGCGATCGAGATGGTGAGGGTGATGAGGATGATCAATGGGGAAGTGGGAAAGTTGAAAAGTGGAAAGCCTTCAAGTCAATACGGGGGAATGCGGCAGAGGGGAAAACGATGATGTCCGTACGTCCATTTTCTCCAGCTATAAGCCTTGTAACTTTTCAACTTGTTAACTTTCCAACTGTGTAATCATGGGGTCGCGCCATCAGGCCCGCGAAAGAGCCTTGCAAATTCTGTTTCAGTACGACATTCACGGGAAGCCGGGGCCCTGGCTGGACGAGTTTTGGAAACCGCTCCAGGTCGACGAGGACACGAAGGTTTTTGCTGAACAGATCGTGGCCGGCGTGCTGCAGCGGAAGGCGGAAATCGACGCCGTGCTTGCCAAGTATGCGACAAATTGGAAAGTCAGCCGCATGCCCATCGTTGATCGCAACATTCTACGCGCCGGTCTGTACGAATTCTTCTGGATGGATGATGTGCCGGCGAAGGTGACGCTGGACGAGGCTGTGGAGTTAGCCAAGAGTTTCGGCGACGAAGAGGCGTCGAAGTTCGTCAACGGTGTGTTGGACAAGGTTCTGGCATCCGAGCCGAAGTTGGAACAGAAACGGGTGAGCCCTGAGCGCGGGATTTGGAGGCGAGTCGAAGGTGATTGACCGGTATACCAGGCCCCGGATGAACGCCATCTGGGAACTGAAACATAAGTACGAGATCTGGCTCGAAGTCGAATTGCAAGCCTGCGCCGCATTTGAACGGGCGGGACAAGCCCCGCGCGGCACGGCAGCGAAGATCCGTAAGAAGGCCAAGATCGACGTGGCGCGCATCGCGGACATCGAAAAAGTCACGAAGCATGACGTCATTGCCTTCCTGGAGTCCTTGATGGATTCGGTCGGTCCTGAACACCGTTTCCTGCATATGGGGCTGACGTCGTCGGACATCGTCGATACGTCGCTGGCGATCCAGATGACCGAGGCGCTGGATCTGATCCTGGACGGTGTCGAAGGTTTGCGTGCTGTGCTCAAGAAAAAGGCGTTGAGGCACAAGCATACGGTGATGGTCGGCCGCTCCCACGGCATTCACGGCGAGCCAATCTCATTTGGGCTCAAGCTGGCCATTTGGTATGAGGAAGTCGGCCGCCATGTCGCGCGGTTGCGGCACGTTCGCGGGCAAATCGCTGTCGGGAAACTGTCCGGGGCCATGGGGACCTTCGCGCATCAGGCGCCAGACGTCGAAGAGTATGTCTGCTCGAAGCTGGGCCTGACGGCCGACCCGGTTTCCAATCAGGTCGTTCAGCGGGACCGGCATGCGGCCTACGCGGCGGCCCTCGCGCTCCTCGCCGCCACGATCGAAAAGATCGCGACGGAAATTCGGCATCTCCAACGGACCGAAGTGCTGGAGGCCGAGGAATATTTTTCCGAAGGCCAAAAAGGATCGTCGGCCATGCCACACAAGCGCAATCCGATCGTTTCCGAAAACCTCTGCGGCTTGGCGCGGATCGTGCGCGCCAACAGTCTGGCGGCGATGGAAAATGTGGCCTTGTGGCATGAACGGGACATCAGCCATTCCTCGGTTGAGCGTGTCATCATGCCGGACAGCACGATCCTGACCGATTATATGCTGTCCAAAGTGACGGATCTCATCAAGCATCTGGTCGTCTACCCGGATCGCATGAGGCGGAACCTCGAACTGACGGGCGGCCTCGTCTATTCGCAGCGGCTGTTGCTGGCGCTCATTGAGAAGGGCGCACAGCGTAAGGAATCGTACGAGGCGGTGCAGCGTAATGCCATGGCCTCCTGGCAGGGTGCAGGCGGCCTTCAGGAGTTAGTGGGCAAGGATCCTTTTGTCACGCATCATCTCAAACAGAAAGAAATCGCGGCTTGTTTCAATCCGAAATATTATCTGCGGCACCTCGATCGGATTTATAAACGGGTGTTCAGATCGTGAGGGTCAAGGCCAAATCGTTACAATTAAAGGGCATAGGTGTGGATAGCGGGCGATGGGCAGCAAGCACATATCCGGAACTACCTATAAAGAGGGGTAGCCATCGGGAGGGGGGATGGGCGTAGGATTGCAGCTCTTCGAAGAGCGGGACGCACATGGCCTGCAAATTGGCTCGATCTCTTGCTGCCCTGACAGTTCTGTTCATCGTGGTGCCGGCTCTGGTGTGGTCCCAAGTCCCGCCTGGCGGCGAACGATTCAGCCTCGTGCTGTCCGGAGATCCGTTCAAGTGGGAACAGAGCCTCAACGAAGCTGGCCAAAAAGGCTGGGATGCGTTGATGGCCCAACAGCCGGCCGTGGGGGGGCTGGTGCTTCACTTCGTCATCTTTACCCGAACGCCCGCGGTCAAAAGTGTGGACTACAAAGTGATTGTGGCCGAATTCTCAGCAGAGGGGGACGCGTCCTCCAGGGAAATCGCTCGCAGTCAACTCGAAATGCAGGCCAACGCGTATGGGCGGAACGGGTGGGCCTTGTTGCAAGCCTTAACCGGCCAACATGCAGGTGGAAAACCCTTCATCGCCCTGGTCCTCAAGAAACCCATCCTTTAGCTGCTACGCGCGGCAACCGTCCTTCGAATAGTTTGCTGGTCGACGTCTTTATGCGACCTGGCGGAAAGGTCTCACCATGAGTCCACTAGCCTCTTGGATCAAGTTGCTGCTCGGGGTCTTCTGCGTTTGCGTTGGATTGGCCGGTGCTCCGTCCCTGGCGGAGGCCGCCGCTGATCGGGAGAAGTTGCTGACGGAGCCGGGTGTCTACGGCACCTTCGCCACGTTCAGGCTGGATGACACCTGGATGAAGCAAGACCAGGCGACACGGATCAGCCAGTTGACTCTGTTCAAAGGGGTGGTCGAGCAACATCGGGAGAAAATCGCCATCGATCTCTATCTGTTGCGCGGGTTATCCGACCATGCCGACCTCATGTTCCGCATCCATGCCGCGGAGCTTCGAGACGCTCAACAGTTTCTCGTGGATCTTCAGGGCAACGCCTTCGGTAAATACCTGACAGACACCGGGCTCATGCATGGGGTGACCAAGAAAGCCAATTACGTGCCGGGGTTTCCGGATCAGCTGAAAGCCGACTTGAAAGCGGCGAGTGAGCCGGGGCCGAAACCGTATGCCATTGTGATTCCGGTCAGAAAAAGCGCCGACTGGTGGGCGCTGGATCAGGAGAAGCGCGCGGTCATGATGCGGGAACACACGGAAGCGACGGTGCCGTATCTCAAGACGGTCAAACGCAAGCTTTATCACTCCAGCGGGCTGGACGATCTGGACTTTATCACCTATTTTGAAACGTCCAAACTGGAAGATTTTCACAGCCTGATTCTGTCGCTGAAACAGGTCAAGGAATTTCAATACACGCCCCGGTTCGGCCATCCGACGCTGATCGGCACCGTCAAGTCGCTGGATGAGATGATCGAGGCGCTCGCGCAGTAGCGTATCCGGCTGGAGAGAGCCTATGGATGGGATTGGACCGATGTTGTACGAGGGGAAAGCCAAGAAGATTTTCGCGGCTGCGCGGCCCGATCAGGTCGTTCAGTATTTCAAGGACGACGCGACGGCGTTCAATGCCGAAAAACGCGGGACGATCGTCGACAAGGGTGTCGTTAACAACAAGGTGTCGGAACGGCTGTTCAAGCTGCTTGAAGAGAGCGGCATCCAGACCCATCTCCTGCAACGGCTGAGCGATCGGGAGATGCTGACCAAGAAAGTTACCATCGTGCCGGTCGAAGTTGTGGTGCGCAACGTGGTGGCCGGCAGCTTGGCCAAGCGGCTGGGGTTGCAGGTCGGCGATGCCATCGAACCGGCGATCGTCGAGTTCTACTACAAGAACGATGCGCTCGGTGATCCGTTGGTCAATGATGATCATCTTCGCTTGATGAACGTCGCGACGCCGGCGGTGCTGCGTGAGTTGCGGGAACTCGCCCATCGCGTCAACCGGGTGCTGACCCCCTTCTTCGCCGAACGGAAGATGCAGTTGGTCGATTTCAAGCTCGAGTTCGGGATCTATCACAACAAACTGATCCTGGCCGACGAGATTTCGCCGGATACCTGCCGTTTGTGGGATATGGCCACCGGTGAATCGATGGACAAGGACCGGTTTCGAAAGGATATGGGGAAGATCGAGGAGGCGTATCAGGAGGTGTTGAGGCGGGTGTGTGGGTGAGAAGGGGACGGCGGGATCGTCC
>JABMDG010000051.1:49329-51814 GCA_015904045.1 Nitrospira sp.
TGTTCCACCGCCGGGCACGATGCCTTCTTCGACGGCTGCCTTGGTCGCGTGGAGGGCGTCCTCGACGCGGGCTTTCTTTTCCTTCATTTCGGTCTCGGTTGCGGCGCCGACGTTGATGACGGCGACTCCACCGACGATCTTCGCGAGCCTCTCTTGCAGCTTCTCGCGGTCATAGTCCGAAGTCGTCTCTTCGACCTGGGTCTTGATCTGCTTGACGCGGCCTTCGATCTTCTTCGGATCGCCGTAGCCTTCCACGATCGTCGTGTTGTCTTTGTCGATCGTGATGCGCTTGGCGCGGCCGAGGTCGGTCAATTTAACGTTCTCCAGTTTGATGCCGATATCTTCTGAGATCACCTGGCCGCCGGTGAGGATCGCGATATCCTCCAGCATGGCCTTCCGGCGATCGCCGAATCCCGGAGCCTTCACGGCTGCTACATTCAGCGTGCCGCGCAGCTTATTGACGACCAGGGTTGCGAGGGCTTCGCCTTCGACTTCTTCCGCGAGGATCACGAGCGGCTTGCCCATCTTGGCCACCTGCTCGAGGAGCGGGAGCAGATCCTTCATGCTGCTGATTTTCTTTTCGTTGATCAGAATGAGCGGCTCTTCAAGGGACGCTTCCATCCGCTCGGCATTGGTGACGAAGTACGGGGAGATGTAGCCGCGATCGAACTGCATGCCCTCGACGACATCCAGCGAGGTGGTCATCGACTTGGCTTCTTCGACCGTGATGACGCCGTCCTTGCCGACCTTCTCCATGGCTTCCGCGATGAGATCGCCGATGGTCTTGTCATTGTTGGCCGAAATCGTCCCAACCTGGGAAATCTCGGTCTTGTTCTGACAGGGCTTGCTGAGTTTCTTCAGCTCACTGACCACCACTTCAACGGCCTTGTTGATGCCGCGCTGAATCTCCATCGGGTTTGCGCCGGCGGTGATGTTCTTGACGCCTTCGCGGTAGATGGCCTGGGCCAGCACGGTTGCGGTTGTGGTGCCGTCGCCCGCGGTGTCGCTGGTCTTGCTGGCGACTTCACGGACCAATTGGGCGCCCATGTTTTCATAGGGGTTCTTGAGCTCGATTTCCTTCGCGACGGTGACGCCGTCCTTGGTAATCGTCGGTGCGCCGAACTTCTTGTCCAAAATTGCATTCCGGCCCTTCGGACCGAGCGTTGCTTTCACGGCGTCTGCGAGCTGGTTCACCCCTTTCAGGATGGACGCGCGCGCTGTGTCACCGTACATGAGTTGCTTTGCCATATGATTCCTCCGTGTGGGTTTCGTCTAACGTTAGTAAAGTCGAAAATTCATCGTGTCACAAGAGACACGTTATGCGGTGAAAATGCCCAAGATGTCTTCTTCCTTCAGGATCAAGCACTCTTCATCTTCGATGCGGAGCTTGCTTCCTGAGTACTTGTCGAACAAGACATGGTCGCCGACCTTGACGTTTTCGACCTTCTTGCCGACCGCTTGCACGACACCCCGCTGAGGCTTCTCTTTTGCCGAATCCGGCACATAAATTCCGCCGGCGGTCCGCTCCAGTTCCTCGGTATAGGTGACGAATACCCGCTCGCCCAGCGGTTGGAACCCCTTGGCAACGTTCTTCTTTTCCTTCTCAGCTGTGCTCATAACAGAACCTCCTCCTGATGAAAGTTAACTCGTCATTGTGAACGATATGGGATGGGCTTGCACTCGATCGCGCTGATAGTGTACGCACTCGAATAGGCAGAAGCCCTGCTCGACTCGAAACCAGAGATAGCCCTGGCTTGACGCAAGTCAAGGGGTGGCGCAGAGGATTTTCTATTGCCTCCCACTCTGTCTAACCAAATATCTTAACTCATTGAGAATTCGGTATTCCAGAGCTATTTTTCAGTGTGTCTACACGCATGATGCACATATGGCGTGGGGGGGGCTAGGTCCGCAACTGGTCGAAATCTTTGACGTCCTTCTTAATGTAGTCGCGCAGCCGCTTGATGATGCGGGCCTCTAACTGGCGGGTGCGTTCCTTGGTGATGCCATATTTGCCGCCTAGGTCGTCTAATGTCAGCGGATCTTCGGAGAGGATACGATTTCTGAGAATGTCTTCGTCCCGTTCGTCCATGGTTTTGATGAACTCCGCGAGTTTTGCACGAAAGAGCGTGCGTAACTGCTGATCGGCAAGCTGTTCGTCCGCCGGTTTCTGTTGTGACGGGATAATATCGAGTAGGCTGCCGTCCTGGTTCTCGCCGATCGGTTGGTCCAGCGACAGTTCCCAGTTACCCAGGCGCGCATCCATTTCGATCACGTCGCGTTCACGGACATTCAAGCGGTCCGCGAGCAGCTTCGTGTCGGGAGCGAACCCTTCCCGTTCGAGCTTGGCTTTTTCTTTTTTCAAGTTATAGAACAGCTTCCGCTGGTCCTGGGTTGTCCCGATCTTGACCAGCCGGAAGGTATTGAGCAGGTACCGAAGAATATAGGCCCGCGACCACCAGGCCGCATAGGCGTAGAAGCGGACATT
>JABMDG010000051.1:51914-55453 GCA_015904045.1 Nitrospira sp.
TCTTGCGAAATGGCTTCGCGCGCAGGGAACGGGATGGAGCTGGATTTGACCCATGTTCCGCGCCGTGAACCCGGCATGACGCCTTATGAGTTGATGCTGTCGGAGTCGCAAGAGCGGATGTTGATGGTGGCGAAGGCCGGCAAAGAAGACGCGTGTATCGCAATCTGCCGGAAATGGGATCTGGATGTCGCAGTCGTTGGAACTGTCACGGGTGACGGGATCTTGCGTGTGAAGGATCAGGGGAAGGTCGTGGCGGAGATTCCCGCCAAATCGCTCGCCGATGACGGGCCACGCTACGAACGGCCCTACCAGCCGCCTGAGTATCAGGACATGCTGACGAATCTGAACTATGACCTTCTCCCGGATGTGAAGGATGCGAATGCGGCCCTTCTGTCGCTTTTGGAGTCGCCGACGATCGCCAGCAAGCGATGGGTGTATCAACAGTACGATCATATGGTGCGGACCAACACGATAGTCCGCCCAGGATCGGATGCGGCGGTGGTGCGGATCAAGGACACGAATAAAGCCGTGGCGATGACGGTCGATTGCAACAGCCGGTATTGCATGTTGCATCCCTACGAAGGCGCGCGGATCGCTGTGGCTGAAGCCGCGCGCAATCTGGCATGCTCGGGCGCCGAACCAATCGGGCTGACCGATTGTTTGAATTTCGGCAATCCTGAACGGCCTGAGATCATGTGGCAGTTCGTGCTTGCGGTCGAAGGCATCAAAGACGCATGCGAGCGTCTCGCTGTTCCGGTCGTCAGCGGGAACGTCAGCTTTTACAATGAGACCAACGGGCTGTCGATCTATCCGACTCCTATGCTGGGCATGGTGGGATTGATTGACCAGGCCGATCAGACCATGACGCAATGGTTCAAGCAGGATGGTGACGAGATCATTCTGCTGGGGGCGACTCGTGAAGATTTGGGCGGATCGGAATACTTGAAGATCATTCACGCCCGGGAACAGGGGTCGCCGCCGTTGTTGAATATGGATGCTGAAAAGGCACTGCATGAGTGTGTGCTGGCGCTGGTGCGAGGTGGGTTGGTCCAATCCGCGCACGACTGCTCGGACGGCGGGTTGGCCGTGACGTTGGCGGAAAGCTGCTTCTCAGGACCGGATCGGAAGCTGGGTGCTGTGGTAAGATTAGCCCCAGGCCGGATTCGAAAAGATGCCGTGCTTTTCGGCGAAAGTCAGTCCAGGGTGGTGCTCTCAGCCAAGCCGTCCCATCGGCAGGCAATTCTTGATCAGGCCAAAGGTCTGGGTGTGCCGGCAGAAGTCATTGGGGCGGTGACGGGCGCACGACTGACGATCAGTCTGGGCGATGCGCCAATGGTGGACGTGCCAGTTCCTACGCTTCATGACCGATGGGCGTTATCGATCGAACGGACGCTGAATCAGGCGTGAGGGGTTAGTAGTAAGGGGTCAGGGGTTATGAACAAGGAACAACAAGATCCGTCAGTCCCCTCACCCCTCACTCCTCACCCTTCACAGCTCATTATGCCGGACAAATTCCACGACGAATGCGCGGTGTTCGGCATTTTCGGCCACGAAGAGGCAGCCAACCTCACCTATCTCGGACTCTATGCGCTCCAGCATCGAGGGCAAGAAGCCTCCGGTATCGTGTCAGGAGACGCAAACCAGTTTTTCGTGCAAAAGGGCATGGGACTTGTGGCCGATATCTACGATCGGTCGTCGCTTGCGAAGCTGCCCGGCCATATGGCCATCGGCCATAATCGCTATTCCACGGCCGGCGGCAACGATCTGAAGAATGTCCAGCCGACGCGCAAGGCGTTGGGCCGGCAACTGGCGGCGGAATCCTGGGTGCCCGCAGACATCGTCATTCCCGTCCCGGATTCCGGCGTGCCCGCTGCGCTGGGCTATGCGGAGGGGGGTGGGATTCAGTTCGAGACCGGGCTGATCCGCAATCACTATGTCGGGCGGACGTTCATCGAGCCGGAACAGTCGATCCGCCACTTTGGTGTTAAGGTGAAGCTGAATGCGGTGTCGGAAGTTTTGAGCGGAAAGCGGGTTGTGGTGGTGGACGATTCGCTTGTCCGCGGGACGACCAGCCGGAAGATTGTCAAGATGATCCGCCAGGCTGGGGCGAAGGAGGTCCATATGCGGATCAGTTCGCCGCCGATCGTGTCGCCCTGCTTCTACGGGATCGATACTCCGACAAAGAAGGAACTGATTGCATCCGACCATTCGACGGAAGAAATCCGCAAGTACATCACGGCGGACAGTTTGGCCTATCTCAGTCTCGATGGGATGCTCAAGGCCGCGCCGGGGACGCCGCATCAATATTGCAGTGCGTGTTTTACAGAGCGCTATCCCATTCCATTCACCCGCGCAGAGGAACTGCAGTTGGGCTTATTCGAACCGGCGTCCTGAGCGAGGCCGGAACTGGCAGCGTCGAGCTGTTTGCAGAAAGGGAATTCGGCGGATATGCAGCCACGGTCTAGGCCACGAGTGGCTGTCGATTATCCAGTTCTCTTCTCCGGCGACCATATCTCCGGCGAGGGGGTGTTCAGAAATCTCACGATCTCAGGCGGTGAGATTATGAGTGAGGCGTCGGTTTCTATCGGCGCCCATCTTCATCTGCAGGTGCAGTCGTCCGGTGCCCGGCCGCCGATCGTTATCACGCTCGCCATCGTTCGGTGGAAACGGAACGATCGGTACGGCATCGAGTTCGTTCGATTTCAAGGCGATGCCAAACAACAGCTGAAAGACATGCTGAATCAGCGATGATGGATCGCGCGTCGGTCCGTTCAAGCCCGCCCGCTCAGTTGCCCCGCTAAAAAACACCATGATAGGATGTCTTCCGTTTAGGAACGATTGGTGCCGTGCCGAGAGAAGCGGCGAATGTTCCGGTGTGAGGATCGAATTTCTCTCAGCGTCGGCCGTCAGCCTAGTATGGGGGAGGGATCTGTGGACGAAATCGAAGCAGGCAAACAGAAGTTTCTAGATGTTGTGAAGGCCATCGATGGCGCGGTGCAGGTGGTTATTCCCGTGACTCCATCCAACAGCATGTTTTTGATCTCAGTAACCAAAGGCGCGAATCGCAAATTCATGACTGTCCCGGAAGACGACATCATCGATCTCCCGACCGATGCCGGTATTCTTGCGAAAGTCACCAAAACGGTGCGGGATGCCATCGCGGCTCTCTGAGGCCGCGCGGCAGGCAGGACGAGGGCGACGTGCAACACATCGATAGCAGGGAATTCCTTCAACGAGTATCGCAGATCACGCAACTCCCGCATGTCGTGCGGTGAGATTATGAAACAAATTTTTCCCGGCATCTGGCAATGGGCCTGGTTCTCTGATGAGAAGCAACTGGATTTCAACGGCTTGTTTCTGATGGTCGGTGAACACAAGATTCTGATCGATCCTCCACCGATGACTGCCGAGGCGCGCTCGTTCGTCCGCCGCAACGGGCCGGTTGATTACATCATTGTCACGAACAGAGATCACCTCCGTGAGGCGGCGGCCTATCAGGCGGAGTTCACGTGCCGGCTGTATGTGCCTGAGGCGGATGC
>JABMDG010000051.1:55553-57263 GCA_015904045.1 Nitrospira sp.
ACATAGCCCCGTGATTGAATCCTTTGCCGATCGACTTGCAGAAGACCTTTTCGATAATCGGCGCTCGAAAGCCGTTCTGCGATTTCCACCAGATTTGATACGAACGGCCCGTCGCAAGCTGCTCTACTTGCACGATGCTTCGGAAATCGGAGACCTTCGTGAGCCACCGGGGAATCGGCTGGAGGCGCTGAAAGGCCAGTGGAAAGGTTTTCACTCGATTCGGGTCAACGATCAATGGCGAGTGGTCTTTCGTTGGCATGACGGCAATGCCTACGAGGTTCAGGTAATCGATTACCATTGAGGCCCCAGATATCTGGAGGAAAGCGCCATGAGACTTCCCAAAAACCCATTTCATCCCGGCGAGATGTTGCTCGAAGAGTTTCTTGTCCCTGGAAAGATGACTCAAGCTGCCCTGGCGCAAAAACTTGGCTGGACGCGGGCGCGCTTGAATGAGTTAATCAAGGGGAAGCGGGACATAACGGCGGACTCCGCCCTGGATCTGGCACGTGTGCTCGGCACATCCGCGAAGCTCTGGATGAATCTCCAAGCAACATTCGATCTCGACAAGGCGATGCGCCGGAGAAAGATTGCCTGACGAATGCGAGTCGGTCTATCCGGCTCGGAAAAGAACCGGGGGAAAGTCATCGCCGCCGGAGCAAACATCACTCATACAATCATGGAGACTCTTGAGGTGTCGAGCGTGCTGTGAGTAATCTGGGGATACGTGAAGGGGTGTTGATTGACTTGATGGTGTTAATAAGAGAATCAGCAGAATCATGACCAGGCAGGAATGGTTAGCTGTGTTAATTGACTTGAGCAAGCCAATCGAAGAAGCGCTCACGGCGTTAAATGAATATGGGTGGGATAGTGATGGGCCTCTTGTAACCATACGCCGCAAACATATTCTGAGTGTGCTGGATAAATATCTTGAAGGGAGCCTTTAGAAAGAAGATGTGGAGACATGGGCTGATAGTCTTCATGTGCGAGAGGATGTGGACTTTGAAATTGACTTTGAAGGATTGATTAGAGAGGCATTGTTTGAGCTGGGGAATCCAAGCCTCACACAGCCGCTAGATCTTGGTAGAGTAAAGCGCTGGATCGAACGCCTTTCGTAAATGTGTGCCGCGTTATGCGGTAGTTCTGTCGTATCTATCGCTGCGAGTACCACCGGTAGCCTTTTTGCTCGGTAAACTGGGCTTTCGGCGCGCCGCCTGGTTTTTCCAGTAACAACACTTTGAAGTCGAGGAGGCCGAACCAGGCAGGATCGGCGACGTCGTGGTAGTGCGTACCCTGGAGCTTGGGGAGCATGTCGCCGAGGGTCTGTTTGAGTTCCGGTTCTGTATAGGCGCGGATGATAAACGGCTTGTCGATGGCCTGACAGAATCGCTGAATCGTATAGGCTGCGCCGGTGCAGAGGACCTTCGTGTCCGGTTTGAGTCCCAGAAACTGCGGGAGCGAGAGATATCGTTCCTGAAAGCCGAGCCAGCGCGCAATCTGCCGCAGATGGCTGTATTGCACTTCATATTCGGTATGGCCCGGCAGCTTCACCGGCGCGGGCCAGCCTTCGTCGATTCCGAACTCTGAGAGAAAGGCATGTCCGCCCGGTTTCAGGACTCGCCAGAGTTCCGCCACAAAGCGGATCGGCCCCAGGTTGAAGATGACCTCTTCGGGCAGGTCGGTTCCGATCGGGAGGCGCGCGCGCCTGATCCA
>JABMDG010000052.1:0-22348 GCA_015904045.1 Nitrospira sp.
ACCCCATCGCTCAAGGCGGGAGATGCAGCCCAGGCACAACACCAGAAACACCGCCGAGGCCAGCATCAGCACCGGCACCGGGAACACGAACGTCAGCCCGGTGGTGATGAGTGGGCCGAGTAACGCGCCGCTGCTCCCTCCCGCGGCAATGATCCCGAACAACCGTGCCCCCTGTTCCGGCGCAAAGAGATCGTCCATAAAACTCCAGAAGACGGATACGACGAACAGATTGAACACCGACAGCCAGATAAAAAATCCGCGGGCTACCCACTCCGGATACAGGTGACTACTCATCAAACCGTAGAAGACCAGCAGATTGGTGATGAAGAAGGTATAGACGGTCAATAGTAGTCGATAGCGTGAGCAGCGCGCGGACAGCCATCCGAAGAGCGGCGTCACAGCCAGCATGGTGAGAAACGTTCCGGTCATCATCCACGGGAGATTCTTGAGGCCGCCTTCGATGGCCATTTCGTCGCGCACCGGACGAAGGATGGAGTAGCCGCAGAGGAGGCAGAAAAAATAGGCGAAGGCCCAGGCTAAGGGGACGAGTTCTTCCCGCTTGGCTCCCAGGAAGGCGGCGCACCGGGTAATGGCAGTGTGATCCGGTTCAGCCATGGAAGCGCAGTGTAGCAGGTATGGGTTCACCTGCCACGGGAATAATCTGCTAGAATGCGCCGGATCGATCAAATTCTTCCGGGAGAATGAACGCATGATCGACCTACGCAGCGATACAGTGACCGTTCCCGCCGACGGGATGAGAAAGGCCATGGCGCGCGCCGAGGTGGGCGACGACGTGTATGGGGAAGACCCCACCGTCAACCGGTTGCAAGACATGGTGGCGTCGCTACTCGGCAAGCGCTTCGCCCTCTTTGTGCCCTCCGGCACGATGGCGAACCAGCTCGCGATCCGATCGCAAACCCAGCCGGGGCAGGAGATCATCGTCGAAAGCACGAGCCACATCGTCCGGTATGAGCAAGGCGCCGCCGGAGCGCTAGCGGGCGTGCAGCTCCATTGGGTGCCGGGCGAGCGGGGCATCATGAACGCGGAGCAAGTGGAGGCCGCGATCAGACCGAAGGATCCCCATAGTATCCCCACCGCCCTCATCTGCCTTGAAAACACGCACAACGCCGGAGGCGGGACCATCTATCCCCTGTCTACGATCGAGAAGATTCGGACTGTCGCGGTCAGATACGGCATCCCGATGCATCTCGACGGCGCCCGGCTGATGAATGCCGTGGCCGCCACGACACTTCCTCCCGCCGCGTATGCCCAGCACTTTGAAACCGTGTCTATGTGCCTCTCCAAAGGGCTCGGCGCTCCGGTGGGATCGTTGCTCGTGTCAAGCGATCAGCAGATCATCGATCGCGTCCGTCGCTTCCGCCGCATGTACGGGGGAGCCATGCGTCAAGCGGGCATCCTCGCCGCCGCCGGCATCTATGCGTTGGAACACCACATCACACGGCTGACGGAAGATCACACGCACGCGAAGAAACTGGCCCGCCAGCTTCAGCAAATTCCCTCGGTGCAGGTTGTGCCGCAACATGTCGAAACGAATATCGTGATCTTTCAGATAGCCGACCAGCGGCGCTCGCCCGCCGAGATCGTCGCCGCGTTGAAACACGAAGGCGTGCTCATTAACGCGATCGGAGGATCGAGTTACCGAGCCGTCACTCACCTCAACGTCTCCGCCAAACAGATCGATGAAGCCGGCGCCGTGTTCGCCCGTGTGCTCACACCGTAATGCCGTCATGCTGACCATGTCGCATTGACACTACTTGCAACGGCACATAAAATGCCGATGGGCCCTCGGAAGGGAGCGCGATGTCTTTGCAAGTGGTCACGTTTCAGCACATCAGCAAGATTCTCGAAGTGACGGATGCGCTCGGACTGAATCGGGAATGGGTGGAAATCCCCTTGTCTCCGGAACATCCCGGGGTGGTTCGCCGGTTGGCCAACGGCAAACTCGAAATCGTCGTGGATGCCGATCAGCCGTTCGACCAATGGCTGACGGGCCTTCGCAGTCTCATTCAAGAGACCCAGGTCTCGTGATGGATTCGAACCCCACCGCCAGCGTGCCCACGCGCGAGGAACTCAACGCCGAACTTCTTGCCGTACCGGAGCCGCCGGAGCAGCCGGAAACGCCGACACCTCCAGGTTTTGAAGACAGCCTCGAGGTCGCCCTGCGGCACGTGAAAGGCCGGCGCGGCGGCGATCTGGTCGGCATTATCCTCGTGGGGTCTGGAGCACGGCGCGCCATTACCCCCCACAGCGATATTGATTTGATCGCCCTGGTGAAAGGCGACACCGACAGCCATGAAATTCTCCGGGTCGGGGAACGTCTCGTCGACATCCGATACCATGGCTACACGTCCGTCGAAGACGAACTCGCCTATTCACTCCGACTACCGTCGCTTCTCCGCAAGGGGCGGGTCCTGTTCGACCACGAGGGGGTCACCGCGCAGCTGATCGAGAAAGCCAACCAACGTTTTCGCCAAGGCCCCCCGCCGGCCTCCATCAATGAACAGATTCGCCTGAAAGCCTCGTGTTATCACTGGCTGGGAAAGGCAAAGGACCTCACGGAGAAACCGGGCACCGCCCAGTACCTACTGACCCTGTTCTATGAAGATTGCATTCTGGCGTTCTTCCGGCTGAGAGGCTATTGGCTGACCGCCCCGGTGGACGTTCACCGGTTTATGGTTTCTCGAGAGCCGGCGCTCGCCGACCTGGCCGGTCAGTTCCTCAATGCGAATACCTTGACCGATCGGCTCAACTTTGGCCGACAATTTGCCGATCTTCTCTTCAAGGACATCCCAAACCCCGCCCGCATCGACTGAGGGGTCCGGATCGTTCCGGCCCGTGTCTACCCCGGGTCACGAGTTCGGCTAGGTTTGCAATTTACGGGGCATGTGACCGGTCCTGAATACCGCCGGCAGGCATTCCTCCATCATATCGACCTATACACCAAGGAGCAGTTATGGAGCTGGGATTTATCGGACTTGGCAAAATGGGCATGAACATGGTCACACGCCTGCGACGGGACCAGCATCGGGTGGTGGTCTTCGACCGTTCGACCGATCTCGTCAAACAGGCGGAAGGCCAGGGTTGCATCGCCGCGTCGTCGTTGAATGATCTGGTCTCCAAACTCAGTGCTCCGCGCGCAGTCTGGGTTATGGTGCCTTCCGGTGCGCCAACGGAAGAAACCGTGCAGGCGGTCGCGGCCCTGCTCAAACCGGGCGACACCATCATTGACGGCGGAAACACCCGGTTCCATGACGACGTGCGGCGCGCCGCCGAATTGAAGAAGTCCGGCCTCCACTATGTGGACGCCGGTACGAGCGGCGGTATCTGGGGGCTGAAAGTCGGCTACTGTCTCATGGTCGGTGGCGAAGACGCGGCGGTGAAACGGCTGGCACCGATCTTCAAGACTCTGGCCCCGGAGAACGGCTGGGCCCATGTCGGTGCCGCCGGTGCCGGACATTACGTGAAGATGGTCCACAACGGCATCGAGTACAGCATGATGCAAGGCTACGCCGAAGGGTTCGAACTGATGTCGAAGAGCGAGTACAAGCTGGATCTGGCGCGCATCGCCGACCTCTGGATGCACGGCAGCGTGGTACGCTCATGGTTGCTCGAGCTGGCAGCCAGCGCGCTCAAAGACGATCAAAAACTGGAAAAACTGAAAGGATACGTGCAAGATTCAGGTGAAGGCCGCTGGATGATTGCTGACGCGATCGAAAAAGACGTGCCCGTACCGACACTCACGACGGCCCTGTTCACCCGATTCCGGTCGCGGCAGGAAGAGTCGTTCGCGGAAAAGATGCTGGCCGCTCTGCGCAATGCCTTTGGCGGCCATGCCGTCAGACGGTAGGCACTCATCACTTTCACCAGGATGTAGCGATGGCCCCTACTAGCCAACGAGTCGACAGTAGTCCCGCGCAGGAAACCTTGTCACCCGTCGAACCGTGCACGGTCGTCATTTTCGGCGGGTCCGGCGACCTAGCTCGTCGCCGTCTGATCCCGGCCCTCTACAACTTGCTCCTCGATGGGTTATTGCCTGCAAATTATGTGGTATTGGGTTTGGGCCGCACCGCGATGAGCGACGAAGAGTTCCGTGCCTCCGTGCGTGATGGCGTCGTCAAGCATTCCCGGCAGGCCTTGATTGAAGACACGTGGAACACCTTTGCCAGGCATTTATTCTATCTAGTCGGTGAAAATGACAACCCGCAGACCTACACCCGGCTGAAAGCACGTGCCGAAGAGCTTGAACGGTCGTTTCAGCTTCCAGGAAATCGAATATTCTATCTCAGCATTCCGCCCAGCTCCTTCACCCCCGTCTGTGAAGGACTGGCCAGCTCAGGACTGGCCGGAACGCCCGGCGCCCGTTCGCCCTATGCCCGCATCATCGTCGAAAAGCCGGTCGGCCGCGATCTCGCGTCCGCGCAGGCCATCAACATGGTCACGGGACGTGTCTTCGACGAATCGCAGATCTTCCGCATCGATCATTATCTGGGCAAAGAAACGGTTCAGAACCTCATGGTGGTGCGATTCGCCAACAGCATCTTCGAACCGATCTGGAACCACAAATACATCGATCACGTCCAGATCACGGTCAGCGAAGCCGAAGGAGTCGGCACTCGCGCCACCTACTATGAAGAAGCCGGCGCCTTACGGGACATGGTGCAGAACCACCTGCTCCAGTTGCTTTGCCTGGTTGCCATGGAGCCGCCCTATTCGCTGGACCCCGACGTCGTGCGAAACTCAAAAATGGAAGTGCTCCGTTGCCTGCGCCCCATTACCGCCAAGGATGTGGAACAGTTCACCGTGCGGGCGCAATATACGGAAGGGACGGCGCACGGCAAGCCGGTCCCGGGCTACCGTCGGGAGAAGGGGGTCAAGCCCGATTCCACTACCGAAACGTATGTCGCGCTGAAGTGTTTCGTGGAGAACTGGCGCTGGTCCGGGGTACCATTTTACTTGCGGACAGGCAAAGCCTTGCCGCTGCGGGCCAGCGAAGTCGCGGTGCAGTTCAAAGAAATCCCCCAGATCCTGTTCAATGCCAATCTGCAAAAACCGCAAGCCCCGAACGTCCTGACCTTGAGAATTCAGCCAGAAGAAGGACTGTCGCTCCGAATCGTCTCGCGGGTGCCGGGCACGAGAGCGCAAACCCATCCGGTTGAGATGAATTTCAAGTATGGAGAAGTCTTCGGCCGCCCGTCACCGGAAGCCTATGAACGCCTGTTGCTCGATGTCATGACAGGCGACGCATCCCGGTTCATGCGGCGCGATGCCGTGGAAGCCTCCTGGGCTTGGGTCACCCAAATCCTCGACGCCTGGGAGAAGCTGGGACAACGCTGGCTTCCCGAATACCAGGCGGGCACCTGGGGCCCGGTCGAAGCGGACCGGTTGATCCAACACGACAGCCGCACCTGGCGGGTACTGTAACGAGCCGCCGCTGCATTTCCGTCCGCCGGATTCTTTCTCCGGATGTCCTCCGATGGCATCCGGCCTCTAGGGCACAGAACGATCAGTTCTCCTGCTGGGGACCACGAGCAGGATCCTCAACCGCCACCATGCTCAACTCGCGCTTTACCTGTTTCACAATCTCGTCCCGTTTCCCCACTCCTCCGAAGAACTTCTGAAAGTGCCCGTTTCGATAGAATGCGAGCGCTGGCAACGAGGTGATTTCCAGTTCCGCAGGAATTTGCGGATTGTCCTCCACATTCATCGTGAGGACGAGCAGACTCGGCCCGAGTTCTTCCTGCACCTGCTCCAGTTCGGCCGCTAATGCACGGCAATGGCCGCAGCCAGGCTTCCAGAACTCGACGAGGACAGGCACCACCGTCGATTCGACCACACGGTCGAACTGCCGATCGGTGACTGCTTGCAGTTTGGTCCTCACGATTTCGGCGTGCCCGACAACAAGGGTTTCAGGACACGGGCAACCTCCTCTGCGAAGAGGCAATACCCGGCGGTCGTAAGATGTACTCCGTCGTTGGAATACCTCGCGGCCAGCTGGTTGGTGTCGGGGTCGGCCGTGGCGTGAAACAGATCGACGCAGGCAATGTTTTTCGCTGCTGCATACTGACGAATCAACCGGTTCAACAGTTCCCGCCTGGCCAAGTGCCCGGCTACCCATTCCTGCCCTTCCACGACCTCTTGACTGTCTTCTACCCGAATCGAGGGAACGGTCACGGGAATCGGGATACCACCAGCTGCAAACGTCTGCTCGTAGAGCTTGACCAGATTGTGCATGATGTCGTCAGGCGACCCATTCCATCCCAGATCGTTCGTCCCGCCCAAGATCGACACATATCCTGGCTTGTGATCCAACACATCGTGACGGAATCGCAATACCATCTCGCCGGTGAGTTCTCCACAGACGCCGCTGGTGCGGACCAGCGCCGTTCCGCCAAGACAGTCTTGTAAATACTGTCCATAGGGAGTCTCCTGTCCTGTTGGATGGTTAGCAGTCGGCGACTGAAACCCCGCCGTCAGACTGTCGCCGAAACATATGACAAGAGTAGATCGGGTCATCGTGAATCCGCAGCGTATGGTGGTGTGTGCGCCCCTGTGACCCTTGTCACGCGAGTGGATTGTACTGTCGCCATCCGTCTTCGGCAATGCCCGTCTCACCTGCCCAATTCTCGTGGAGAACCGCGATTTCCTTGACGAATTGTTGATCTACCGGTAGGTGTAGCTCTATGACCGATCTCAAGACCGCACAGGACATGATGGCCGCGGCAGTGGCGGCCAAAGGCACGGAGGATCCGGAAACCGCATCCGTCAAACGCATCCTCAAACTCTTGGATAAGACGGCCAAGTCCAACCGGACCTATGGGGCAACCAACCCCGTTGCCCAGAAGTTTTCCCAACAGCTGTTCGAAGAATTAACCGTCCACCTCAATACCTACTTTAAGCTCACGATTCTTATCCAACGATCGCAACTGGTATTCAACGACATGGTCGTACACCAAGCCGACAAAGACAGCAGCAGCGAAGGGGTCGGCTTCAAACTCTATGCGGACGGCATTCGGGAATTCTCGATCCACCAGGGCCTCACCCGTGAGGATCTGACCTTCTTTCTGGAGTCGCTGTGGGGCGGCACGGATCCGACTCAGGATGACGACGATATTGTCACTCGCCTGTGGTCTCGCAATCTCTCGAGCATTTCCATCGTGACAGCGGAAGAAATTGCCAAAGTCTCAGTGGAGGCCAACGAATCTGCTGCTGCCGAAGGAGGCATGAGTTCATCGGAGACGACGTTGCGGGAATTGCTGGATTCCGAACACAACCAAAGAGGACGCAAGGTTCAGGGAGCAGGAGAGGGCACGGGCGCTCAAAACAAACGCATCCAATCAAGCCTCATCGGCTATGAAGTGACCGACGAAGAACTCGCCACTCTGGCAAGGGAGATCGAGGCTGAGAGCAAGCAAAACGACCTCCTGTATATCATGGAAATCCTGACCGCCATCTTGGCGTATGAAACTTCTCCCGTCTTGTTGACCAAGCTGTTTACCATTTGGGGCAGCATCGTGGACTCCCTGTTCCGCGATGGAAAATGGACGGTTTTGGAACATGTCCTGGGTCTCCTCCATGAGACCGATGCCGTACGTCCGGATCTCAGCCAGGAACACAAGCAACAAGTCGCGTCGCTCTTCTCGGGACTGGGCCGCGCGGAGCACATTAAGGATATAGAAATGTATCTGAATAGTTCGCCCACCGCCCAAACGGAAGGACTTTCGACGATCCTGTTAATGATGGGGACGGATGCCGTTCCCCTGCTCTGCTCCCTGCTCGCCAAGTTGAACTCACCCGTGCACCAGGCCATCGTCTCGGACGCACTCTTGGTACTGGCCAAAGATCGCCCGGAGCCGTTGCTCAAAGGATTGATGGATCGCCGGCCAGCCTATGTCCGAAACTTACTCGCCATTCTCATGAAGTGGAACGATCCCAAGTTCGCCGAGCCGGTGGAAAAACTGACGCGATATCCTGACCTGCAAGTTCGGAAGGATGTCGTACGCGCACTCGGCCTCTTCCGGCCGACCGGCAATGGCCTGAAGTTGGTCTCGTTCATGGAGGATGGAGAAGAAGCCATCCGCCTGGCCGCCTTGAAACTGCTGGTCTCCGGACACTATACCGCCCCATTTTCCAGCTGGTCCGCGATCTTGTCCACGGAGGACTTTTCGGAACGTCCGGTAAGCGAGCGCCGGGCGGTCTTCCAAGCAATCCGGGTGACGTGCGGAGACGATGCGGTCCCTTATTGGGAACGCCTCCTGACCGAATGGTCGTGGACGAATCGAAAAAAGAAAGAGGAGCTGGCCGTATTGGCCGCGGAATCTCTCGGCAAGCTGGCAACTCCAGCCGCCTTGTCCGCGCTTGAATTGGGGAGCAAGAAAGGCGGTGCCGCTGTCCGCCAAGCCTGTCTCCATGCTCTTTCGCAAGTCCAGAGGCAGCAGCAGGGCAAGAGCCCCGCTGACGTGCCACACCACTAAGGAGTATCGATCGTGAGCGATCCCCGTTCAGTCCACGCGCCGACCAGTGAAGACCATACACAACCGATCCTGACACATGAAAAATCGCTGTCCCAAAAAATCGGGCACGGTTCCGAGGCCGGCGATATTCTGGACCAACAGCTTGTGGTGTTGGGCTTTCAGCTCATCACCCAGCTGAATACGCTGATCAAGACTTCCAAAATCCACGGGCGCACCAACGCAGCCCTCGACAAACCGGTTGAAACGATGCTCACGCTCGTTCAGACGCTGGCGCACGACCGACCGGCCTCCCTGCGTCTGCAAAACGATTTTTTATTTCTGTGGGACAGCCATCTCAAGGTGAGCCCGCAGCAGATGCTGGTGGTCTCCAGCGTCATCGAGGCGATGACTAAGTGGAAAATAGGCGGCTTAACTTTCACCTCATCGGTTTCGTCCAGAGACCTTCGGGAGTTTGCCCATCTTTTTGTCAGCCTCGACCCCGTCACCAAGTCGATCGAGGACTTCCGGCAGGAACTTGAGACGTTGGGTATCACCAGCATCGAGATCGAGGAGCCTCGTGTGCTCGCCCTCAAAACGGACACGGGAGGATCGGAAAAGCAACCCCAGCACAGAGCGCGGTCACGAAGCGCCTATGAGCAGGTGTCCACCGCGGCTGGCTCCCTGACGCAATCGGTACGCGACGGCGGCACGATCAGTTTCAAGCACGCTAAACGCGCCATTCAGAATATCGTCGATCTCATGATGCAAGACGAACCCGCCATGTTGGGCTTCACCACGCTGCGCTGCCATGACCAATATACGCAGAAACATTCCGTCAATGTCGCGCTCCTCTCGATCGCCCTCGCGAACCGAGCGGGCTATCCCAAAGTGGAATTGGCCGATCTCGGTTTGGCGGCGCTCTTTCATGACATGGGGAAATCAGCCATCCCGCTCGATGTGCTCAACAAGCCTGGGGAATTTACGGAAGAGGAGTGGGCGGCGATGCGCAGCCATCCGACAGAAGGAGTCTTGAGTCTCGCCCTGTTACGCGGCATTACCAATTTGCCGGCACGCATGGCCGCGGCCTCCTTCGAACACCATATGAATCTGGACTATTCCGGCTACCCGAAGTTGAAAACGCCGTGGAAGCTTTCCCTGACCGGGCGTGTTCTCATGATCGCGGACTGCTACGACGCCATGACCTCTTCCCGCGTCTATCGCCGTGAACCGATGGCACCGGCCAAAGTGTTGAACATGATGTTTCAGAAATCCGGGCAGAGCTTCGACCCCACGCTCCTCAAACTCTTTGTAACCTGTGTCGGCATCATCCCGATCGGTACCCTGGCGGAACTCACCACCGGTGAAATCGCGGTTGTCCTTAGGCCGGCACCCGACAAGGCAAACAGCGAACGTCCTTTGGTGAAGGTAATCGCTGACGCGAACAGCCAGCCGGTCGACAACGGCCAGGAATTGGATCTCACCGAGAAGGATGACACCGGAAGCTACTGCCACAGTATCGTCCGGCTTATCGACAATGCCGAACATCGGTTCGATACGAGCCGGTACTTCTCGTAACAGGTCCTCCCCTGATCCCTCCTGATCGAACCATCCGCTCGTGTCGCTTGACAGTCCAAAACCCGATCCTCGACAATGTCCGCATGCCGGATCACATCGTCATCGAGCGGTTGGAATTCCGAGGGCGTTGCGGGGTGACTCCGGAGGAACGGGCCAAGCTTCAGCCTCTGGCCCTCGATCTTGAGTTGCAATGCGACCTGGGGCCGGCCGGTTTTTCCGACAATCTGTCCCACACCGTCGATTATGCTGCAGTCGCTGCGCGGGTAGTCCAGGTCGCCTCGACCCAAGAAGCCTGTCTCCTCGAAGCCATGGCCGAACGGGTTCTGACAGTGCTCTTCGACGAATTTCCGGTTGAGCACGTCACACTCTGGATACGAAAGCTCCACCCGCCGATTACCTCCATCACCACCTCCGTCGGAGTCACGATCAACCGGACACGACTCGCGCATGAGGTCAGGCAGGCAGCTGCTCCTCCGGCGAGGTTGCTCGTCCAGCAGCTTCACCGGATTCCCAAGGGCAAGGCCCTCGACATCGCAGCCGGGCGTGGCCGCCATTCACTGTTTCTGGCCTCGCACGGTTTTCAGGTCGACGCCGTCGATCGCGACGAGAGCGCGCTGGCGCATCTCTGCACATCGGCGCAGCACCATGTGCCCACGGCCGTCACAACGAAAGTCTTGGATCTTGAACAGCCTGCGCCATATGGGCCAGACCTCGGGAAAGAGGTCTATGACGTGATCCTTGTCTTCTTCTATCTTTATCGCCCGCTGTTCCCCGCAATCGTGGGAGCGCTGAAGCCCGGCGGGGTCTTGGTGTATGAAACGTTCACCATCGACAATCATCTTTATCACCATCACCCGAAGCGCCGAGAATTTTGCCTGTCTCCCAATGAGTTGCTGCGGCTGACCTCGCCTCTGCAGGTGTTGCACTACGACGAAGGGGCGCATGTGGACGGAGACGGCGCTGACCGTATCTTTACGTCACAACTCCTGGCACATAAACCAATACCCTCTGGTGCAGCCGCATGAGCCGCCTGGATTTCCATCTGCATACCACCCATTCCGACGGAAGCTGCACACCGGCCGAAGTCGTAGCCCTTGCCGGCAAAGCGGGCGTATCGGCTCTGGCCATTACTGATCATGACATTACAACCGGCATACCCGAAGCAACCGCAGCTGGGAAGGCCCTGGGGATTGAGATCATTCCAGGAATTGAGATCAGTTCTCTCCTGGGCGGCTCTGAATTACACATGCTCGGCTACTTCCTCGATCACCAAGACGCCAGGCTGAACGAACGGCTTATTGGCCTCCGGGAAAGCCGGCATCGCCGCAATCCCAAAATCATCGAACGCCTGCAGGCGGCTGGCATCGATATCACCTATGATGAAGTCCGCGCCCTTGCGGGGACTGATGCCGTCGGGCGGCCACACATTGCGCGCGTCTTGATGGGGAAAGGTGTTGTTTCTTCCGCGAAAGAAGCGTTCGACCAATGGCTGGCAGACGGCCGTCCGGCTTATGTTCCGCGCGAACTGCCGACACCGGCGGAAGCCATCCACTGGATCAAAGAAGCAAAGGGACTGGCGGTCCTTGCCCACCCGACTTGGGTGAAGGTCACGGAGGGCACTCTGGCGGACCTGGTCCGAACACTGAAAGCCGACGGACTCGACGGGGTGGAGGTTCACTACAGCACCCACACCGCGCGGCAAACACGCGACTACTTGGCGCTGGCGAAGCAACAGGGCTTGATGGTGACCGGGGGAAGCGACTTTCACGGCGTGACAAAACCCGACATCGAGGTGGGGATTGGCAAAGGCTCGCTCCATGTTCCGGACTCACTGCTCGACAAAATGAAGAACGCTGCGGCACGGCAATAGTTGACGTTCTTGCATCTTTCCAGCTATTCATTGACTCCCTTTCCTGATCCGCTAGACTTTCACCAGTCTTCAACGCCAGACCTCTATGACGACGACATTTCATTGGACGCTCCAATACGCCATCCTTGTCCTCGTAGCCCTCTTCGCGGGTCCGGTATTAAGCAAGCTACCGACGGTGGAGTCGCTTTCCGTCACGGTCTACGGCTTGAACGCGTCACAGACCGTCCGTCTGGCTGTCGAGGCAATCGGGTTGGGCCTCCTTTGCTTTTTCTCGATCCGCACCTCCCTGCAGATGCCCGATACAGGACGCGGGTGTTCGTTCATCCGTCGGCTTATCCTTCCAGTCACCGGCCTGTTCACGCTGGTCGCGATGGATAAGACACTCCAGGCTGTCGGACTTTCCCTCATCGATCGAGTCGGATCACAGCAGTACGCGATCGCTTACACCGCCGCTCTCATCCTGACGGCGCTGTGGACGACGGTTGCATGGTTCTTGAATCGAGACTCGCTTGAGCGTTTTTTCTCGAGCCCGGCACCACAAGTGACTCACTCTGTGTCAGCATCGGTTGACGAAGACACCGGCGAGACGGAGTCCGACGCCAGTCGCGATGACACAGACACGGTCACCGCCGTTCCCAAGGCCAACGGAGACCAGCCGAGTACCCTGGGGCGATATCGAGTGCTCAAGGAATTGGGACGGGGAGCGATGGGGGTGGTGTATTTAGGAAAAGACCCGACGATTCAACGATTTGTTGCCATCAAAACGATGCGACTCCATGAAGTCGAGGACGCAGACAAGCTACAGGAAATACGAACCAGATTCTTTCGCGAAGCTGAGTCGACCGGCCGGCTGTCCCATCCCAATATCGTCACCATTTATGATGCCGGAGAAGAAGACGATCTCGGCTATATCGCAATGGAGATGTTGCAAGGGACAACCCTGAAAGCATGGACGCGCCCATCAACGCTTCTTCCTGTCGAAACGGCACTCCCCATCCTCGCGACCGTCGCTGATGCCTTGGACTATGCCCACCAGCAAGGCGTCGTGCATCGCGACATCAAGCCGGCCAACGTCATGCTGACGAACAGTCGGGTTGTGAAGGTCATGGACTTCGGTATCGCCACACTGGCGTCTTCGTCGCGGACCAAATCCGAGATGGTAATGGGCACGCCCACTTACATGTCGCCGGAGCAGATCGCTGGGAAGAAAGTGGACGGACGCTCCGATATTTATTCCCTCGGGGTCGTCATGTTCGAACTATTGACGGGCCATCCACCCTTCTCAGCAACCAATGTCCCCGCGTTGTTGTATGCCGTGGCCCATACGCCGCCTCTCAAGTTGTCCGCACTCCGCTCAGACCTGCCCCCTGCCGCCCAAACCATCTTGGACTGCGCGCTGCAGAAAGACCCGGTGCACCGGTACCGGCGTGCCAGCGAATTCGCCCAAGAACTCCGTAGTTGTCTTGAGAAACTGGCCGCTTGAGGCAGGCTAATTTCGTAACTGGATCTGGCCTTTGGGAAGGCTCTGGTAGCACCCGAGCGACAGCTCCTGCTCACGCATTTGCAAGCAGGCAAGCAGACTCCCGTCCTCTGCATCGACTCCCCGGCAGACCCGTTTTACATCTTCGGCACAGCTGACCTTGTAGGCCTCGCCTTCTTTCCACCGCACCATCTTTTTCTGCGCAATGGCTTGGCACAGAGCAGAGAATTTTCCCATTCGCCGCTCCAGGCACTGGTGTCGCTGTTCCTGCGTCAACGTGTCAGGACAGGCTTCCTGCACTTCCGCAGCGCATTTCACCTCGGCAACTGGTCCAACACGCATCGTCTTTGACACGACATCGCCGCCAGCCGTTTTCGAATTCGTCACGCTTCCTATGCTTTTTCCTTCTCCGTCCAACCGGCTGGGTGTTTGGAATGTGTGTGCCGGAACGCCAGGAATTGTCAGATCCAGTTCAGGCACCGCCGGTAGGGCGGGAACGCGCGGTTGGGTCGATCGCAATTCGTCCCAGGATGGCAAATTCGCCCAGACGACACTCCAGACCAGCGCCAGCCCTACGACCGATGCCAGGGTTGCGAGCGATTTCCCGGAGGACGCTTGTTCTCGTGGCTTGTTCATCTCCGCCGAGAATAAAACAAGGCGGCACGAAAATCACTGAATCGCGCTTTTTGCGCAGGCGTGTGACGGGCCTCCTCCCACTCTTGTTGCCGATGGAGGATACTGAAAGGAGTACGCACGCAGGCTAGTTGTCAGGTGTTTCGACGATATGATTCTCGAACCTGGTACATCCTTCGGCCAGCAATCGGTTGGTCAACATCTCACCGGGCCATTCGATCGGCAGATCGGCCGTAAAAACCCAGACGTCGGGTGAGGTCCAGGCCGGCCCATGTTCGTCCGGCAATTCAGGATCAAACAGGTCGGTCCATACCGGCATATACACGCCATTGCCGCATTGCGTGTGCAGATGGACGACGGTGCGGGAGCGCACGAGCGGATCCAACTCTCTCCACACGGCGGCGGTTTCATCGGCCAAGTGATGTAATCGCACCGCATTCTGCGCATCGAACATCGCGTAGGCGGCATAGACCGGCGCTTCGATCATATGCGGAGCGACCGCTAACTCCGGGCACTGCTCCACCAGCCCTTCAAGCATCGCGCGCCGATGGCGGTCTTCCCACGATTCAGGCAAACCGGGATCCGGTGCGCCAATCAATTCGAACAATAGGAACGCCGTATTTTCAACCGGCGGCAGCACGCGCGCCGCCACCGCCTGCACGCGGCGGGAATCGGCGACCGTGGCGATGTGGTCGTGGAGCGACTGCAGCGTAAGAATCTCCAACGTGGCATCGGTGAGCAGACGGGGCTCCACACGAACGACGGTTCCCACTGGCAACCGTAGGTGGCGGTGCAGCAGATCAGCCGTCGCAATCGGATCGATTTTCAATTTGAGAGGCGCCGTGAGATTGGCTTGCAGAGGAAGCGCGAGAGCCCCCATCACCGCATAGGACGGTTTGTCATCATCCGAGCCGCCCATGAGCAGCGTACAACTGGCCTCGGCGACAAGGTCGAACAGCCACTCCGCCATCTCCTCATCGAGCGCGGCTAGCACCGTCAATAAATCGTGCTCGCGTCCTTGTTCGAGAAAGGCCTGGAGCGTATCGATCGCATCATCGGTATCGCCATGATCATGGCGGCGGGCGTTGATGAGGTGAATGAGATCACGCGTGAGGGGATCAGGACGAGACCAGGCTAACATCGGCACTCCCTATCGTTCAAAAAGACCGATCTCACTCATCTTGCTTGCCAGCCTCGAGTAGTACCCATGTTGACAAAATTCATCCCCTCGCGCAAGCGCCGGAATGGTTCCTGCCACAGCCCATACGCCGATGTGCCGAGCCTATTCTCCGATGACTTTTACCAAGACACGCTTGCGCCGGCGTCCGTCGAATTCGCCGTAGAAGATCTGTTCCCAGGGACCGAAATCCAGTCTGCCGTCGGTGATTGCAATGACGACTTCACGTCCCATCACTTGCCATTTCACATGCGCGTCCCCGTTATCCTCACCCGACTCGTTGTGCCGGTACCGGGCATCATGCGGGGCGAGACGTTCGAGGAAGTCATCATAATCGCGCAGCAGTCCTTGTTCATCATCGTTGATATACACACTAGCGGTAATGTGCATCGCGTTGACAAGCACCAGCCCCTCGCGCACGCCGCTCTTCCGTACAATGGTGTCGACCTGTGGCGTGATGTTGAGGTACGCCCGCCTGGTCTTCGTTTCAAACCACAGTTCTTCTCGATAGGACTTCATACAGAATCCGCGCGGGCTGAATTGTGCCCACCGGATCATGAAAGATTCAAGAGGAAGTTGCTTCTTTCAATAGGCGTGGAACCAGACCGGGAAGAGGCTATAATGATTCCGGCATGCGGACAACTCCTCGGCTACCTCCTCCTCGATTGTCGCCCAATGCGCTGACGGTCCTGCGCCAGCGCTACCTCGCTAAGAATGAGCGTGGCACCATCATTGAATCGCCGACCGAGCTGTTCTGGCGAGTGGCCGACGATATCGCATCGGCCGAACATCACTATCCCACGGTGGGGCGCCGGCAAGGTATGGCTCGCCGATTTTACGAGCTGATGGCCTCCTTGGTATTCCTGCCGAATTCGCCGACACTCATGAACGCGGGACGGTCCCTCCAGCAGCTGTCCGCCTGCTTTGTCCTGCCGGTAGAAGACTCGTTGGACTCCATCTTCGATGCCGTGAAGAATCAAGCGCTCATCCATCAATCGGGCGGGGGCACGGGATTCTCATTCAGCCACCTCCGTCCGCAAGCTGACCGAGTCGCGACGACCAACGGAGTGGCATCCGGTCCTGTGTCCTTCATGCGCATCTTCAACATGTCCACCGACGTCATCAAGCAAGGAGGCACGCGGCGCGGCGCGAACATGGGCATTTTGAGAGTCGATCACCCGGACATTCTCGACTTCATCGCGCTGAAGCGACAGCCGAACGAAATGACGAATTTTAATCTCTCCGTCGGCATCACAGACCGGTTCATGCATGCGGTCAAACACAACCGATCGTACGCACTGATCAATCCACGCACCGGCAAATCCACCGCGCGCCTTCCGGCCACACAGGTCTTCGACCGCCTGGTCGACGCCGCCTGGCACTGCGGCGAACCGGGTGTTGTGTTTCTCGATACCATCAATCGGGCGAATCCCACGCCCCGCTTGGGCACCATCGACGCCACTAACCCCTGCGGCGAACAGCCGCTCCTCCCCTATGAATCCTGCACGCTCGGCTCCATCAACGTGGCCCGATGCCTCACCGAGCAAGGCGGCGTGCGCGCCATCGACTATGATCGGCTGGCAGCCATCATTCCCCTCGCTGTCCGCTTTCTCGACAACGTGCTCGACCGAACCAGGTTTCCCTTTCCACACATCGAGACCCAGACCAAATTGACGAGGAAGATCGGCCTGGGGATCATGGGATTCGCCGATCTGTTGATTCAACTGGGTATTCCCTACGACACGGACGAGGCATTGCAAATCGCCGACCGGTTGATGGCCTTCATCAGATCCCATGCGCACCAGGCATCGCATCGGCTCGCCCAAGAGCGGGGAGTCTTCCCCGCCTACAAAGGGAGCCGCCTGCAAGCCAACGGACTTCGGCGCCGCAATGCCACCGTGACCACCATTGCGCCGACCGGAACCATCAGCATCCTGGCCGATTGTTCCGCCGGCATCGAGCCGCTCTACGGTATCAGCGTCGTCCGCACGATCATGGAAGACATCCGATTGGAAAGTCTGCACCCCGAATTTGCCGTACAGGCTCGCGCCAAAGGATTACCGCTGAATGATTTGCGCCGGGAGATCGGCCTGCGAGAATCGATTCAGCACCTGACCCAAATTCCTCACGACCTGCGCCGACTCTTTGTCACCGCCCACGACATCGCACCGGCTCACCATGTCCGGATGCAAGCGGTCTTCCAACGGCACAGCGACAGCGGTGTGTCAAAGACCATCAATCTCCCCCAGAGCGCCACGCCAAAAGACGTGGCCTCTGCCTTCTTCCTCGCGCATGAGCTCGGCTGCAAGGGCCTGACCGTCTACCGATCGGGGAGCCGTGAGCATCAAGTGTTAGCCTGCTCCCATGTGCAGTCGTGCTGAACCCTTACTTCCCCGCCGCGTCGTAATCCGTTCCGCCAAAAATCCCCATAAAATTGACACCTCTCCTGGTTGGTGATAAGTATTTTCCCAGTTTCAATCATTGGGAAAAGGTTGTCACAGGGAGGTGCCTGATGTCCGCTACCGTTGGAGACCCGTCGCTTGCCGGCAGCCCTCTGGCCTGGAGTCTCCTTTTCGCCCGCCAGCCGGAACCGGATTTGGAATTTACAGAGGAAGAGTTGGAACAAACGACAAACATACGTTCGTCACCTCCCATGAAGTCTCCCAAGAAATCGGGTGGCCGCTCCCTCCTCTGGATTCTCCTGGTGGTGCTGATCGGGGGCGGAGCCTATGTCGCCATGGAACCAGAATTGGTCACGGATCTCGTGGGGCCGCTCCTCGGTGAATCGTCGGAGCCCCCGGGGCAGGTCGCGGTACAACCGCTGACGCGCAAGCCGCCAGCACCGAGCGCACCGCCCGGTCAGCCTGCACCGGTAGCCGCTGCACCGCAATCTCAGGCCCCACAAGCCGCCGCACCGGCTCCAGAACAATCAGCCAGCACACCCACAGCTGCTGCCCCGGCCCCAACGACCCCAGCACCCCCGCCGGCACCAGCGGCAACTGCCCAGGCGACTTCAATCGAAACTGCCTCGCCCTCCTCGGCCTCGCCGGCTCCGTTGTTCGGCGAAGGACAGCGGGTCACCGTGTTGCCAAACCCGGCCGCTCCGCGCGAGAAAGTGGCGCTCAAACAGGATGCCGCAGGCACGAAGCCGGGACCGGCCATTCCACCGGGAACCGCCTTCACGATTCTCGACGGCGATTTGCAAGACAGCGGGTGGGTCTACTACGTTCGCAGCGATTACGGCACCAAGGGGTGGCTGGAAGAAAAACAGTTGCGGCTGAAGCCCTGATCGATTCGTCGGCGATCTGTCGGATTTTTGAATGCAGAGGGCGGCGGCACATACTAATGTGCCGCCGCCCTCTGTGCTATACTGCCGCTCCAGTCCACCCCCTTTCTCGAACTCACGTGAGGAGAAAACTCCGCATCCATGCGCGCCGTGATTTTCGATTTCGATGGAGTCATTGCCGATACTGAACCGGTGCACTTCGAAGGCCTGCGCCAGACACTGGCCAGTATCGACATTACGCTGACCGAAGCGGACTACTATGCCACCTACCTAGGCTTCGATGACCGTGGCTGTATCCTGGAAGCCCTTCGAGTCAACCAGCGCCCGATCACCGAATCGATCGTGCAGGACCTCATGCGAACGAAGGCCACGGCCTACCTGACTGCGATCCGAGATCGCCTCGTCATTTTCCCCGGTGTCAGAGAATTCGTGGAAGAAGCCGCGGCGGCCTATCCGATCGCCATCGCCTCCGGCGCTCTCCGACCTGAGATCGAACTGATTCTGGAACAAGCGGGCCTCCGAAAATCATTCCGCCATATCACGAGTGCGGAAGATGTGACCAGGAGCAAGCCGGACCCTCAGCCGTTCTTGCATGCCTTAGCCGGCCTAAATCGGCAACTGGGCCACTCCGCACTGACAGCAGAGGCCTGTTTGGTCATCGAGGATTCGCTGCCCGGGATTAGGGCCGCCAAGGCAGCCGGGATGAAGGTGCTGGCAGTGACCAACACCCACACAGTACAAGACCTGCACGAAGCGGACGCCATCAGCACGAGCTTGTGCGAGACACGGCTCACCGAACTGCGAGGCCGGCTCTGGCCATCATGACTGCCGCCGACGCCCAAGCTTATTGCACAGCCTACACGAAGCAGAGCGGCAGCAACTTTTACTACTCGTTCCTCTTCCTGTCCAAGGCCAAGCGCCAAGCGATGTACACCATCTATGCCTTTTGCAAGGCGGTGGACAGCGCAGTCGACGAACCACCGGCCGGCAGCAACCCCAAAGACGAGTTGCGGCGGTGGCGCAGAGAACTGGACGCCGTATACGGCGGCACCCCGACCCTTCCGATTACCGTGAGCCTCGCGCATCACGTCAAGGCCCTCTCCATCCCCAAAGCCTATTTCGAAGAGCTGGTGAAGGGTGTCGAGATGGACCTGTCCAATAACCGCTACGCCACGTTCGACGAATTGTCGCTCTATTGCTATCGGGTGGCGTCGGTCGTGGGCTTGATTTGTCTCCACATCTTCGGCACCACGTCGCCCCGCGCGCAGGACTATGCCGTGTCGCTGGGCATGGCGTTTCAATTAACGAATATCCTGCGCGACGTCGGCGCCGACGCATCCGACAATCGCGTGTATCTTCCGCTCGAGGATCTGCGCAACTGCAACTACCCTGAAAAAGCTCTGTTGCAAAAAACCTATTCGCCTGAATTCAAGATGCTGATGCAGCAGCAGGCGGCACGAGCCCGCCAGTATTATGAGAAAGCGCGCGCCGCCTTAGCGGCATTGCCTCCGTCCGAACGCCGGGCTCTCATCGTCGCGGAAATCATGCGCGGCATCTACAGTCGAATCTTGGATAAGATTGAACGGTCCGGTTATCAGGTGTTTGGACCGCGCATCAGTCTCTCCACAAGCCAACGGCTGGTCATCGCCTTGAGCATTTGGTTGCGTTCCTAGCCCGCATTATCCATGAACGCTTCTACTGCAACCGCCGATACGCCGCTACGACCAGCTGGACCGCGAGCTTCGCGCGGCCAGCGGGCAGGCTCGCCCCTCGCGACCTCAACATACTGTTTCAAGTATGCCTCGGTCCCTCGGGGCTCCTCGTGCCCGTCTCGCCCGGCGTCTTGGCGGTTTCGTCACGAACCGTCATGAATAATGCGGGCTAACCCTCGTGACCACTCCGGTTGAACAGACGGTTCTTGTCTTGGGCGCGGGTCTGACCGGGCTGGCGGTGGCTCATTTCCTCAATCGACAGGGGTATCGAGTTACCCTCCTCGATCATCCTGATTGGCAAGACAGCTACGGGATGAATCCAACCGACGCCGCCCCCGTTCTGTTCGGACGCCATCAGGCAACATGGCGCCTGCTCCGCTCAATCGAGAGCACCATCCCTTCTCAACAGGACCGGACAGTTCCACTCGAGTTTCGTCTTCCCACGGGACGGATCGCCGCCTATCAGTCCACTCACCTTCCGGGCGCGCTGCAGTGGATGACCAGCCTCTTCAGCTTCCATGGCCTGTCGTGGCACGACCGCTGGACACTGTTCTCGCATCTGGAACAGATCTGGGAGCAAGCAGAATCACTTCCGGCGGACCTGGACAACCGACTTGCCAACGAATGGCTGACGTCGATCGGCCAGAGCCAGGAGGCTCGTCAGTGTATCTGGAACCCGCTGATTCTATGGCTGACCGGCAACGAGTTGGGAGGCCTGTCCGCCGCGATGTTCGTGCGGCAGCTGTCCACTCTGTTCTTGGGCCGGACAATGGACGCGCGGCTGACATTCCTGCATGGGTTCGTCACGGACCGATTCCTCCGTCCCCTGAAAGAGGCGGTGCAACGACAGCACGCGCAGATTCTGACCAGCTCGCAGACACCTGAACTTCGGTTTGGACCGGACGGGGTCACCGGCGTCCGGCTTCACGATGGACCTGTGCTGCAGGCCCAATGGTATGTCACCGCCCTTTCCCACCGAACGCTGCTCCCTCTGCTACCTGAACGCCTGTTGACGCGCTATGCCTATTTCGCACAAATCAGTGAACTGGAAACCCTGCCTCAAACGACCGTCCAGTTTGCACGGCGCTCAACGGCGGCGTCACCACGGCTACTATTGCTCGCGGACCGGCCGTTCCACTACCTCACCGTCGCCCCATGTGGAGCCGGTGAGATTCGCTATCGGCTTTCGGCCATCGGCAATTCTGCGCTCATGGAATTGGAAGATGAACAACTGACCAACCTCGGACGCGCCGAGCTTCGCCTGCTGGCTCCGGAAATCACCCAGGAGGAGATCCCCTCCGTGGAAATTGACCGGCGGAGCCACGCAGCGCTGTCACTCAAACCAGGCGCAGCCCTGCTCCGGCCCATCCAACAAAGCCCTGTGGGTAATCTCCTGATCGCCGGTGCCTGGACCGACACCGGATGGCCCGTCAACGTCGAGAGTGCAATTGTCAGCGCGCAACGCTGCGCGGAAATCATCGCCCGGCGATCTACTTAATCTCGATGAGATTTGGCTGGTACGAGTACCCTGCGCTCGGGGACCGAGTCGAGTAGCTACGGTTTACCGGCCTGCAGGTAGCACTGATCCTCGAACTGTTGGCCGCCCCCATACTTCGCAATCACCAGCCATTCACGTTTGATATCTGTCAGGGCAACGTACGCCACCGAATCCAGGATGAACGGCTGGGCCATGAACATCGTTGCCAATGCAGGGAGTATGGGGCTCTGTTCCATCGGGAGGGATACAAGCGGATACGTGCCGCCGGTCCGCTCGAACTTATCATCCGTAGCCAACAACGGCCCCATATCCTGCCAACTGGTACGTTCAAGAACAGTGCTGTCGGCTGGGAATATATACAAACTGTCGCTGGGCGCGCCTTTCATGCAGAACGTCGTCTTGACGACGAGGTCCTTCGTTCCGTTGTTGTCCAGATCCATGATCGCCCTGTCGAGACTGGAACACCGTCTCGTCTTCGGCCCCGGTCCCTTCAGGTCCACCGGTTTCCAGTCAACCGTCTTGATCAACTCGGCATCAAGCGCCAGCCGATCTCCGAAGAACTTCGCCACCTTCAGACAAAACGAGAGATCCCTCCCTACCGCCACCTCAATCGAGGCGGCAGAGACCAGCGCCGGCAGCGCGATTG
>JABMDG010000052.1:22448-23970 GCA_015904045.1 Nitrospira sp.
GCCGGAAGCCTATGAACGCCTCTTGCTCGACGTCATGGCGGGAGACGCGTCCCGCTTCATGCGGCGCGATGCCGTGGAAGCCTCCTGGGCCTGGATCACTCAGGTCCTTGAGGCCTGGGAGAAACTGGGACAGCGCTGGCTGCCCGAATACCAAGCCGGCACCTGGGGGCCGGTGGAGGCGGACCGCCTCATCCAAAACGACGGACGATCCTGGCGGGTACTCTAACGGCCGTTCGCCGTCGCTACCGGCCTACCTCGCGCTCGAATTGCTTTAAAAGCTCGGCCTTCTTTCCCAAGCCGCCGATGAATTGCACGAAAGCGCCGTCGCGATACAACGCCAGCGCGGGAAGGGACGAGATTTCCAGTTCGGCGGGGATCTGAAACTCCTCATCGACATTCATTGCCAGGATGAGTACCCGCTCGCCCAACTCTTGCTGCAACTGCTCCAATTCCTTCATCAAAGCCTGACAATGGCCGCAGCCGGGCTTCCAGAATTCCACCAACACAGGGACGGCGCTTGATTCGATCACCCGATCGAACTCCCGATCGGTGACTGCCTGCAGAGTGCCCCTCACGGTTCCAACCTGCCCGATAGCAAGGGTTTCAGAACAAGGGCAACCTTTTCAGCAAACAGCCGATACCCGGCAGTAGTGAGATGAAGACCGTCGTTCGAATACCGTGGAGCAAGTTGTCCGCTGTCGGGATCAACCGTAGCTGCAAACAGATCGACGCAGGCAATGGCCTTTGACATCGCATAATTCTGGATCAACTGGTTCAGCTCCATTCGACGGGCCACATGACCGGCGATCCACTCCAGCCCTTCCCGGCTGTCCTGGGCGTCTTCCACTCGAATCGAGGGAACCGTCACCGGAACCGGAAGGCCTCCAGCCGCAAACGTCTGCTCATACATCTTGACCAGATTGCGCATGACCTCTCTGGGCGAGGCATTCCAACCCAGATCGTTGGTCCCACCCAGAATCGACACATAGCCGGGCTTGTGCTCCAACACGTCACGCCGGAACCGCAGAACCATTTCACCGGACAGTTCGCCGCATATCCCGCTCGTGTGAACCTGCGCCGTTGTCCCAAGATGGTCCTGCAAGAATTGCCCATAGGGAGTGTCTTCTCCCGTTGGATGTTCCCTGCCCGGCGATTGAAAGCCGGCCGTGAGACTGTCTCCAAAACAGATGACGAGGGTCGATCGGGCCATCGCGTACGCACACCCCTAACGAGTATCCCGCAAAGACCGACGATTGTAGCAGAAGTGCTCAATACTGTGAGGCAGGCTCCTGACAATCCCTATGACCGCTCACAGTTCCGCAGAATTGCCGTGGAGAATGGCGATTTTCTTGACGAATCCTCCATCTCACGGTAGTTGTAGCTTCATGACCGATCTCAAAACTGCGCAAGAAATGATGGCCGCTGCGGTGGCGGCAAAAGGGACGGAAGACCCGGAGATCGCGTCCGTCAAACGAGTGCTCAAGCTGCTCGACAAAACCGCTAAGTCAAATCGAACCTATGG
>JABMDG010000052.1:24070-30776 GCA_015904045.1 Nitrospira sp.
GGAAGCGGGCTGGCGACTCTCTGCATCCTCTCGCTCCGCGGATATCGACGGATGCCGGACAACGGCCAGGGCTTTTCGTTCATTCGCACGCTCGTCTTGCCGCTCACCGCCATATTCGTGCTGATCGCAACAGACAAAACACTCCGTGTGGCGGGACTCTCGCTCATTGATCAGATTGGATCACAGCGCTACGCCATCGCATACACCGCAAGTCTCGCATTGATGGCCCTCTGGACTACCGCCGCCTGGCTGCTGAATTTTGATGCGCTCCACCGTTTCTTTTCTGCGTCCACGCAGAAAGAGGACAGCGACGAATCGGCCTCAGCCGAGGGAGAACACAGAGAGATGCAGCCGGATGAATCCAGCAGCGAAATAGAGGCCGGCGCCGCTATTCTCAATGCCAACAAGAATCCCCCGAGCACGCTCGGCCGATATCGGGTCCTCAAAGAATTGGGACGAGGAGCGATGGGCGTTGTCTACCTGGGAAAAGATCCCACGATTCAGCGGTTTGTCGCCATCAAGACAATGCGGCTCGACAAAATCGATGCGGATGACAAATTGCAGGAAATCAAGACTCGGTTTTTCCGAGAAGCCGAGTCAACCGGCCGCCTGTCTCATCCGAACATCGTCACAATTTACGATGCCGGCGAAGAGGACCATCTGGTCTACATCGCAATGGAATTGCTTCAGGGCTCAACACTCAAGGAGTGGACACACACGCCCAATCTCATGGCTGTCAGCAAGCTGCTCCCGATTCTGGCCACCGTCGCCGATGCAATGGATTACGCCCATCGACAGGGCGTCGTCCATCGAGACATCAAGCCGGCCAATATCATGTTGACGACCGACCACGTCGTGAAAGTCATGGATTTCGGCATTGCCACGATGGCGTCGTCGGCAAGAACCAAAACCGAAACCGTGCTGGGTACTCCCACCTACATGTCACCGGAACAGATTGCCGGGAAAAAAGTGGACGGGCGATCCGATGTCTATTCGCTCGGCGTCGTGATGTTCGAACTTCTGACCGGCCACCCGCCCTTCAAGGCCGACAATCTCTCCGCCCTGCTGTATGCGATCACCCATACACCGCCTCTCCGCTTGTCGTCGGTCCGCGCCGATCTGCCTCCCCTTATTCAAGACGTCCTGACCTGTGCGCTTCAGAAAGATCCCGTGCGCCGCTATCGCACCGGGGGCGAATTCGCCCAGGCCCTCCGCAGCATTGTTGAACAAATCGCCGCGTAATCCCATTGCCGGGCGGATTGTTACACGCAGCATTCTCATCTGGTGGTCTTGATACAGTCTGAAAACGTGGACCCCGCGAAGCGTATCTCGTTGGAAAAAGAGCTGATAGCTAATGGCGTATAGCACGTGATCGGAGCAGGGCATGGGCTCGATTTGATTCGGGCTCCAGTCCCATGCCATAAGCCATACGCTATAGGCTCTTTCGACCGATTGCGCTTCACGAACGACGAGATACGACAAACGAGGATTACCGCGCCATCCGCTCGCGCACGATATGTTGGCAGGGTTGGGACAACTGCTTCAGATGCTGGGCCATGCATTGCAACCGCTCGGCTCCCATCAGCGAATCCGGGCAGACTCGCTGCGCTTCCGCATCGCATTTCACTTGAGCGATTTGCTTGACGCGAATCTCACGGGGCACGGAAAACCCGCCGGTTGTCGTTGGCACCGCCGGCGCACCTGGAGGCTTGGCGGGAACCCCCGGTATCGAGAGATCCAGCTCCGGCACGGCCGGCGCAGCAGGAATCGCCGGCTGCTCCGACAGTAGTTTTTCCCGTGAAGGCAGATTGGCCCAGACGATACTCCAGACTAAAGCCAACCCGATAAGAGACGCCACGCCCGCCATGGCTTTCCCGGAAGATGCTTGTTTCTCTTCTCTCCCCATGTCGCCGAGAATAAAACAAGGCCGCGAGAAAATCACTCAAACGCGCATTTCCCGCAGCACCCGGCAGGCAGCCTACTGGCACTCTATTGTTTTGTGCGAGAAGATGGGGCATCAGAGGACTGATGCGGGCTAGTTTTCAGGTGCTTCGACGATATGATTCTCGAACCTGGTACAGCCTTCGGCCAGCAAGCGATTCGTCAACATTTCTGGCGGGAACACCCGGAATCGACAGATCCAGCTCCGGCACGACCGGCGCAGCAGGAATCGCCGGCTGCTCCGACAGCAGTTCTTCCCGTGAAGGCAGATTGGCCCAAACGATACTCCAGACTAAGGCCAACCCGATAAGAGACGCCACGCCCGCCATGGCTTTCCCGGAAGATGCTTGTTTCTCTTCTCTCCTCATGTCGCAGAGAATAAAACAAGGCAGCGAGAAAATCACTGAAACGCGCATTTCCCGCAGCACCCGGCAGGCAGCCTGCTGGCACTCTATTATTTTGTGCGGGAATAGGGGCAGAAGAACACTGATGCAGGCTAGTTTTCAGGCGCTTCGACGATATGATTCTCGAACCTGGTACAGCCTTCGGCCAGCAAGCGATTCGTCAACATTTCACCGGGCCACTCGATAGGCAGATCGGCTGTAAAGACCCACACATCGGAAGAGGTCCAGACCGGACCATGCTCCTCAGGCAATTCAGGGTCGAACAGGTCGGTCCATACGGGCATGTAGACACCATTTCCGCATTGCGTATGCAGATGCACAATAGTGCGAGACCGCACCAGCGGATCCAACTCCCGCCAAACCGCCGCCGTTTCATCGGCTAAGTGGTGAAGACGCACGGCATTCTGCGCATCAAACATCGCATAGGCGGCATAGACCGGCGCATCGATCGTATCGGGGGCATGCGCCAGTTCCGGACATTGTTCCACCAGCCCTTCCAGAATCGCGCGCCGATAACGATCCTCCCATGAGTCCGGCAAGCCGGGGTCGGGCGCTCCGATCAGTTCGAATAACAGAAATGCGGTATTTTCGACCGGCGGAAGCAGCCGCGCCGCCACCGACGGCGCTCGGCGTGAGTCGGCGACGGTTGCGAGGTGATCGTGGAGCGATTGAAGATTGAAAATTTCAAGCGTGGCATCGGTGAGCAAACGCGGCTCCACGCGGACAACAGTTCCCGGAGGAAGCTGTAAATGCCGGTGGAGCAGTTCCGCCGTCGCGATCGGATCGATCTTCAATTTAAGCGGAGACGTGAGATTGGCTTGCAGTGGAAGCGCCAGGGCCGCCATGGTGGCATAGGACGGCTTGTCCTCGCTCGGCCCGTCCATAAGCAACGTACAACTGGCCTCGGCAACAAGATCAAACAGCCACTCCGCCATTTCTTCGTCGAGCGCGGCGAGCACCGTCAACAGATCGTGCTCCCGACCCTGCTCGAGAAACGCCTGCAGGGTATCGATCGCATCGTCGGTATCGCCATGGTCATGGCGACGGGCGTTGATAAGATGGATGAGATCCCGGGTGAGAGGGTCTGGACGAGACCAAGCTAACATGGACACTCCCTATGGGCCGACAACATCGATTGTTCATCCCGGCGCTGCACAGAATCCATGTTGCCAAACTTTCCCGCCAGGTGCAAGCGCCGAGATAGTTCCCGCCGACACACTGGCTCGATTTCCGTCGTGCGTGAAGCGTATCTCGCTACGGATAAGAGCGAATAGCTGATGGCATATAGCACGTGATCAGACTAAGGCATGGGCTTACTTCGATCCACGCTCCGGTCCCGTGCCATACGCCATCGGCTCTTTCAACATACTGCTAATCGCCGATGACTTTCACCAGAACCCGTTTACGCCGGCACCCATCGAACTCGCCGTAAAAGATTTGTTCCCAGGGGCCAAAATCCAGCTTGCCGCTCGTAATGGCCACGACGACTTCGCGGCCCATCACTTGCCGCTTCAGGTGGGCGTCTCCATTGTCTTCGCCCGTCTCGTTATGCCGATACGATGCCCCGTGCGGAGCGAGCCGCTCGAGAAATTCATCATAGTCATGCAACAGGCCCTGCTCATCGTCGTTGATATACACGCTGGCCGTGATATGCATGGCATTCACCAAGACCAGCCCTTCCCGCACCCCGCTCTTCTTGACCGCCGTTTCAACCTGCGGCGTGATGTTGAGATAGGCCCGCCTGGTCTTCGTCTCGAACCAGAGTTCTTCCCGGTAAGATTTCATAGTCGAGCGCCATTGTCCTCAAGACCTGCGCCGCCTCTTTGTCACCGCCCACGATATCTCACCGGCTCATCATGTCCGGATGCAGGCGGTTTTCCAACGGCACAGTGACAGCGGCGTGTCGAAAACCATCAATCTGCCCGCCACCGCCACACCTCAAGACGTTGCAGCTGCCTTTCAGCTCGCGCATGAGCTCGGCTGCAAAGGCCTGACCGTCTATCGGTCAGGCAGCCGGGCGCATCAAGTCATGACCTGCTCTCATGTGCAATCCTGCTGAGCCGTAAGGACAAGAGCTGATAGCTGATGGCGTATAGCACGTGATCGAAGCAAGGCATGGGCTCGCTTTGATTCGCGCTCCAGTCTCGTGCCATAAGCCATACGCTCTTCCGGCCGAACAGCAGCTGCTCGCAGCGGCAAATAGCGCGGGATACACCGGTCTGCCGAAACTCTCTGTAAAATTGACACTCTGTGAGGTTGGTGATAAGTACGTTCACAAGATTTTCGATCAGGACTCGTTCGCCACAGGGAGGTGTTTGATGTTTGCTACAGCTGGAGGCCCGTCGTTCGCCGGCCGCCCTCTGACCTGGAATCTCCTCTTTGCCCGTCAGCCGGAGCCGGATTTGGAATTTACGGAAGAGGAGTTGGAGCAAACGATGGACGTTCGATCGTCGCATCCTCAGAAATCGCCGAAAAAATCGGGTGGATCCCCCCTGATTTGGATTCTCCTGCTGGTAGTGGCAGGGGGCGGCGCCTATGTCGCCATGGAGCCGGAAATGGTCATGGATGTTGTAGGACCGCTTCTTGGTGAAACACCAGAGCCTCCTCCGCAACCGCCAGTGGCTAGGAAGCCTGCTCCGCCTAAGCCCATGCCAAGCACACAACCTAGTCAGCCGCAGCAAGTTGCATCGGCTCCAAATATAGCACCGGCCCAGCCTCTGCAGGCAGCCGTACCGGCACCAACACCGATACCGGCGCCCGCACCGGCGCCAAGTATACCGACCGCGTCAGCCCCCGCACCGACGGCGCCGAAGAGCATCCCAACTCCTGCTGTAAGTGCGCCTTCGACGATAGCAACGCCGGATCCGCTGTTCACCGAAGGACAAAGGGTGACGGTTCTGCCGAACCCGGGAGCGCCTCTCCAAAAAGTCTCTCTCCTGAAGGATGCTGAAGGGACAAAGCCAGGTCCGGCCATTCCTCCTGGAACCGCCTTCACGATTCTCGATGGCGACTTGCAGGAGCGCGGGTGGGTCTACTACGTGCGAAGCGATTACGGCACCAAAGGATGGCTTGCAGAAAAACAGCTGAAGCGGAAGCCCTGACGCATTCGTCAGCGATCCACATAGAGTTCTAGCACAGAGGGCGGCGGCACACATTCTGTGCCGCCGCCCTCTGTGCTATACTGCGCCCGTTTAATATCCATTTACACTCGGCAGACAGAAAGCGAACGAGCCCCATGCGTGCTGTGATTTTCGATTTCGACGGAGTCATTGCCGACACCGAGCCTCTACATTTCGAAGGGCTGCGCCGAACACTCGCCGCCATCGGCATTTCGTTGACTGAATCCGATTACTATGCGAACTATCTCGGTTTCGATGATCGAGGCTGCATCCTGGAAGCGCTGCGCGTGAACCACCGCCCGGCAACTGACACGATCGTACAAGACCTGATGCAAAAAAAAGCTGTCGCCTACCTGGCGTCGATCCGGGACCACCTCGTCATTTTCCCCGGCGTCAGAGAGTTTGTCGAAGAAGCCGCGGCAGCCTATCCCATTGCCATCGCCTCCGGCGCATTACGGCCTGAAATCGAATTAATCCTGGAACAAGCCGGTCTCCGAAAAGCATTCCGCCATATTACGAGTGCGGAGGACGTGACCAGCAGCAAACCGAATCCCGAACCGTTCCTGCATGCGCTGGCCGGCCTGAATCGGCAACAGATCTCCTCCACGCTGACGCCGAACAACTGCCTGGTCATCGAGGATTCGCTCCCCGGCATCAGAGCAGCCAAAGCGGCGGGGATGAAAGTGCTAGCCGTCACCAACACGCACACCGTGCAAGACCTGCACGAAGCCGACGCGATCAGCCCCAACTTGCGCGAGACCCGGCTCGCTGAACTCCGAACCCGCCTATGGCCATCATGAACACTGCTGACGCGCAAGCCTACTGTACGGCCTATACCAAGAAGAGCGGCAGCAACTTCTATTACTCGTTTCTGTTTCTGCCCAAAGCCAAACGCAACGCCATGTACACGGTCTATGCCTTCTGCAAAGCGGTGGACAGCGCCGTCGATGAACCGCCGGCCAACAGCAACCCGAAAGAAGAGCTCCGGCGCTGGCGCTACGAACTGGAAGCGGCATACGGCGGCAGCCCCTCTTTCCCCATCGCCGTCAGCCTCTCGCACCACGTTAAGGCTCTCTCCATCCCCAAAGCCTATTTCGACGAACTGCTCAATGGCGTCGAGATGGATCTATTCCACAATCGCTATCTCACCTTCGACGAATTGTCGCTCTACTGTTACCGCGTCGCGTCCATTGTGGGCCTGATTTGCCTGCATATCTTCGGCGTCACCTCGCCCCGCGCGCA
>JABMDG010000053.1:0-6341 GCA_015904045.1 Nitrospira sp.
CCGGCATGGCGCCGGATGGAAGTAAATTCTATGTGTCTAACTATCTGGGACACAGCACGTCGGTGATGTGCGGACCGCCGGCACCTGGAGCGGTCACACGCACCTGTAAGAAGCCTGATGGGACGGAGGTCACATCCGGGCAGAAGATCAAGGATATTCCTCTCTTACTGAACGGTCACTACGACCCATTTGGTGGTGGCATTTCCGGCCCGATCGGTGGGTTTCCGATTCAGACGCCAGTGAGTCCGGACGGTAAGTTCGTGATCACAGGCAATACCCTGACCGGCACGATCACGATCATCGATGCCCAGACTGATACGCTTGTGGCGATGGTTCCCTGTGATCCGGGGTGCCATGGCGTGAATTTCGGCGCCAAGAAGGGTGGCGGATACTATGCCTATGTGACCAGCAAGTTCGCCAATCGGCTGATCGTGCTGGACTATGATCCCAACAACAACGGCAAAATCGATCCGTGGGAGACGCCAGATAACATGATTGCTGGGTGGGTGGTACTGGCGAACGATCATGTCGCCAAAGACGACAAGATCACCGGCAACAAGGGCCAGGGCGGTCAGGGGGTTCTTCCGGTGCCCAACGTCTATAATGGTTGGGTGCAAGAGCTGCCGATCGGCTACAAGGCGCAGCTGACTCGTGCGCAGCGGAATCCGATCGGGCCGATCGGGGGACATAATCCCCACGGCGATAAAAAATAATGAGGGGAAAGACACGGTAGTGTTGGCAGCCGGGTAACATGACGGCTGTCGAGTGAAGGCCCCGGTGCGGAGTGGTAAGACTCCGCACCGGGGCCTTGTTATTTGTCATCGAAGGAACGAACGGGGCTGGTCAGGATTCCCGGACTTGGTCGGGCAGCACACGGTCGGCGTATTGGTTGTGGATGCGCGTCAGTTCGTCCGCAGCGGCGATGAAGACGTCGAGCAATTCTGGGTCGAAATGCTCCCCGCGGTGTTTCAGCATAAGCTCGATGGCGTGGCTGATTTCGAACGCCGGCTTGTAGACACGTTGGGTCGTCAGGGCATCAAAGGCATCGGCGATGGAGGCGATACGGCCTTCGATGGGAATGGCCACGCCTTTGAGGTTGCGTGGGTAGCCGGTCCCGTCGAATCGCTCATGGTGGGTATAGGCGATCACCGCCGCGACTTTGAGCAGCTCCGCATCGGATCCACTCAGAATCCGATAGCCGATTTCCGCGTGCTGGGCGATGACGTCGAATTCTTCCTGGGTAAATTTCCCGGGTTTTAACAGCACCTGGTCGGGTGTGCCGATTTTGCCGATGTCGTGCATGGGGCTGGCGGTGCGGATCAAGTCACATCGTTCGGCTGACAGCCCGCTCCTGCGTGCCAAGAGTTCACAGTAGTGGCTCATGCGCTGAATGTGCTGCGCGGTGGCACTGTCGCGGAACTCCGCCGCAATGGCGAGGCGCTGAATGGTCTCCTCGCGCGACAGGCGCAATTCTTTCTCGCTGCGTTGCAGCCAATCCAAGGCTTGCTGAAGCGCGATCGTCCTGGTGCGCACGATGTCTTCCAGGCTCTCGCGATGGAAGCGGTTCTCAAGTTCGAGCCGCCGGCGCCGTAGGGCATTGGCGATATTGATCAGCACTTCGTTCGTTTCGAACGGTTTGACGATGTAGCCGAATGCCCCTACCTCGATGGCGGCGTTGGCTAGGACCGAACTATCCAGGCCCGTGACCATAATCGCGGCGGTGGCAGGGTGGTCCACGAGCACATTGCGCACCAGATCCATGCCGGATTCCCCCGGCATATTGACATCGCACAGCATGAGTGCGAAGGGCTGGGTCTTTAACTTCTGCCGGGCGTCCCGCGCATCGACCGCGAATTCGACGGTGTAGCCGTGTGAGGTGAGGAGATAGCCGAGTACGCGCCTGATCGCGTCCTCGTCGTCGACGACGAGAAGTGTGCGGTTGTCCAGCAAGGTCTGGTGTTCCTGTTGACTCAGAGGAGACGACATGTCGGTCGGTCCTTTTCTTATTTTTGGAGAGCGATTTGCTCAAGCGAGCATCGGACAAATCACTGGTTTTGGCCAGAAATTTCACTCTTTGTGCAAAGCTCGTTCACCCATCGCGTCGAAGCGCATCGCTCAATAGAAATGAGCCTTCCGTACGAGTTGTCCCTGGCCTGTTCCTCGGTGTGTGCCTCCTGCATGCTCCGGGGTGAGGCGTAGAGGACTGGGGCGGCGTGACTTCGGTGGGTCTCCCTCGATGAGAACGGAAGAACCGGCCAGTGGTTTGCGCTTTCTTTACGCCTTCACTATAATTCTCGCAATTCCCTCCTCCCTCCACACGTGGCAAAGGGGTATGGCAATGAGTGGGATCGCGGGCTTGGTGCGGTTTGACGGGCGGCGAAAAGATCAAGTCCGTCCGGTGAAAGTGACGAGAAATTTCATCAAACACGCGGAGGGCGCGGTGTTGATCGAGATGGGTGATACGAAAGTCATTTGCACCGCCTCGGTTGAAGAAAAAGTTCCGCCGTTTCTCAAGGGAAAGGGAACCGGGTGGGTCACGGCCGAATACGCGATGCTGCCCCGTGCGACCCATGATCGGTCTCCACGCGAGGCTGTCAAAGGAAAACAAGGGGGCAGAACCCTGGAAATTCAGCGGCTGGTGGGGCGCTCGCTACGCTCCGTCACCGATTTGTCTCAATTGGGTGAGCGATCGATCTGGATCGACTGCGACGTGATCCAGGCGGACGGAGGGACCAGGACGGCGTCGATCACCGGAGCGTTCATTGCGCTCGCCGATGCCTGCCTGGCGTTGAAGAAGAAGGATGTGATCAAGCGCCTGCCGCTGACCGATTACCTGGCGGCGGTGAGTGTCGGCAAAGTGGGTGGCGAGACGATGGTGGATCTGGCCTACACCGAGGACTCAATGGCCGAGGTGGACATGAATCTCGTGATGACGGGCCGTGGCCGATATGTCGAGATTCAGGGGACGGCCGAGCGCACTCCCTTCGCCAAGCAGGATATGGACGAATTCTTGGCGCTGGGCTGGCAGGCGATTCAGCGGCTCACCGCCATGCAGAAGGATTTGATTGGCGAGCTCGATTGACGTGCCGGCGCCGAAGGACATCGTGCTGGCGACTCGCAACCGGCACAAGGGAGCGGAGGTCGCCGCACTCTTGGGTGGGTTGGGCATCACGATCAGGACATTGGACGAATTTCCTCACGCGCCGGAGGTCGTCGAAGACGGGGCGACCTGCGAGGCCAACGCCGTCAAAAAAGCGAAAGAGATCGCCGCCGCCACCGGTCTTCCGGCTGTGGCCGATGACACGGGATTGGAAGTCGATGCGTTGGGTGGGCGTCCGGGCGTCTATGCCGCGCGGTATGCCGGCGAGCAGGCGACATACGAGGATAATTGCCGGAAGTTGATTCACGAGTTGTCCGGTGTGCCGCCCGGGAAACGGACCGCCCGCTTCATCACGGTGGCGGCGCTCGCATTTCCGTCCGATGGCGTGCGCGTCACGACCGGAGAATTGTACGGATTGATTACGGATGCGCCGGCCGGTTCGAAGGGCTTCGGGTACGATCCGGTGTTTTTTCTGCCGGAACTGGGCAAGACGCTGGCGGAATTGTCCGCTGAAGAAAAAAACCGAGTCAGTCACCGGGCAAAAGCCTTCATGAAGTTGCGAGAATTGTTGAAAGTGTTGAGATGAAGGGACGGATGATTGCTAAACTGACGCAGGACTCGATGCTCAGCACTCAGGACTATAGGAACGTCGGGGCGTAGCGCAGCCCGGTAGCGCGCCTGCTTTGGGAGCAGGATGTCGGAGGTTCAAATCCTCTCGCCCCGACCAAACAGAGCTTGCTCGATCGCGAGCTTTTTATCGTTGTATCGTGATTGGAGCGAGCGGATAAATACCGCCAGTGGTCTATTCGGACCTGGAGACCTTTCTGGTAAACCACCGCTTGAACTTGTCACGCGAGCATGGCCGGAAGACCGGGTCACCGAAGAGACGAGAGGTTTGGCATAAGGCCGATTTCAGTTCACGGCGCCATCGCAATCACCTCTTTGAAACAGCACGATTGGAGCAGCAGGATTGCACCGAGAAAGAGGGAAATGATGGCGGGCCAGACCATCGAGAGAGAACCAATAACTAAGACGAAAATGATTACCGACCGCGTCAGCTGGAGGGACTGTCTCTTGACCTTAATCACGAGATCCTCCTTTGTGTGCTCTCGCCTGGAACGCCACATCTTATTTAATGAATGGATTGGCTTTACGGCATCGATTGCCCGAACCCATTTCGGTTACATCCGCTATCTGTAAATGGCAGGGTCTTCTCTCATATTGATGCCGCATTTCGTGTGGGCCGGCGCCTCTTGATCGCAGTATCGAAGTGAGGCGCCGGATACATCCCTCCACCAATCTTGGTTGCTCTACTCAAGAGCTCATCTAGGCTCGTGTCCAACCCAGTGTCTCATGATCCTAACCATTAGCGTGATAGACAGCTGCTTCACTGCGATTACTCTTGATCCTGGCCGAACGCTGCATACAACAAACCGATTGCGGCACCGATCAGTGGTACTGCTAGAATTAATCCCATCATGGCTTTACACCCCCTCCCTCCTGCCGAGTTCGTAGCAAGGCTCTCCTCACGTCTCAGGTCTTGTGCAATAACATCGCCAACCCAATAATTGTGAAACCCATCGCGACTGTGATCGTCAACATCGCCAGGTCAGTCAGCATGTTCGTGCCCTCCCTTTCTATAGCTCCATCGTGATTCATTCACGAGGAGAGTGAGTTGTGTACTCGAAATCCGATGATGAAATCCGAGTTCTGCATTGAACGGTTCCGCATCAAGGATCCTCCGGAGTTTCTTCACGAGGTGTACTAAGCATTTCTTGAGCCAGACATAATCCACATCTAACTCGTGAATTTGTCAGGACCTTCGCAGGGGGAGGTATCGTTTGGCGGCTCCACCTGAATCCGAACGGATTCCATGCTGGATCTAGTTAGATCCAGATCGGAGGGGCAAGCAGGGTTGATGTGGTCTGCAGCTGTTCTGAGAGACCGAACGGCGAGGCGAAAACATTGTCAGAAGCGCCGCCCACCCCTTCAGTCAGGGGAATTCGCAGGCGGTTTGCCTGGAATCTGCTTCTGCCTGAGTAATTTGGTGAAGTAGGTCCGTTGCAGACCGAGTTCGGCTGCCGCCTTCGTCTGATTCCACCCGTTCCGACGCAAGGCCGTCTCAATGAGTTTCTGGCTATACGCGTCCATACTCTTATGATAGGAGCCAGACAGCATGTCAGGGGTTGGCTCCTGATTCACTGGAGGAGTGGCGGTTGCTGAAGTAGTCGCGGCAGTCAATGAGAGGTGTTTCAGTCCGATCGTGTTGTCAGGGCATAAAATGAGCGCGCGAGTGAGCACATTTTCCAATTCACGCACGTTGCCAGGCCAGGGGTACCGTTGCAGAGCCTGAAATGCCTCGTCGCTGAGCGTCAAGCGCCTGCACAGGCCCACGTTGCTGGGCCGATTGAGGAAATGGTCGACGAGCGTGGAAAGATCCTCTATCCGTTCACGCAGCGGGGGCAGGGCGATGGCAATCACGGCAAGGCGAAAGTATAAGTCTTTGCGAAAGGTTCCCTGAAGAATCGCCTGCGTCAGATCTTTATTCGTGGCTGCGATAAAACGCACGTTCGTCCGTACTTCTTGGGTTCCGCCGACACGGTAGAATTTCTGATCTTGCAGGACTCGCAACAGATGGCTTTGCATGGTGAGCGGCATGTCGCCGATCTCATCAAGAAAGAGCGTCCCTCCATCCGCGATCTCAATTTTTCCGGGCTCCCGCTTGACGGCTCCGGTGAACGCGCCCTTCTCGTGGCCAAACAGCTCATTCTCCAATAGATTGTCAGGAAAGGCGGCGCAATTCACGGCAATAAATGGTTTTGTGGAACGTGGACTCCACCGATGAATGGCACGGGCGACCACCTCCTTCCCCGTCCCTGTTTCGCCGAGCAACAATACCGTCACGACGGAAGAGGCTGCCTGTTTGGCCATAGTTAGTTGTTCGTCCATCTGCTTGCTGGTCGAGACAATCGGTTCGAACTGATTATCGACTTCCTTGCGGAGCGTATCGACGTGACGGTGGAGGGCGACGGTGGCCAAGGCCTTGTTGATGACGACGGTAAGGTGGTCCGCGGTAAACGGCTTAGGATGACAAAGATCGGGGTGGTATGCATTCCCGGTGGCTGGAGCGTCTCCTCTTCCAGGGAGTGGTTCTGGGTGACGGTGCCACGGACTTGCCTGAGCAGGTCCAGCCCGGAGAGGAGGGGAAGCTCCAGGTCTAGCAGGACAAGATCAGGCTCCT
>JABMDG010000053.1:6441-15483 GCA_015904045.1 Nitrospira sp.
CATTCATGATCCGGTGGTACCGTTCGCCTGCCCAGTGGTTGAATGACTCGGCGTCAGGAAAAACGAGGTCCCAGGCTTTAGCAGCGTCCAGTAGGAGCAGTTGCTGAGGCCTGTTGTCTCCGGGAAAGAGGACGATGAGTACGGCAGAATTGCCTGTGAGGCTGATGTCGGTAAAGATATGCAGGGTTGCGGAGGAGGGCAGGGTCGTCTCGCGCGATGCCGCTTCAACGAGAGGCTGGTAGAGGCGGCGAAGAAACTGAGAGGTCACTTCGTGAGGGTTTACAGGAGTCAGCAAGCGCGGGTTTGGTTTCTCGCCGAAGAGGTTTTCAGTGAGGTAGGTGGCGGCCTCCCACGTCGGCATGGCGCCTGAAGTCACGAGAGCTTCACAGAGATAGGCGATCCAGTTTCTGTGTTCCGCCCGATTCCGAACCGCTGCCGTTTTCTTTGCCATCACCGGCAATCCTTTCTTCTTTCAGTCTTCATGTTGTCGTGGCGCGCCAACGCGCTGCTCCGTTTGTCGTCGTTCACGCGACGCAGGCATCCAGCCGATGCCGCGATGAACCGTCATGAATAATGGAGCGGGCCTCTAGGAGTCGATGGGCTTTTCGGTGGGTGTAGAGTCGGCATATTGGTCGCGGATCCGCACAAGTTCGTCTGTCGATGAAAAGAAGATGTCGAGCAGTTCGGGATCGAAGTGTTCGCCGCGGTGTTTGAGCATAAGGTCGATCGTATGGCCGATTTCAAATGCCGGTTTGTAGACGCGCTGGGTCGTGAGCGCATCGAATGCATCGGCGATAGATGCGATGCGGCCTTCGATGGGAATCGCTTCCCCTTTGAGGCCGCGTGGATAGCCGGTGCCGTCGAACCGCTCGTGGTGAGTATAGGCGATGACGGCGGCGACTTTGAGCAGTTCTGCGTCTGATCCGCTGAGGATGCGATAGCCGATCTCGGCATGTTGCGCAATCACTCCGAATTCTTCCTGGGTGAATTTCCCCGGCTTCAACAGGACATGATCAGGAGTGCCGATCTTGCCGATATCGTGCATGGGACTGGCCGTGCGGATCAGGTCGCACCGATCGGAGGACAGTCCGCACCGGCGCGCGAGCAACTCACAGTAGTGACTCATTCGGTGAATATGTCGGGCGGTCGAACTGTCACGAAACTCGGCGGCGATGGCCAAACGCTGAATGGTTTCTTCTCGCGAGAGGCGCAATTCTTTCTCACTACGCTCCAGCCAGTCCAACGCCTGCTGCAAGGCTACGGTGCGGGTGCGCACAATATCTTCCAGATTCTCCCGGTGGAAACGGTTTTCTAATTCCAGCTTGCGGCGGCGAAGGGCGTTGGCCACGTTGATCAACACTTCGCTGGACTCGAAGGGCTTGACGATGTAGCCGAACGCGCCCACCTCGATGGCTGCGTTGGCCAGGACCGAGCTGTCGAGCCCCGTGACCATGATGGCGGCGGTCTCCGGACGTTCCGAGAGAATATTTCGGACCAGGTCCATACCGGACTCACCGGGCATGTTCACGTCGCACAACATGAGCGCGAAGGGGTGTGTGTCCAATTTCTTGCGAGCCTCGCGGGCGTCAGCGGCGAAATCGACAGGGTATCCGTGAGGGCTGAGGAGATAGCCGATTACTCGTCTGATGGGTTCTTCATCATCGACAATCAGAATGTTGCGGTTGTCGAGCAAGGCTTGGTGCGCGTTTCGATCCAAAGGTGTTTGCATGGGTGTCGGTGGTTAACTGAATTCGAAGGTTGCTGTTATCTGTCCACCTGTGTATCGGTCGATTCGGTCCTATCTGAAGGACTACAAAGAATCTATAACTCGAATGCACCTTTTGTGCCATTTAAAAATCATTTGGTGTGACAAGGTGTTTGAGAGCAAATCCATTTTCCAAGAGTGAGTATGCGAAATGAATCGCTATGCCTGTGGTGCTGTTTGTCATGTTGAGCGTCATCAGTGAGGTGAAGCAGTGATCGACAATGTCTCAATCCGCTATGAAATTGGTGTACAGAATTATCCGTGGTGGTCTCCGAATTTTGTACACATCGGATAGATCGTGAGGATCGATGTAATGAAATTATCTCAACCCGTGCCACAATGCCTGAAGCAGCCGATCGTTTGCGCTTTCTTCAGGCCTTCACTATAATCGCCTGAATATTGAAGAAAGGGATCTGGGATGAGTGGAATCAAGGGCTTTGTTCGGGTCGATGGGCGGCAACAAGATCAAGTACGCCCGGTTAAGGTGACAAGAAACTTCATCAAACATGCCGAGGGGGCTGTTCTCATTGAAATGGGGGATACCAAAGTCATTTGCACGGCTTCGGTGGAAGAAAAAGTGCCTCCGTTTTTGAAGGGGAAAGGGACCGGGTGGGTGACGGCAGAATACTCGATGCTGCCACGCGCGACCCATGAACGGTCGTCGCGGGAAGCCGTAAAGGGAAAACAGGGCGGGAGAACCTTAGAAATTCAACGGTTAGTGGGCCGTTCGTTGCGCTCGGTGACCGATCTGTCTCAATTGGGTGAACGTTCGATTTGGCTCGACTGCGATGTGATCCAGGCGGATGGGGGGACCAGAACGGCATCAATTACCGGTGCGTTCATCGCCTTGGCCGATGCCTGTCTTGCGCTCAAGAAGAAGGGACTGATCAAGCGGCTGCCGCTGATCGACTACCTGGCGGCTGTGAGCGTGGGGAAGGTGGGCGGCGAAGTCATGGTGGATTTGGCCTATACCGAAGATTCGATGGCTGAAGTAGACATGAATGTTGTGATGACCGGCCGTGGCCGGTATGTCGAAGTACAGGGAACGGCCGAACGCACACCCTTTGCGAAGCAGGACTTGGACGAATTTTTAGCATTGGGTTGGCAGGCGATTCAACGATTGACGATCATTCAGAAAGAATTGATCGGCGAGCTGGATTAAGGAGTTGGCGGTGAAGGAGTTTGTGCTGGCGACCCGGAACCGCCACAAAGGTGAAGAGCTGGCATCGTTGCTTGGGGGTATCGGAGGTCGAATTCGCACATTGGCAGAGTTTCCCGATTCGCCGGAAGTCGAGGAAGATGGGGAGACCTGCGAGGCGAATGCGGTCAAGAAAGCGGTGGAGATTGCCCGTGCGACCGGCATGACGGCGGTGGCGGACGATACGGGGTTGGAAGTCGATGCGTTGGGCGGTCGTCCCGGTGTTTTTGCAGCCCGGTACGCGGGTGAACAGGCGACGTACGAAGAGAACTGCCGGAAGCTGCTGCAAGAATTAGCGGGGGTTCCCCATGAACGGCGTACTGCCCGGTTCCTGACGGTCGCTGCTGTCGCATCACCCGATGGAGGCGTGCAGACTACCCGCGGGGTTTTAGAAGGACTGATTACGGAGGCATGTAGAGGGGAGCGCGGATTTGGCTATGACCCGGTATTTTATGTGCCGGAGCTTGGAAAGACGCTGGCTGAGTTGACTCCGGAGGAGAAAAATCGTGTCAGCCACCGTGCTAGGGCGTTTCTGAAGCTGCGAGATCTGTTGTAGATGCGGAATGCCGAATAATCAGTGCGAAGCTGTTGCGATGGTGATTGCTGAATGGACTGAGGACTCGATCCTCGGCACTGTGAAAACGTCGGGGCGTAGCGCAGCCCGGTAGCGCGCCTGCTTTGGGAGCAGGATGTCGGAGGTTCAAATCCTCTCGCCCCGACCAATACGGTCTTGCATTTGTTCGCCTTCCCCTTCCCACTCCTCTTGTTCCGTTCAGGTTCCCCGTGGCCGAAAGACCGGGTTACAGAAGAGAGGTGGCGTTTGGCATATGGCCGATTGCGGCCCAGGACAGCATCGCAATCAACTCTTCAAGACAGCACGATTGGAACAGCAGGATTGCACCGAAGAAAATGGCAAAGATCGTGGGCCAGACCATCGACAGAGAGCCAATAACTAAGACGAACGTGATCACCGACAACGCCAGCTGGCGGTACTGTCTCTTGGCTTTGATCATGGAAGACTCCTTTGCGTGCTCTCGCCTGGTAGACTAAATACTATTCTTGGTTAATGAATTGTGATGAATGAACAATGCCCCCTGCACACAACAGTTGTACCTTAGATATCCGCACGCACTTTCGGGAGGCTTTGAAGCAAGTTATTGAGTGCGCTCCGCACTCCCCTGGTCATATGGCGAAGTTCTTGTCCCGTATGCTGCAGTGGTGGCGTCGTTTAAGTCGACGCTTGATGAAGCGGCCAGCGCCTCGCTGTTGCTGTTTGTCGTCGATGCCGCAGACCCGTCTTTTCGATCCCAGCTCGAGGTTACGCGGAAGGTCTTAGCCGAAGTTGGAGCGTCGGGTGTTCCCGGTCTTTTGGTGATGAATAAACAAGACCGTCTCGAGCCGGGAGCGATTGCGGCTCTGAAGGCAGAATATCCCGACGCCGTGTTTCTTTCCACGAGAAGCAAGGACGATGTGAACGCGTTGCGTGAACGCATCATGACGTACTTTGAGAGCGATATGCTCGATGAGGAATTGTGTCTTCCCTTTACGGCTCAAGGAATTCTCGCAGAGATCAGAGCCCGGATGCGTATCTTGTCCGAAGAATATACCGCCGAGGGGCTCACGATATGTGTGCGATCGACCCCTGAGAACCTTGCCTTGATCAAAAAGAAGCTCACGCGATGAGGCGGGCATCTCCATCCGATTGATGTTCTTTGCCCGTGCTGCTGTCACATCCGGCCCATCCCGTTTCGTCAGGCATGGCGCAATTGAATTTTGAAGATGACGCGACGGCTTCTCTCCCGATCCGGCTGTCCTGCCGCATCGCGAATGAGGTCCTGGCGCCCGCGTCCGTTGGCTGACGCTTTCTGCTGGAAACATTCGTAGGCCCAGGGCAGCCGCGCGCGAATGATTTCCAATCCTCTTGCCAACACCGCGAACGACCGATCCTGGCTCAATTTCAGATTGCGAATATCCTCCCCTTGGTCGTCGGTATAGCCTTCGATCACAAAGGACTCGACGTCATGGCCCTGCGGACCGCAGATCATGGTGGCGTAGTAGGGGATCGTGTCGGCCAGGAACGCCTCAGCCGGCGGCAACAGCGTGCTCTTGCCCAATTCGAAATTCAGGATGGCCGTGGGAATCACAACGCGCAGGACGTCGGGATCTACACTGCTCCGTTCAACTCGCAGGTGATGCGGGTGCAGCAGGAGCTGACGCTCGGTCGTTGTACGACTCTCGGAACCAGCCGGTTTCGCATTTCCATCTTCGACCCTGGTGATATAGGCCGCCAGCAAGAGGATAAAGATTACCGCCAACGAGGTCATGAGGTCGGCAATTCCTCCGGCAACGGTGGACGATCCGTCGGACGTCTCGTGCTCAACGTTGGACTTCATTCGACTCCCGCCTTGTGGTGCTCGCCTCGGTTAAAACCGGGGATTCGCCATCTGCCACCTGGCTTTTCCGGCCCAGGGTCCGATTGGCGTTCGGCAACGTGATGCCCGCCATCAAGCCGGCGCATCAGCCGGTCAAGCATCTTGTCTGTCTCCGCAGGAGAGAGCGGGGCAGGATGGCGTTGTTGCTCAATGGAATGGGTCAGCTCTCGAATGGATTCCAGCAACGGGTCCATCAAGGGTTTCAGCGCCCGCCGTACTTCAGCGCCGAGTTCAGAGGCCAGGTGTTCCGGTTTCAAGCGGCCCTGTGTGTTGCCCAGCGTCGCGAGGGATTGGGAGATCGATGTGAGAGCCGAAACAGTCGAGCCCAGACGCTGGTGCACCGCCTCGACCAGCTGATGCGCCGAGTCGCTCCGCCATGATCCACCGACGGAGGTGGGTGAGTTCTGTGACAGATGGACGTTCCCGTCTTTTACCTTCTGGGGAAACATGTCATCGAGGAGTGAGACCAAGTGGCGATGCTGTGCGGCGAGCCGATACCACAATGACTTTTCAAGAAGCATGAAGCCATTGGCGCAGGCAAGTCCGACGACGGAGGTGATGAATTTTCCGGCGAGGCCGTTAATGAGGCTTTGAATTCCTTCGATCTGCGATCCGTTTGCATGAAGCTTGCTGAGCCCGATCAAAATGGCCAGGAACGTGAACATCAAACCCATGCCGGTCAGAAAGGAGGGCAGCTGCTGGTAGAACCGCACGTTGAGCCGGGTCGCGCAGAGCGAGGCAAAAGAAAAATGCTCCGCGGCGGATCGCTCGGTCGAGACGGTCGGCTCAATGAACCATGCGGGTTGTTCCACCACAAACGTCTTGCGATACGAGAGCCAGTCGCCCGCAAAGGTCCGCTCGGCCCGCATGACACGGTCCAAGTCCTGGAGATCGTCCAGATCACGCCGAGCGCCTTGTGCCTGAGCCTGTTGCTTCTGTTTCTTGGATGAGTGAGGGAGCAGGATCCATTCCCGGGACACCTGCTGACGCGCCGAGGCGAGGCGGGCAACGGTCGGATGGAGGCGGGCCAGGGCCTGCCGAATCTGCCAGGTGCCCAGGATGAGACCAATGCTGTGCCACAGGCCTAAGAGGAGGATCCCACCGGCGCCGAGCCAACTCAGCAGCGGACTCTGAAGGCCGCCGACCAAGGCCATATCATGGCTCAGCAGATCCCAACTTTCCCCCAGCCAGCCCCAGTTGCTCATATCCAGTCCCTCGGTGGAATCATGACAAGGAAGAGATCCGGGATGCTCTCTAGCTCAACATCCGTGCCAAGCAGCCTGACTCGCATAAGAAGAATAGATTGAAGCGTTTATGAGTTGTGAAGCGGGCGAGGGAGGAAGCGTTTGCCGACCGGGTGAAACTTTCTGCCGAGTACAGGTCCGGTCCCGCTGGGCAGGTTGAGAGAAATAGCACGTGCGTCTGTTGAAACGTATGCTGAGGCTCCTCCCTTGCGTGGAGAGGCCGTCTCTCTATAGACATTACAAGGGAATGTCCCCTATAGTTTTCCCTCCATCAGTCTTTCGAGAGCTTGAACGAGTATGTCTCGATTTCTTCGTCCGCGTGTCCTGGTCGGCCTCGCTCTCGGACTGGTTGTCTTCTACGCGCTGGCCGGATTTCTGCTGCTGCCCTATCTCATTCACACATACGGGGTTCCCGCTGCGGCGGAGCAACTCAAGCGTCCTGTCGTACTCCGCGAGGTGGCGTTCAATCCGTTCACTCTGTCCCTTCGGATGAACGGGTTGGAGATTCAGGAAACCGATCAGGTCCCGATTCTCGGCCTGGAAGAATTCGTTGTGAATCTGCGAGCGACCACACTGTTTGGGCAGACGCTCGGATTCGATGAGATACGGCTCGTCATGCCGTTTGTGGCGGCCAAGGTGAGCCGGGAAGGGAAACTCAATCTATTGGCCTTGGTCCCTCCGTCGGATGAAACCGCGGCGCCGGCGCAGCCGGAGTCTGGTCAAGCCAAGAAGATGATGCCGCTGGAAATCGGTGTGCTGGAGATCAGCAAAGGCATTGTGGAGTACCGGGACGAATCGAAGCCACGGCCCGTTTCAATGGACATCGTGCCCATCGACATCAATCTGAGAAATTTCAGTACCATGCAAGGGGGCGAAAACGCCTATGCGTTTACGGCTGAGATCGGCAAGGGCGAAGCGTTGGCCTGGGAAGGAACCGTTTCGTTAGAGCCGGTGGAATCGGACGGCAAGGTGAGTGTGTCCGGGGTGAAGCTCAAGACGCTCTATCAGGCCGTCCAGGACCGCTTTCAATTCGATATGCAGCAGGGCACGCTGGGACTGTCGGCGATCTATCACTTCGATCTGCGGGGACAGGCCCCTCGCGCAACCGTGAAAGACGGCACACTCTCCATTCGTGATCTGGCCGTCGGGGAGCGGGGTCTTCCGGAGTCGCTGGTGACCATTCCCGTGGCCGATATCGAGGGGATCCAGTTCGATCTGGAGAAGCGTGCCGTGCGGGTTGAGAAGGTGCATACGGCCGAGGCCCGGTTCGACACCTGGCTGGACAGCGCCGGCGCGCTCAATCTCCAGGCGCTCTTCGCGCCCGGCGGGAGCGCCGGCGAGACGGCGGTGGAGCCCGCACCGGTATCCAAGGGGCCGGCGCCGAAGCCGTGGGCGGTGGCCGTCGATTTGGTTGAGGTCAAAAACTATCGGGCCAAGTTCGAGGACCGCACGCTGACGACGCCGGCGGTGATGGAAGTCGATGCCTTGGACGTCACCGTGAAGGATATCCAGATTCCGTTCACCAAACCGATGCCCGTGGGCCTGTCCTTGAAGCTGAATCAGACCGGCCAGGTGGATGTGCGGGGACGGGTTGCGATCGAGCCGATGACGGCTGACTTGGATCTCACACTCGCACAGATCGCGATCAAACCCGTTCAACCGTATCTCGACCGATTTCTGAATGCTGAGGTGAGCGATGGCGCCATCGATCTCAACGGATCGGTTCAGTATGCCAAGGAGCACCCCAAAGGACCGATGCTTCGCTTTCAGGGCAATGTCGCCGTCAATCGGCTCAGAATCACCGATCGGAAAGAATTCGACGAAGTGGTGTCATGGAAAGCATTGGCGGTCAGCCGTCTGACATTGGAGGTCGCACCGACGGCGGTCCGGATCGGTGAGATTCTGTGGCAGGAGCCGGCCATCTACGCCGTCATAGAATCGGACGGCGCATTGAATTTGTCTCAACTGGCCGTGCCTCCACCGGCCGAGGGGACCGACAAGGAACAGAAGGCAATCGAGGATTCAAAACCCACACCCAAACAGGCTCCGCCGACTGTGACTGTCGATCAAGTCAAGCTGGTCAAAGCGGCGGCGATCTTTCGAGACTTGTCCGTGGAGCCGCCGGTGAAAACCGGCCTCGCCGACTTCGGCGGCACGATCAAAGGGTTGTCATCCAAACAGGTCAAGAAGGCGGATGTGGACTTGACAGGCAAAGTTGACAAGGCGGCGCCGTTGAAAATTGCAGGGAAGATCAACCCGCTGAGCGAGGACGCCTTTACCGACGTGGTCATCACCTTGGGAGGCATGGACTTGACGCCGGCGGGTCCTTACAGCGGCAAATATGCCGGCTATGGGTTATCGAAAGGCAAGCTGTCGCTTGATTTGAAGTACAAGATCTCGCAG
>JABMDG010000053.1:15583-25291 GCA_015904045.1 Nitrospira sp.
TACGCTGACGACGCCCGGGGTTGTGGAGGTCGGTGCGTTAGACGTGACCGTGAAAGATGTGCAGATTCCCTTCACGAAGCCACTGCCGGTGAGCGTGTCCTTGACGCTGAACCGAACCGGCCATGTGGATGTGCGGGGGCAGGTTGCGGTCGAGCCGATGAAGGCCGACTTGGAGATAAAAATCACACAAATCGCCATCCATCCCTTTCAGCCCTACCTCGACCGATTCCTGGATGCCGATGTGAGAGAGGGCGCGATCGATCTCAACGGATCGGTTCAGTATGCCAAGGAACATCCCAAGGGCCCGCTGCTTCGCTTTCAAGGCAATCTCGCCGTCAATCAGCTCCTGGTGACCGATCGGAAAGAATTTGAGGATGTGGGCTCGTGGAAATCGCTGGCGTTTAATCGGGTGGCGTTGGATGTCGAGCCGACGGCGGTACGGATCGGCGAAATTCTGTGGCAGGAACCGGCGGTCCAGGCCGTCATGGAATCGGACGGCACATTGAATCTGTCGAAGCTGCTTGTGGCATCCCCGCCCGGTGACGCCCAGGGAGAACCGGCAAAGGACGACAGCCGGAAACCGGCGGCCAAAACTGATCCGCTGACGATCATCGTGGATCAGGTCAAGCTGGTCAAGGCGAGGGCGATCTTTCGAGACTTGTCTGTGGAGCCGCCTGTGAAAACCGGGGTGACGGACTTCGGTGGAACCATCAAGGGGCTCTCATCGAAGCAGATCAAAAAGGCGGATGTGGATTTAGCCGGCAAGATCGACCGTGCCGCGCCGCTGAAAATTGTGGGAAAGATCAATCCACTGAGCGAGGACGCCTTTACCGATCTGGTCATCACGCTGCAAGGGATGGATGTGACCCCGGCCGGTCCCTACAGCGGTAAATATGCCGGGTACGGATTGTCGAAAGGCAAGCTCTCCCTGGATTTGAAATACAAGATCTCGCAGCAGGTACTTGAGGCGGAAAATCTGGTGTCGGTCGATCAGTTGACGTTTGGGCAAAAGGTCGAAAGTCCGGATGCCACCTCGTTGCCCGTTCCGCTGTTAGTGGCGCTGTTGCAAGATCGCAAAGGGTTGATCGAGGTCGATCTGCCCATTCGGGGCAATCTTGCCGATCCGGATTTCAAATACGGCAGGGTTGTGATTTCGACCTTGCTCAATCTGCTCGGAAAGGTGGTTGCCTCGCCGTTTTCATTATTGGGCAAACTTGTGCCGGGCGGGGGCAGCGGGGACGATCTGCAATTCGTCGAGTTTCAGCCCGGCAGCGCGGTCCTGGCGGACGATGAAGTGAAGAAACTTGCATTGCTGGAACAGGCCCTCGATGAGCGGGCCGGCCTGCGGCTGGATATCAAGGGAACATCCGATGCGGTGGTCGATGGAGCGGCCTTGCGCAAGCGCAAGTTGATGGACCGGCTGATGACGAAGATACGGCGTGAGCGTGGAAAGTCGGCAGAGCCGGTGGAGATTTCTGCGGAAGAGGAACAACGGTTTGTGGAGGAACTCTTTGCCGAACTACAGGCCAAACAGGCCGGCATGTCAGGGAAGACAGCCGAGCAGACTGAGTCGAAACCTCCGACGGCCGAAGAGATGAAGGAGCGCGTGCTCGCCGAAATCCCTGTTGCCGATGCTGATCTGGAATTTCTAGCCATGGAACGCGGCGAAGCAGTTCGTACGCGTCTATTAGAAAGTGGGAAGTTGGGGAGCGGGCGGGTGTTTCTCCTGGAGGCGGGCGCTGCCGATCCAGGCCACGAGCGCGTGCGTACACAGCTGGCCCTGGGAGCAGGGTCGTAGGGCACGGCGGGACAAGCGAGACCAGCGGGACAAGCGAGACTGGCGGGACTGGCGCGACTTGCGAGAGAGGCGAGACGGGCCTGAGACCTCCGTTTCTTGAGTCGCGCTTGTCGCGCACGCTGCACGTCCCGCTCACTTCACCCCGTACCGCATTCTGGTGCCATGCAGGAGGGACAGTTCGATTTCCGGTGCGCTCAGCTCAGGCGGGAATAAGCAGCCGGAGATCTTGCAGGCATTGATACTGGCGCCGTCCAAATTGGCTTTGCTCATGTCCACACCGCGCAGGTCGCTTTGCCGGAAGTAGCAATCGCGGAAATCAAGCCCGGCCGCATCCAATCCCCTGAGATCCAGTCCCCGCAGGTCGCACCCACGAAGATCGCACTTGTCGCCGGCGGCCTTCTTGACGTTGAATTCTTTGATGCAGCCTTCGCGGAGCATCAGGTACATAGGATCATTCGAAATACGGAGGGACGTTCTTGATGCGTCTGTCATATCAGATGCTCCCATCGAGGGGGTCTGGAGGCTCTATCGGTTCGGCAGGAAAGAATCTTGAGCGGGACGAGCGGGAGTGGCGGGACTAGCGTGACTGCAGGACGAGCGAGACGAGCGGGACGAGCGAGACTGGCGCGACGTGCGAGACACGCAAGACTGGCCTAAAATATATCTTCCCAAGTCACGCCTCTCGCGCCCGTCGCGCACCTCGCGCGCGTCCCGCTCCTATCCGCCCCCTTGCGCTTGTCCTGGGCAGCACAGTATCGTAAGCAGTAACTAACAGGGGTGATGCAGCGCTCCATCTTCTTGTAAAACAAATCTATACGGAGGTCATCATGGCAATCAGATTGGGAGACGACGCGCCGAACTTTACGGCGGACACGACAGAGGGGACGATCAATTTTCACGAATGGCTCGGTAACGGCTGGGGCATCCTGTTTTCCCATCCGAAAGACTTTACCCCTGTGTGCACGACAGAGTTGGGGACTGTAGCCAAAATTATGCCGGAGTTGAAGAAGCGGGGGGTCAAGGTTATCGCGGTCAGCGTCGATCCGCTCGACTCTCACCAGGGCTGGGTCAAGGATAACGCTGACCTCATCGGGCAGATCAATTGACGTTCGGCCAAAAAGTCGACAGCCCGGATGCGACCTCGCTGCCTGTGCCGCTGCTGGTGGCGCTGCTCAAGGACCGCAAAGGACTGATCGAGATCGATATGCCTATTCGAGGCAACCTTGCCGATCCGGATTTCAAATACGGCAAGGTCGTCATTTCGACGTTGCTGAATCTGCTCGGGAAGGTCGTGGCATCGCCCTTCACGCTGTTAGGTAAGCTCGCGCCGGGCGGCGGGAGCGGGGAGGATCTGCAGTTCATCGAGTTTCAACCAGGCAGCGCCTCGTTGAAAGCCGAAGACATGAAGAAACTCGAGACGCTGGAGCAGGCGCTCGATGAGCGGGCCGGGCTGCGGCTGGAGATCAAAGGGACGTCCGATATCGTGCTCGATGGGGCGGCATTGCGCCAACGCAAGTTGATCGATCGGCTTGCGACCAAGAAGCGCCGGGCGGGGGGCAAGGCGGTTGCGCCGGAGGACATCACCGCGGAGGAGGAGCAACGGTTTGTGGAGGAACTCTTTGCCGAATGGCAAGCCAAACAGGCGGCTGCGGGAGAGAAGACGCCGGAGGGGACCGAAGCGAAACCTCCGACACCAGAGGAGATGAAGCAGCGAGTGCTCGCCGAAATTCCCATCACAGACCTCGACTTGGAATCACTGGCGAGGGACCGAGGCGAAGCGGTGCGCAACCGCCTGTTGGAAAGCGGGAAGCTGACCAGCGAGAGGGTATTTGTGCTGGAAGCCGGCGCTGCCGAGCCAGGCCACGAGCTGGTGCGCACGCAGCTGGCGCTGGGAGCCGGATTGTAAAGCGTATCTTGTGAAGCGTGAAGCGCAGGAAGGAAACGAGTGCGTCACATCTTGTTTGCGAGCTAAGCTTCACGAACGACGAAGTACGTCAGCGCACCCGGTATCGCATCCTCGTACCATGCAGGAGGGAGAGCTCAATCTCCGAGGCGCTCAACTCCCGTGGAAACAGCACACCGGAGATCTTGCAGGCGTTGATGCTGGCGCCGTCCATGTGCGCCTTGCTTAAGTCCACGCCCCGCAGATCGCTCTGCCGAAAATAGCAATCGCTGAAGTCAAGGCCGTCGGCGTCCAACCCCCGCAGATCGAGCCCTCGGAGATCGCAGCCGCGCAGATCGCACTTGTCGCCGGACGCTTTCTTGGCGTTGAATTCCTTGATGCAGCCTTCCCGCAGCATCCGATACATCGGGTCGTTCGAGATATGGAGTTTGGTTCGCGCAGGGTCTGCGTTGTCCATGGCCTGCCCCCCCATTGAGATTTCTGTAGGCGGTATCGGCTTGACGGGTGAGAATCTTGAGCCCCAGCGGTGTGAAGCGTATTTCGTGAAGCGTGAAGCGCAGGAAGGAAAGCGAGCCTGTCCCATCTTGTTTGCGAGAGACGTTTCACGGGCGACGAGATACGGGCAACGAAAAAGGCCTCTTGCGCTCGTCTCGAGCGGCGCAGTATCGTAGTTGGGTCAGTCTCGTGCGGTCGAATCACGGGATCATTTTTTACCGATAACAGGGAGGGTATCATGGCTATCAGGTTGGGCGACGACGCGCCGAATTTTACGGCGGACACGACGGAAGGTACGATCAATTTCCACGAATGGCTCGGCACTAGTTGGGGCATCCTGTTTTCCCATCCGAAAGACTTCACGCCCGTCTGCACCACGGAGTTGGGAACGGTGGCCAAGATCATGCCGGAGTTGAAGAAGCGGGGAGTCAAAGTGATTGCGGTCAGCGTCGATCCGCTCGATTCCCACAAGGGCTGGATCAACGACATCAACGAAACGCAGAAGACGACGATGAACTATCCCATCATCGCCGATCCGGACAAGAAGGTGGCCACCCTCTATGACATGATCCATCCGAACGCCATCGATAATATGACGGTGCGGTCGGTATTCATCATCGGGCCGGATAAAAAGGTGAAGCTCACCCTGACCTATCCCGCGTCGTGTGGGCGGAACTTCGATGAGCTGCTGCGCGTCGTCGATTCGCTCCAACTGACCTCGAAATTTAAGGTGGCGACGCCGGCCAATTGGAGGGACGGGGAGGACTGCATTATTACACCGGCCGTGAACGACGAGGAAGCCAAGTCGCTGTTCCCGAAAGGCTTCAAGACAGTGAAGCCCTATCTCCGCTATACGCCGCAGCCGAACAGATAGCGAACGGTTCGATACATCGCAAGGCGGGAGCCATGCATCGCGGCTCCCGCCGAGGTGATTTAAGAATATGGCGGCATACGTGGAAGACCGAATAGCAGTTGAGGTAGGCCTGCCAAAGTTTTTGCCAGTAACGGCATGACTATTGAATAAGCTTTCCCCTCCGCCTGAGTGTGACCCACTGCCAAAAATTGTTCTTGAAGTAATCGTCCAATTTGGGCATACTCCCCCCCGTTTTCAACTTCTGTGAGTTTTCTTTCGAATTCGAGGGTTTCGTAGTAGTAGAAGAGCAAAGTGGAACAACGGGGAGTCTGGCAATTGTTTCTATCACTTCATTTCACAAGGGAGGCTGCCATAATGAAGGTAGAACTAAGCAGGTGGTGGAGGAAGTTTTTAGTTGCTGGGGCCGTTGTGGCGCTGGTGGCTGGGACTGTGTCCACGCCGCCCAGCGCGAATGCCGGTGGGATGATTAAGGCCGACGAGGACAAGTGGATTTCGATAGGGATGGGCATTCGGACCAGTTTCAACGCCCGTGAAGGTGTGGGGGGTGGAAGTGGCTCGCAGGATGGAGGCTATGACCAATCGTTTGCGGTCGACAACGCTCGTATTTACATCAACGGTCAGATTCACAAGTACGTCAAGTTCAACTTCAACACCGAATGTTTTTCCTGTGGAGGCGGGGGTGGGCTCTTTGCCCCTGGCGTGACAGCTAACGCGCCGGCTCCCATCATCGGCCAGGCAGGTGCTGGGATCGGTCTGATCGATGCGATCGGGAAGTTCGAGTTCGATGAGAAGTTGAACATTTGGGCTGGCCGCATGCTCCTGCCGTTTGATCGAGGCGAGTTGAATGGCCCCTTTTATCATGCAACCTACTATGGTTTCCGGACCCCGTTCCTCATCAGCGACCACGGCAATGGGTACAATTCGAACGCGAATGGCGGACTCTTTGGCCGTGACAACGGCGTGACCTTGTGGGGCAAAGTCCATCCCTTCGGCACCCATCTACTGTACGCGTTTATGTTCAGCACGGGCACCACGGGCGGACCGAATCTCGGTCAGACACCGACCTTTACTGGTCGTTTGAATTGGAATCTGTTGAACGATGAGTCCGACAACCCCGGTTACTACACCGCCGGTACCTATTATGGGGGTTACGGGGACCTTTTGACATTGGCCGCAGGGTTTAATCACCAACATAACGGCGTTGGGACGGGGGCATTCAAAACCGATATGAACGCCGTCGTGTTTGACCTCCTCTTCGAGAAATTGATTCCAAACAACATGGGCGTGTTCACCTTCAACGCAGAGTTCAAGCGGTATTGGGGAGACCAGATCAAAGCCTATACGACTCCGAACCCGGGGTGTACTACTAGCGCTCCTGGTCAACCTGGGGGAGGGGGGGTCAGTGGTGGTTTTGGTTGTCAAACGGGAATATTCCGTGGACATTCCTGGACCGTCTACGCCCTCTACCTGATTCCGACCAAGATCGGGATTGGCCGCTTCCAGCCCTATGGCCGTTTCACCAGCATCGATCCAATCGACAGTACGCTGCGTCAGGAGTGGGAGGCAGGTATGAACTACGTCATTGATGGACACAATGCTCGTATCTCCGCCTTCTGGACCTATGGTGACATCAACACCAAGGGTTTTTTCAACTATGCACCGGGTGCAGCTGGGAATCGGCAGGATGCGTTCCACGTTGCGTTGCAGCTGCAGTACTAGGTCAGACAGCGTGAGCTGACAGTCGTCAGCTTCAAAAAAGGCCGAATCCCGGCAACGGGGTTCGGCCTTTCTGTTTGTGCCGCGCGGAAGGATGAATTACACGAGGAGCAGGCCGGCAGAACGGATGGTGTTCCAGCGGGCCGTGTTGAGGAATCGTTCGAATGACTGTGTGCCACCGGGAAACGAGGACGATGCGGCTCGCAGCAGTGGGTACGAATTCGAAGAGCCATTGTTCGGGGCAGATTGTTGAATCAGATTTTTAACCCACGTGGCTTCTTGATTGGGGAGAGTCACAGCACAAAGGCTCTCCAGCCCAGGCAGTGCGAGTTGAGTGTTTCGCCCGACTGATTCAAGGACCGGAGTTCCTCCAAGCCAGACGAACCGCCGTTCCAGCCTGAGATCGTCTTTTATTGGCCGGTTCTTGAGCAACCGCCTGACCCAGGAGGCGGCAACCCGCGGCTTGGGCGCTCGATGATCGAACCATTCGCGCACGTCCATCTTGAACCCGCGCCCTTCGAGAAAATTGAGCATCGACCGCCGCAGCCCTTCCCCGATCCATTCGGGGGTTGTTCCGGCCTGATCCTGATGCAGCAGATCGTTTTCTGCGAATCCCTGAAACTCCGGTCCAAGAATCCGCAGGCCGTGGGCAGCCGGCTTCAGGCCGATGGGACTGTGAGCCGTCGCGGTGAAGCGATGCCAGAAGGCGGATTGAATCACGTCCGCCGCCATCAGTTGCCGCACACGCTCCAAGGAATCCATGGTTTCCTGAGTCGTTTCGGACGGAAAGCCGTACATCAGATACGCATGGACCAGAATCCCGGCGTCTCGAAAGGCCGCGGCGACCAGCGCGGTTTGATCGACGGTGATCCCTTTCTTCATCTTGTCCAAGAGGCGGTCGGATGCGGTCTCGAGCCCCGCCGTCACCGCGATACAGCCGGAGGCGGCGAGCAGGCGGCAGAGGTCCGGTGAGAAGGCTTCTTCGAAACGGATGTTGCCCCACCAATTGATCGCGATCTTTCGTTCGAGCAATCCCAGGGCCAGCGACTTGAGCGCAGCGGGAGGCGCCGCTTCATCGACAAAATGGAACCCGCGCCGGCCGGTTTCGGTTATCAATCGTTCGATCTGGCCGATCAGCCGATCGGTCGGCGTCATCTCATACCGGCCGATATAGTTGAGCCCGACATCGCAGAACGTGCACTGCTTCCAATAGCAGCCGTGGGCGACAGTGAGTTTGTTCCAATGGCCTTCCGACCAAAGCCGGTGCATCGGGTTGGCACTGTCCAAAATCGTCAGGTAGCGGTCCAGGTCGATCCCGCGATAAGTCGGGCAGCCGATGTCATCCATCGAAAAGTCCGACAGGTCGGAGTTGTCGGCGAACAAGACGCGTCCCGATTCTCGATAGAATGTGCGGCACAGGCCCTTACGTGGGAGAAGATCATTCAGGTGTTCAATGAGGGAGAGCAGCGGCCGCTCCCCGTCGTCGAGCGTGATGAAATCCACATAATCGAACACTCGTGGATCGGCGACGCGGCGCAGTTCAGTGTTGGCATAGCCGCCGCCCAGTACGATGGGCAGATTCGGATGGTATTGCTTGATCGCCTGCGCGATGCGAAAGGCGCCATAGAGATTGCCGGGAAACGGTACGGACAGGCCCACGAGCGTCGGATCGACGCGGTCGAGATGGGCGTGCAGCGATTCCAGCATGAATTCGTCGGTGAGCGTGGGCGGTTCCCGCAAGGCGGCGATGATGCCGTCGAACGAGGAGGCGGACCTGGCGATATGCTCGGCATACCGGCTCAGCGCGAAATGCGGCGACACGGTCGCCTGGACCAAGTCGGCCAGATCTTCAAGAAACAGCGTGGCCACATGTTTGGCCCGGTCTTCGGGCGGCATCGACCGCACGAGTTTTGTCCTGCCTCTGAATCGCGGGCCGCGGGGCAATGTCTCCGGACGTCTCAGCAGGGAGGCGGCAGAAGGATTCCGCCCTTGAAGAAAGGAAACGGCGTCGTCGATGTGATCGAGATAGCGCGGTTCGCGTCTGAGCATCTCGATCGCTTCCGCCGGCAGGGTATCATCGTGATGTTTTCTGATCTCGGCGAACAGGCGGCGCAGTCCAGCCCGGCTGAACAGCCGCAGCACCATCTCGATGCCCAGATCGGCCTGCTCAGCGGCGATGCCACGAGATTCAAGAAACCCGGTGAGATAGGCGGTCGAAGGATAGGGGGTGTTCAACTGGGTGAGCGGCGGCATGAGCAACAGCACGTGTTGGGTGGGCATGGGATCGACATAGCACAGAGGCAGGCGCGAATGCTATGCGGCAGGCTCACCGGGCTGTCACCGCGGTTCGCGCGCTGAAATCACGTGCCGCTTCGATCGCTATTGAGTTGCAAGCCCTTCCACTCCCACTTATAATGCGGCAGCGGGAGCGGATGTATTCTTTAATTTTTTGAAGGAGTTGTCGCGACAATGAGTGAACGAACCCTCGCTATTATTAAACCGGATGCCGTGAAGAAGCATGCGATCGGGGACATTATCAATCGATATGAAAAAGCCGGACTGAAGCCGGTGGCCATGAAACTCATGCGGATGTCAAAGCCGGTCGCGGAAGGATTCTATGCCGTCCACAAGGCACGGCCCTTCTTCGACAGCCTCTGTACGTTCATGTCGTCCGGGCCTGCGGTGGTGTTGGTGTTGCAAGGCGAGAATGCGATCAAGAAGAATCGCGAGCTGATGGGGGCCACGGATCCCGCGAAGGCCGATGCGGGCACGATCCGAAAAGCGCACGGGACTAACATCGAGTTTAATGCCGTCCATGGGTCCGACTCTCCGGACACGGCGACGTTCGAGATTGGGTATTTCTTCCCCGGCATGGAGATCTTCAGTTAGCCAGTATGTTGGAGGGCCGTGACGCTGCCAGTC
>JABMDG010000054.1:0-6771 GCA_015904045.1 Nitrospira sp.
CGCGACCTCAATGCGCGCGCTTGTCGAAGGTATCGACAAGACCGGATTTTCGCGGGATGAACCGTGGAAGATGACGGGCAGCAGCTTGCCGGAACATGAGACCTTCTTCTTCTATCTCCAGCGTATCTGTAATCACTGCACCTATCCGGGTTGCCTCGCGGCCTGTCCGAGAAAGGCGATCTATAAACGGCCGGAAGACGGCATCGTCTTGATCGACCAGAATCGCTGCCGAGGCTACAAGAAATGTGTTGAACAGTGCCCCTTCAAAAAGCCGATGTACCGGGGCACGACGCGTGTCTCCGAGAAGTGCATTGCCTGTTATCCCCGTATCGAAGGCAAGGATCCATTGACGGGCGGCGAACCGATGGAAACCCGTTGTATGGCGGCCTGCGTCGGGAAGATCCGGATGCAGAGTCTGGTGCGTATCGGTGAAGACGGCCTGTGGGCTGAAGATCGGTGGCACCCGCTCTACTACGCGATCCGAGTCGAGCAAGTGGCGCTGCCGCTGTATCCGCAGTGGGGCACGGAGCCCAATGGATTTTACATTCCGCCGCGGCACAGCCCGCGCGGGTACGCCAGGCAGATGTTCGGTCCGGGCGTGGACAATGCGATCGAGAAATATCTGGTGCCGAGCCGCGAATTGCTGGCGGTACTTCAGCTGTGGAGAGCGAGCCAGCAAATCGTGTTCCGGTACGATGTCATCCCTGGTCCCAAGGTGTTCGAGACCCAGATCCACGGGAAACGCTTTGAGATGTACAACGACACGGTCCTCGGGTTTAACAAATCCGGCAAGGAAGTGGCGCGTATCCAGGTCGAAGAGCCGATCTATATCAGGCCGGCGGAGCGCGTGACGTGGCTGTAAGAGCGTAGTGCCGGTGCAGAAGGCGGAAAGCCAACAGAAGCTGTTCGCTCATACCCTACAGCGGATCGCGTAGGTCGAATATGGAAAGGCGGGGTTCCCCAAAGGGACCCCGCCTTTTCACGTTCTAGCAGTCTTTCGGCTCAGGACGGACTGCTGCTTCTGCGCACTTGACGGTTATCGGAAGGTCCAGTAGATTTCAGGAGGTACACTCCCTATCGTCAAGAAATGGAGCGACCTCCCCGTGGACTCCCCTCAGCAGCCAGTGACTCCCTTTGCAGCGCAAGCCGTCCCATTTGCCGAGTTCTTGGCATCTGGAAACCTGCCTGATGGTTATCTGACCAGCGAATATGTCGCTCAGCAATTCGTTGAGCGTCTCGTTCACTATATTTTAAGTGTGCCGTCCGGGAGCTATTCCATGGCTGAGCTCAGCAAGCTTCTGGAACAACTCGACCCGCGGGCGCAGGTGTTTTTTTTCCAGCGCTTGAAGGAAACCAGTCCGGAGTGTCTGAAGGACTTTGCCCCGCTCTACTACGGTTTCATGAACGAGTTCGATTCCCTCCTGTTTACATAGCGCCGCAAAATACTCCTTGTTGTCCTGTCAATCTCATGTATAATTGAAAAGCGCACTTACAAAACGACACAAGGAGTATCATGAATCCATCTTTGCAGCGTGCGGTCACCAGTTTCTATAACCTTATTTACGAAGCCCAAACGTTTGCGACCGCAATGGCGCGTATCGATACGGCGGAGCAGGAACATTATGCGGGACGAATTGAGGGACTGAATTGGGTGCTGGACCGATGCCAGGAACTTGAAGACATGGACGCCAATCTCACCCCATCTTCACTCCAGCGGATCCTGGGCGAAGTGAAATCTGATTTGGAACATGAACTTTCAGTTCAACGCAGAGAAAAAGGACGCCGGGCCGATGGGCGGGAAGAGGCCTTGAATTTCGTTGCAGACTATCTCTCCAGCCTCATTACGGCCACAGAGATCGAATCAGCAAAAACACCAGCCTAACCGGACGTCTATACAGAAGAACCACTACCACGAAGCTACCCGTACTGGACCACTCTATAGACCACCCATACCAATCCGCATGTCCTCAACACCTCGCAGGCCGATGGCCCCTTGGTTGACCAGCAAACAACGCGGGGCAATGGACCGTCCACGACAAGCGCCGCCGGATTCGAGAGATCAGTTTCGGTCCCTCAATGCGTCCCTCCTCTATTGCCCTCGCTGTCGAGTTGCCACGCCAACGAGGGAACGATTATTACTCGTCCTGCCATCCGGTAATCTCTACGAATATCTCTGTCTTCATTGTGGAACCTCAACCGGCTCCAAGACCGACAGCCCACAGGGAAAAGGGCAGATCGTCACACCATAGTCCTCACGCGTTCTTTGGCAAGCCCATAAGCAGGCAAGAAGCCGGCGGCGATATAGAACCAACACTGTCAGCGGGAAAAAGAAGAATGAACGAGGCTACGCCGTGATTTGATCGAGTGGAATACCTTCCTCGATGAGCATCACAGGAATGTTTTCCCGGATCGGGTAGAGGATTTTCAAGTCAGCTCGAACAAGACCGTCTTCCAACTGTTCCACAACGGGCTTTTGACCTTTATTCAGCAACGCTCCGCGCGCGACCGCTTCATTAAGCTTCCTGACCAAAGCGGGATCGGCTGTCACGACCGGTTGCTTCGTTTCCGGACAGCAAAGAATGGCAAGCAAATCCTTACTGATGCTCACAAGGGCGGCCCTCCATCATCACGTGGGTAAACGGTGCGCAACTTTCTCAATGTGACGGTGCGTAGGATAAAGGAAAGAAGAATCGAGCGCAAGCCGAACGCAGTTCTCTCTCCCCAACCCACAGATGTTCTGATACACTGGGAGGGGGATCCAACCCATCGCCAGTTTCTCCTATGATCAAAGCGCTCTCGAGATGTTTCTTTGCAGGTCTCGCCGTATTAGTCCCCACATGGGCGCTGCTCCTGTTGGTGTTGCTCGTCGCGATCGTCGGATTTATTGCTGATCATATCATCGGTGAGCATCTGATGAGACGGCTGGAACAGCGGCTTGAGCAGATTCCTCTCGTGCAAAGCATCTATCTCACATTAAAAGGCATGACCGACATCTTGAATTTCCGCTCCCGCTTTGGCACCAGCACGGTGGTTGCCTTCCCCTTTCCCCGGGACGGACTTTGGGCGATGGGATTCGTGATGGGATCTGCCCCGGCCGCGATTCAGGTCGCACCGCCTGATAACCTTTTTATGGTATTCGTGCCGACAGCCATCCATCCCTTCACGGGATTCCTGGCGTTCGTTCCAGAACGAGCGCTTCGGCCCCTCAACCTTCTCCCGGAAGAGGCGATGAAGATGGAATTTTCCGCCGGGTTCTACAAACCACGGACAGGTTGGCTCAGTGCACCCAAATCAAACCCCTAATACCATGACCCTTCCAGCACACATCGTTGTCAGGCAGGCAGCGTATGCAGATGTAGAGACCTTGACCGGATTCAGCGCCGCCATGGCCCGGGAAACAGAAGGGCGGTGCCTCGATCGAGACAGGCTTCGCAATGGGACCCTTGCGGTATTAGACGCGCCAGAGCGGGGATTTTTCCTCGTCGCCGAGGTTCGTGACCGGGACCGCCCTCGACTTGCAGGTCAGCTGATGGTGACGTTTGAATGGAGCGATTGGCGCAACGGAGTCTTCTGGTGGGTACAGAGTGTCTATGTGGACCAGGCCTGGCGACGGCAAGGAATCTACCGGGCGATGCATGCAGCGATCGTCGCAAAGGCAACAACTGATTCTCAAGTTTGCGGCATCAGGCTCTATGTCGAACGGAATAATCATGAGGCCCAAACTGTCTATCAACGTGTCGGATTAGCTGCTTCCGGGTATGTGGTCTACGAGCAGGATTTTGTGTTATCAAAGAAAATTGACCGGGCTCATAAAGCAGATCGCTAGGAGGACTCATGCGCTTCAGAACATCCGTGCTCCTTCTTCTCGGAGTATGCCTTCTCATCAACGGCTGTGTCCTCAGCCGCGGGCGGGTTGGAAACCCGATACAAGAGGAACAACTCAGTCAAATCGAAAAGGGAATCAGCAAAAAAGAATTGGTGGTGACTCTCTTCGGAGCCCCAGATCGCATTATCGTCGGCAACGACAAAGAGATCTTCCAATACTACTACTACGATGGGAAATCTCCCGGGCTCATCTTACTCGTGTTCAACATCCTGAGCGTAAATTTGAGAAGTGATAATCTTTATGTATTCTTTGACCGGCAAGGCATCGTACAGGATGTGATCTACGGCAAACGAACACCGGAAGTTGATTTTACTCTGCGACCCTGGGGGAAATAGCGCAATCATGCCTGCACGGTACGCCCGCCTTCTCCTGGTCGTTATGCTCTGTGTGAGCTTGTGGGGCTGCGCGGTTCGAAGGGTCGACTTCAACGCACCGATCATGCCGGAGGACCTGTCCTTTATCAGGGCCGGCGAAACCACCTTGCATCACGTCGTTGACCGTATCGGTGCTCCGGAAGAGATCACGGCTGTGTCCGATCAGTTCGTTGCGGAATTCAAATGGAGTACCACACGCTCTTCGTCTCTCAATTTAGGGTACTTGTTTCGAATCGTATCCCCCGTGGCGCCCACGATGACCCTCTCGGGTACAGGAATTAATATTCAGCGCCTGCTCATCATCTGCGATGACCGACTCATCATACGTTCCTACGCGTTTGGTTTGACGGACGAACATGCCTTGTTCGAGTTCTGGCCGTTCTGACCGCCAGGTTTTCGCACGAATCACTCGCCTTCCCCTCGTCTTACAATCCCGCTATAATGCCGGCCCATGGGACCGGACTCATCTGATCACACGTCACCGCTTCGTCCCGACACTACATCCTCTTCGTATATTCTGGCCCATAAGGACACGGAGTTTCTAGAACGCGACCAACTGCGCCCGATTCGCATCGGGCTTGAACTGTTGAAACCGGAATTGATTCAGCGAGAAGAGGGAATCCAGTCGACCATCGTGGTCTTTGGGAGCGCGCGACTTCAAGATCCGGCTGCGATGGAGCAGGCGCTTCACAAGGCCGAAGAGGAAGTGGCTCGATCGCCGACAGATCCTGTAATCGTAAAGCAGGCGGCCATAGCGCGGCGACAGCTCGCCCTCTCGAAGTACTACGATGTGGCGCGCGAGTTCGGACGATTGGTGTCGTCCACCTGTCAAATCGATGGGCGCTGCGACTATGTCGTGGTTACCGGCGGGGGACCCGGCATCATGGAAGCCGCAAATCGCGGGGCGGCGGACGTCAAGGCCAAATCGATCGGCCTCAACATTACACTCCCACACGAGCAACATCCGAACCCATACATTACGCCGACGCTAAGTTTTCAATTCCGCTATTTTGCCATCCGAAAAATGCACTTCTTAATCCGCGCGAAGGCCTTAGTCGCCTTTCCGGGAGGATTTGGCACCCTCGACGAGCTGTTTGAAACCTTGACCCTTCTCCAGACCGGCAAAACGGACCAAGTGCTGGTGGTATTGGTCGGGCGTGAATTTTGGGAACGGTTGATCAATTGGCAGTGGCTGGTGGACAACGGGCTTATTTCACAGAATGACCTGGGCCTGTTCCACTATGCCGAGACAGCCCAGGAAGCATGGGACTTAATCGGGCGCCACAATGGAGTGTCACCAACATGAAACTTTCCTTCTACGGAGCAGCTCGATCGGTCACAGGAAGCCGGCACATGCTGGAGATGCCGGGATTCAGACTCTTGTTCGATTGCGGGCTGTTTCAGGGACGGCGGGAAGAGGCTGTTCAGCAAAACCGAGACTTAGGCTTCGACCCCAAGTCATTGGGCGCTGTCTTGCTTTCCCATGCGCATATCGACCACTCAGGGGCCTTGCCGGTTTTGCCGCAGCATGGATTCGCAGGGAAAGTCTATGTCACCAGAGCGACGGCCGACTTGGCGGGGATCATGCTTGAAGACTCCGCCCGAGTACAAGAGAGCGACTGCCGCTATGTGAACAAGCGGGAAAAGCGCGGACGAACAACTTGTATCCGTCCTTTTTACAACAGCGACGATGTCCGCAAGATTCTGAAGCGATTCGAAGGTGAACGGTATGGAGATCAGCTCAAAATCGCGCCACGTGTGATGGCATCATTTCACGACGCCGGCCATATTTTAGGTTCTGCCGCAGTTCGCGTGAAGTACACGGCGCGAGGCAACAGCACCACGGTCCTGTTCAGCGGCGATCTCGGCCGTTCCGGGATGCCGATTTTGCGGGATCCCGAGACGCCTCCCCCCTGTGACGTGCTGATCCTGGAATCCACCTATGGCGATCGCTTGCATGAGCAGTCCGGCGAGGAGATGAAGCGGAAGGCGCAGGATCTGATCGCCCATGCGAAAGCACACAAGAGCAAAATTATCGTCCCTGCCTTTGCCGTGGGCCGCACCCAGGAACTGGTCATGCGGATCAAGCAGCTGGTCGGCGAGGGTCGGATCGATCCCCTCCCCATCTATATCGACTCACCGCTGGCCGGCAAAGCCACGGAGGTGTTTCGCCGCCATCCGGAGTGTTACGACGAAGAGACGCTGAAAACATTTTCGGCAGCCGGTGATCCCTTTGCCTCACGGTACATCAACTTTGTCTCGTCGCCGGAAGACAGCAAGCGTCTGAACGCGATGAAAGGGCCCTGTGTCATCATTTCCTCCTCCGGGATGTGCGAAGGCGGGCGTGTCGTGCATCATCTCAAACATGCCATTCAAGACGAGGCCAATGTCATCGTCTTCGTCGGGTTCCAGGCCGAGCATACACTGGGACGAAAGCTGGTCGAGGGATGGGATGTGGTGCCGATTTTCGGCGTCCCGACGCAACGCCGAGCCCAAGTCGTGAAGTTCAAC
>JABMDG010000054.1:6871-19299 GCA_015904045.1 Nitrospira sp.
AGAACATCCGTGCTGCTTCTTGTCGGATTGAGCCTTCTCATCAATGGCTGCGTCCTCAGCCGCGGGCGGGTTGGAAACCCTATACAAGAGGAAAGCCTCAGCCAAATCGAAAAGGGAATCACCAAGAAAGAATCGGTGGTGACCCTCTTAGGAGCCCCCGATCGAATCATCGTCGGCAACGACAAAGAGATTTTCCAATACTACTACTACGATGGGAAATCTCCCGGGCTTATCTTACTCGTGTTCAACATCCTGAGCGTGAATGTGAGAAGTGATAATCTCTATGTGTTCTTTGACCGGCAAGGCATCGTACAGGATGTGATCTACGGCAAACGAACACCAGAAGTCGATTTTACGATACGACCCTGGGGGAAATAGATCGATGATGAACGCACCGTATGCCCGCCTGCTCCTGGTCTTCATCCTCTGTGTGGGGTTGTGGGGCTGCGCGGTACGAAGGGTCGACTTCAACACACCGATCACACCAGAAGACCTTTCCTTTATCACGGCCGGCGAAACCACCTTGCATCACGTCGTAGAGCATTTGGGGGCTCCGGAAGAGATTACGGCTGTTTCCGATCAGTTTCTTGCAGAATTCAAATGGAGCACGACCCGCTCTTCGTCGCTCAATTTAGGGTACTTATTTCGAGTCGTATCTCCCGTGGCACCCACGATGACCTTATCCGGGACAGGGATCAACATTCAGCGCCTGCTGATCATCTGCGATGACCGACTCATCGTACGTTCCTACGCCTTTGGCTTGACGGACGAGCATGCTCTGTTTGAATTCTGGCCGTTCTAGCGCCCAGAAAGGCTCAATCAGCATTGGCTGCAATTGCCGCCGGGTATCAGCCCCGCTATAATGTCCGGCCATGAAGCCGGGCTCTTCCGATCATACGCCGCAGCAGGGCATCGACACCCCGCATTCCTCCTACATCCACGCCTTCAAGGATACAGAATTTCTTGAGCGGGACGAGCTACGGCCTATCCGAATCGGCCTCGAACTGTTGAAGCCTGAACTGATCCAACGCGAAGAGAAGATTCACTCGACCATCGTCGTCTTCGGCAGCGCGAGAATCCAGGAACCGGAGGCCATGGAGCAGGCGTTGCGAGAAGCCGAAGCGGACGCGGCGCGAACTCCGGACAATCCTGAGGTCCGACGCAAGGCGGCCATCGCGAGGAGGCAAGTCGCCCTCTCGAAATACTACAACGTGGCTCGCGAGTTTGGACGGCTGGTCTCCTCAACCTGCCAAATTGACGGCCGTTGCGACTACGTGATCGTCACCGGTGGGGGGCCCGGCATCATGGAAGCGGCAAACCGCGGGGCCTCGGATGTCCATGCCAAATCGATGGGGCTCAACATTACGCTGCCCCACGAGCAGCATCCGAATCCTTACATCACCCCGATATTGAGTTTCCAGTTCCGCTATTTCGCGATCAGGAAAATGCATTTTCTGATCCGGGCGAAGGCGCTGGTCGCTTTTCCTGGAGGATTTGGGACGCTCGACGAGCTGTTCGAAACCCTCACGCTGCTGCAAACCGGCAAGACCGACCATGTCATGGTCGTGCTCGTAGGCCGTGACTTTTGGGAAAACGTGATCAACTGGCAGGGGCTGGTGGACCACGGACTGATTTCGCCTAAAGACCTGAATTTGTTTCACTATGCCGAGACGGCCCAGGAGGCCTGGGATCTGATCGGCCGTCACAACAAGGTGACTCCAACATGAAACTTTCTTTTCACGGAGCCGCCCGATCCGTCACGGGAAGCCGACATCTGTTGGAAGTGCCGGGCTTCCGGATGTTGTTGGATTGTGGAATGTTTCAAGGTCGCCGCGACGAAGCGGCTAGACGGAATCGGGACTTTGGGTTTGATCCCAAATCGCTGGGAGCCGTGTTGCTTTCCCATGCCCACATCGATCATTCCGGTGCGTTGCCGGTGTTGCCACAACAAGGATTTTCAGGGAAAGTCTATCTCACCAGAGCCTCAGCAGATCTGGCAGGGATCATGTTGGAAGATTCTGCCCGCGCGTTGCCGGTGTTGCCACAACAAGGATTTTCAGGGAAAGTCTATCTCACCAGAGCCTCAGCAGATCTGGCAGGGATCATGTTGGAAGATTCTGCCCGCGTTCAGGAAAACGACTGCCGGTATGTGAACAAACACGAGAAGCGGCGAGGCCGAACCTGTATTCAGCCATTGTATGACGGCGACGATGTGAGGAAGATTATCAGAAAGTTTGACGGCGCGCGCTACGGAGATCAACTCAAGCTTGCGCCGCGCATCGTAGGGTCGTTTCACGATGCCGGTCATATCCTGGGATCCGCTGCCGTCCGCGTGAAGTATACGGCGCGTGGGAATTCTACCACCGTGTTGTTCAGTGGAGACTTGGGGCGATCCCATATGCCGATCCTTCGCGATCCCGAGCCTCCGCCACCCTGCGATGTGCTTATACTGGAATCCACCTACGGCGACCGCCTGCACGAACAGGCGGGCGAAGAGATGAAAAAGAAAGCCCAGGACCTGATCGCCCACGCCCGGCAACACAAGAGCAAGATCATCGTCCCGGCATTCGCGGTGGGGCGCACCCAAGAGCTGGTGATGCGGATTAAAGAGCTGGTGGGGGAGGGTCGAGTCGACCCCATTCCCATCTATATCGACTCTCCCTTGGCCGACAAGGCCACGGGTGTGTTCCGGCGCCATCCGGAATGCTATGACGAGGAGACGCTGAAAACCTTTTCATCGGATAGCGACGTCTTCGCCTCCCGCTATATCCGCTTCGTCTCCTCTCCGGAAGAAAGTAAGCGGTTGAATGCCATGCGTGGCCCCTGTGTCATCATCTCCTCATCGGGCATGTGCGAGGGGGGACGCATCATTCACCATCTCAAGCATGCCATTCAAGACGAGGCGAACGTCATCGTCTTTGTCGGATTTCAAGCGGAACATACCCTCGGCCGTAAGCTCGTCGAGGGCTGGGACGTGGTCCCGATCTTCGGCATCCCGACCAAGCGGCGCGCGCAGATTGTGAAGTTCAACGGGCTGTCCGCCCATGCGGATCGCAATGATTTACTCGCGTACGTGCGCGCGATCGATCCACTTCCCAGTACGATCTTCATCGTCCACGGTGAAGAGAAACAAGCCCTATCCCTGGGTGCCGCAATTCAGGGAGAACATCCGGCCATCGATGTGCGAATTCCCCATCACGGCAGCACGCATGAAGTCTAGCTGCCGGCAAGCGGCACAGGTGGCGCTGTGGTCCTGCATCGCAGCCTTACTTGGCGGGTGTCTTTCAACGGCTGCAGCAGAATCCAAACAAGAGCGCCAACGTCTGCGCGAGCTTGGAATCGTCATCGGGCAATATTTGCCTGGCCCCCTCAATGCCATTACAGATGTCGCGGGAGTCAAAGTAGGTCATACGACGATCATCGCGGGTGAGGGGCCGTTGAAGCCGGGGCACGGGCCGATCCGAACAGGCGTGACGGTCGTCATTCCCCGTGACGATGTGTGGCACAAGAAAGTGCCGGCCGGCTCGTTCGTCCTGAATGGGACGGGTGAGATGACCGGACTCTCGTGGGTCGCGGAATCCGGATTTCTGGAATATCCAATTGCCCTCACGAACACGCTGAACGTTCCACGCGTCGCGAACGGCGTGATGAGTTGGATGATCCAACGATATCCCGAAATTGGCATTACCGACGATACGCTCACGCCGGTCGTGGCGGAGTGCGACGATGGACGGCTGAACGACATTCAGGGACGGCATGTGTCGGAGCAAGACGTGATGGCTGCCCTCGACGGAGCGGGCGGCGGTCCGGTCAAGGAAGGTACGGTCGGCGCTGGCACCGGCATGGTGGCCTACGGATTCAAGGGCGGGATAGGGACAGCCTCCAGAAAATTGCCGGAGAAAGAAGGTGGATTTACCATAGGGGTGCTGGTCAATGCCAACCATGGCAGACGGTCTGAACTCGTTGTCGCGGGTGTGCCGGTGGGGCGGCTCTATGAGTCGCCTCCTCAAATCTCCGACGCCCTTTCGCCAGGCCAGAGCGAAGGGTCCATCATTATCATTGTCGCAACCGACGCCCCGCTGGATGCCCGGCAGCTGACCAGACTGGCAAAGCGTGCCACACTTGGTCTGGCCAGGACCGGTTCCACGGCCCGTCACGGGAGCGGCGACTTCATTCTGGCCTTTTCGACCGCCAACGAGATTCCCCATTACCCGAAAGATCCGACCTATATCCTGACTCATCTCGCCGATACCCATCTGAATCCGCTCATCTCCGCTACGGTTGAAGCGACGGAAGAGGCGGTTCTGAACGCTCTCACGATGGCGACCACGGTCCTGGGCAGAGACGGGAACCGGGTTGAAGCGATTGATCTCCATCGGGTGAAAGACTTCTTGTCCGGCTCGGTTCGGAATGCACGGTGATCTCGAACGAGACCTGTGCCTAGAGGATCGGTAGGCGCTTGCAATTACGGCTGCTCCCTCGTTATCCTTCAGCCAACCTGTGAGGAGAAAGAACCGGTGAACGAATATCAAATCGGCGGCGGGTTGCGCCTGTTGACGGCCGTGGAGAAAACCGAAGCCTTTGCCGAATTTCTCAAGACCCGCATGACCCGTGCATTGGAGACCGAAGATCCTACTGAATTGCATTATCTTTTGGCGCAACTCGACGACTACCATTCCTACCTGTGGCGCTATTACAAGAAGTTGTCACAGGATCGGCCTCAACGCATGGACCCGGGTGTCTGACCGCACGAATCAGTCTTCGCGTACCTATGCCGAGCCTCTCCCCTTCATCGTCCTCTCAGAGCGGTGCCCTATGCTTCGCGACGGCTTTGTCCACACAATCCGATACGGGGAAGGCAGCTGGGGATCTGGCCGATGAAGTTCAGGCTAAGTTCGGCACGGCACCGATCGATCTGGCCTGCCTGTTTTTCTCGGCGCACCATGCCATGAGAGCCGACATGCTCGCGGCGGCGATCAGCCGCTCCCTTCGTCCTCGGTTCCTTATCGGATGCAGCGGGGAAGGCATCATTGCGGGTACCGAGGAGTTGGAAACGGCGCCGGCGGTGACCCTCTGGGCCGCGTCTTTACCGGAGGTGGTGCTGGACCCGATTCGCGTGTCCTTCTCGGCGACACAGGACCAGTTCCGGTTGTCCGATTGGCCGGAATTCAACGGGGAAGACGCCTCGTTACTCGTATTGGCTGATCCACTCACCACTCCGGTACAAGAAGTGCTGAGCCTCCTCGAGGAACGGTATCCAGGAGTCAAAGCCATCGGGGGGCTCGCCGGCGGCGGACATCGGGTGGGCGAGAATCGGCTGATCTTCCACAATGAGGTCCTCACAGGCGGGTTGGTGGGGGTACAGGTATCGGGTCCCGTGGACATCCGCGCGGTCATTTCACAGGGGTGCCGGCTGATCGGCGACCGGTTCGTCGTCACCAAAGCCGAGCACAATCTCATTCATGAGCTTGGCGGTGTTCCGGCCCTGGAACGGCTCCAGGCGGTGTTTGAATCCCTGTCGGAAGAGGACCGGCGTCATGCTCATCGGGCATTGCATCTCGGCATTGCCATTGATGAACATCGTGATCGGTTCGAGCGGGGGGATTTTCTCGTCCGGAACCTGGTCGGCGCCGACCAAACGACCGGAGCAGTCGCCGTCGGCGACATCGTGCAAGAAGGGCAAACCGTGCAATTTCAGCTTCGCGATGCGCAATCGGCCAGCGAGGATTTGAACGCACTGCTGGCGGCCGACCGATCCGCGCACCGGCACCCTCCCCTTGGGGCTCTCCTGTTCAGTTGCTGCGGCAGGGGGCAGGGTTTGTTCGGACGACCGCACCATGATGCAACGGCCACGGCGGAACGGCTTGGCGCGATCCCCCTCGCGGGATTTTTCGCGCAAGGCGAGATCGGACCGGTCGGCGGCCGGAATTTCCTGCACGGGTACACGGCGAGCATGGCGCTTTTCGCCGAGCGTGATCGGTAGCCGATCCGGGTTGACCGAGCCGTTCGGACCATGCCATACAGCCTGAGGAGGAGATCCGATGACATTACGGTACCGTTTATCACGAGTCGCGATGGTAGCGCTGATATCATGCTTGGGAGTAGGAGGTTCCATGGCCGAAGATAATCAGGCAGTCACAATGCCCTCTGGGCTCAAATATATCGATCAGGTGGTCGGCACGGGAGACGTGGCCGTTGCGGGTAAGACCGCGAGCGTCCATTACACCGGCTGGTTGGAGAACGGGAAAAAGTTTGATAGCTCGGTCGATCGGGGACAGCCCTTTTCGTTCCCCCTTGGGGCCGGGCGTGTGATTAAAGGCTGGGACGAGGGGGTGCAGGGGATGAAAGTGGGAGGCAAGCGCAAACTGACGATCCCATCCGAGCTGGGGTATGGATCGCGCGGCGCCGGCGGTGTGATTCCACCGAACGCCACGTTGATTTTCGACGTTGAATTGATCGGGGTACGGTAGCACGCCGTGCAGCAGACTCCCCTCATCGCCCAACATCGCGCCGCCGGCGCAAAACTGGTTGACTTCGCGGGATGGGAAATGCCCATCCAGTATAGCGGCGTGGTGGATGAATATCACACCGTTCGCAGCAAGGCCGGTCTCTTCGATGTCAGCCATATGGGGCGGATTGTCGTCACGGGTTCCGGTGCCGAGTCGTTTCTTCAGCGCATGACCACGAACGATCTCGCTGCGTTGACACCTATGCGGGCACAGTACTCGATGGTCTGCAACGAGCAGGGCGGCATCAAAGACGATATCTTTATCTATCGGCTGGCGACGGCTGGAGAATTTCTGCTGTGCGTCAACGCGTCGAATCGAGAGAAGATCGTCTCGTGGCTGATGGCGCAGGGTCGGGCCTTTCCCGACTGTCGAATTGCCGATCGTTCAGCGGACATGGCACAGATCGCCTTACAGGGTTCGGCTGCACGCGCGATCGTGGCCGCGCTCGGATTGTCACGACTGGATCAGCTCAAGCTCAGAGAATCCACGACAATACGAGTTGCGGAGGTTGAGTGTCTGGTGGCTCGAACGGGGTATACCGGAGAATTCGGCTACGAGTTCTATGTCTACGGGCAACCCGGCACTGTTTGGGAGAAGTTATTGGAGGCAGGGGCGTCGTTCGGGTTGAAGCCGGCCGGACTCGGAGCCAGGGATCTCCTGCGTCTGGAAATGGGCTATCTGCTCTATGGCAACGACATCGATGAAGGGACGACCCCACTCGAAGCCGGAGCGGAATGGGCCGTGTGTTTTGAGAAAGGGGAGTTTATCGGTAAGCCTGTCCTGTTGACTCAGAAACAAGCGGGCCCGCCTCGTCGATTCGTCGGGTTCGAATTGCTCGAAAGAGGCGTCCCCCGGCATGGATTCACGATTCTTTCTCCGGCACCATCCCCGGCACCGATCGGCACAGTCAGCAGCGGCAATTTGTCCCCTCTGCTCCAGAAGGGAATCGGATTAGGGTATATCGTTCCCAAGTACGCCGAAGTGGGGACAGAAATCCTCATCGACATTCGAGGGAAATCGGTTCCGGCAAAGGTTGTGAAGCCGCCGTTCTACAGAAAATCCAAGAGCGTATAGCGTATGGTGAATGGTACAAAGGGGACGCTTCGACAACAATCTGTCTGTGTTCGTGCGATAGGCCATAGGCCATAAGCTGTCAGATCCCATGACGCGACACATCTACGCCGGAAAAGTTGTCACGCTGAACATCGACACGGTTCAATTGCCAAACGGTGTGACGGTGGATCTTGAGACGATCCGCCATCCCGGCGCCGCGGCGGTCGTTCCGGTGAAGGATGATGGGACCGTCGTGTTGATTAAACAATTCCGTCATGCGGCAGGAGGATTCATCTATGAAATTCCCGCAGGAAAACTCCATCCCGGCGAGGATCCCTTACACTGTGCTTCACGGGAACTGGAGGAAGAGGTCGGCTATCGGGCCTCGTCGTTTGAGCTGCTCTCAAGCATCTTTACGGCTCCGGGATTCGCGGACGAAGTGATTCACGTCTATCAAGCCACCGGGCTCACGAAAGGCCGGCAGCAACTGGATCGCGACGAAGTGTTGGATGTAATAGAAATGCCGCTCGCAGAGGCGGTGGGGAAAATCGCGGATGGAACGATTCGAGATGCAAAAACGATCGTAGGACTGCAGGCAGTCTATCTCAGAACTCACCGATGATCAAACGACTGGGGGCCTTCCCAATGGGAAGGCCCCCAAGCCAACTAGCCTCGCCAGATCGGGCTGGAATTACTTGCCCTTGTCTTCCTTCTTCTTCTCATCGCCGAAAGTGTCCGCGTGGCCGCCCTTCTTCTCTTCCTTCTTCTTCTCGTCTCCGTAGACCGCCTCAACTACCTTTCCGGGCTTCTTGTCCTTGCCGCCTTCCTTCGGGGAATCCCCCGCGAACGCCGGGGCGCTGAACGTCACTGCCACTGCCACTGCCATGATCGCCATCAACATGTTCTTCATAACGATAGTCCTCCTTCAAGGATGTGTATAAGGTGCCGCCTATTCGGCACTCACGGAGTATTCAGCAAGCTTGATGCCGCAGAAAAGAATTGGAGAGCGACAGAAATTCACTCGTACAATCGATATGTTACGGTTTCGTTCTAATAAAATGGCGAAGGTTTTTTCCTGCAAGGTCCTGTGGCGGAATAGCCTGAGGCCTACTAAACTGCCTCAACAGATTAGTCATGCCCATGCCTACAGGCCAGCGACTCGCGCATCATATCAAACCGGGTATGCGGGTGTTGTTTGTCGGGATCAATCCGGGGTTGCGTTGGGCAGAGGCAAGCCATCATTTCGCCGGTTGCGGAATGAAGCCGTTCACAGCGATCGAGAATCGTGCTATCTTGAACCCCGTCACGCGTCAATCGTCAACCGCAAGGAGCGCGAATATCTATGCTGCTGGAAGGCCCTGTCGCTGGGCACCGCCATCCAAGCGGAACATCCAAAGATCGATGTGCGAATCCCGCATCACGGCAGTACGCATGAGGTATAGCCTCAGGCCTCCGGCGCCGTTCACGGCGAAGGGGGCCATTCGGCTGCTCATTCTGTCGTGCCTTGCTCCTCTGATCTCCGGCTGTGTTTCGGTCGCTGCTGCCGAATCGAATCATGGCCGTCAGCGGATTCGAGATCTGGGCATCACCATCGGCTCGTATCAGCCCGGCCCCCTCAACGCCATTACTGACGTAGCCGGCGTGAAGGTCGGTCACACGACTCTCATCCAAGGGGGGGGGCCGCTCAAGCCGGGCCAGGGGCCTGTGCGCACCGGCGTCACCGTCGTGATTCCGCGCGACGACGTCTGGCACAAGAAGGTAGCCGCCGGATCGTTCGTGCTGAATGGGACCGGCGAAATGACAGGCCTCTCATGGGTGGCTGAATCAGGCTTCCTCGAATATCCCATCGCGCTCACGAATACGCTCAACGTCCCGCGTGTCGCCAACGGCGTCATGAGCTGGATGATTCAGCAGTATCCCGAGATCGGCATCTCCGACGACACGCTGACGCCGGTTGTCGCTGAATGCGACGACGGGCGATTGAATGACATCCAAGGCCGCCACGTGTCCGAGCAGGATGTGATGGCGGCACTCGACAGTGCGATCGGCGGTCCGGTGAAAGAAGGCACGGTCGGGGCAGGCACCGGCATGATCTCATACGGATTTAAGGGTGGCATCGGCACTTCATCGAGACAACTGTCTGAGAAAGAAGGTGGCTACACCATCGGAGTGCTCGTCAATGCGAATCATGGCCGCAGGCCTGAACTCGTCATTGCCGGTGTGCCGGTGGGGAAACTCTATGAATTGCCTCAGCATATGTCCGAAGCCCTCGCGCCGGGTCAGAGTGAAGGCTCCATCATTGTGATCATTGCCACCGATGCCCCGCTCGATAGCCGGCAGCTCACCAGATTAGCCAAGCGCGCCGCGCTCGGCCTCGCCCGCACCGGGTCCACCGCGCGCCATGGCAGCGGGGACTTCATGCTCGCCTTCTCGACCGCGAATGTCATTCCGCACTATCCCAAAGACCCGGCCTATACGTTAACCCATCTTGCCGACACCCATCTGAATCCCCTTATCTCCGCCACCGTCGAAGCCACTGAAGAGGCCATCCTCAACGCACTCACCATGGCGACGACGGTCACAGGCCGCGACGGCCACCGCGTCGAGGCCATCGATGTCGATCGTGTCAAAGCGTTGATAATCGGCCCATTCCGGAACTGATCTTTCGATTCTCAATGCCGGGTAAGATTCTGACCCGTGGATGAGGCTTGCAATTTATCCCCCCCGCTCGGTATTCTCCAGTCGCCTCAGATTGGAGAACGACCAGATGAACGAGTATCAAATCGGCGGAGGCTTGCGGCTGCTGACGGCGGTTGAAAAGACCGAAGCCTTCGGCGAGTTTTTGAAGACCCGCATGGTCCGTGCCCTCGAAACCGAAGATCCGACGGAACTTCACTACCTGCTTGCGCAGGTCGACGACTATCATTCCTATCTGTGGCGGTATTACAAACAATTGGCACAGACCCGGTCTCAACGCATGGATCCAGGCGTTTGACGTTTCGGTCATTCTCCACCCGCGCGCATGCCCAGCCCCTTGCCCCCATCACTTCCGCAGACCACCGCGGTGCGCTTTGCGGCGGCGTTGTCTAAACGATCGGATACGGAGGCGGCAGCGCGCGACCTTGCCGATGAAATCCGATCCAAGCTCGATACCGACTCGATCGATCTCGTCTGTCTGTTTTTTTCAGCCCATCATGCCTCAAAATCCGAGCTCTTAGCGGCCATGATCCGGCAGTCCCTTCACCCGCGCATGATGGTCGGGTGCAGCGGGGAGGGGGTGATTGCCGGCGCAGAGGAACTGGAGACAGCCCCGGCGGTTCCTGGCCAATCACCGACTCTTTCAAGCTCAAACTCCAGCCAACGTACGCGAAGGTTCTGTTCCGGCTTGTCCGCCCCTCTGCCGTAAGTTGTCCCTCAGGCACCAGAATTTGCAGGCTCAATCAGTTCGCCTGACGGAAAGAGTGTCGGTTTATCAAGTGGTTCCACCTCCATCGGTACCTGGCTAACGTGGCACTGCGTTTGCTGTGTCCTCAGAAATTCAGACAGACGAATCCTCCTCTTGCCACGGGATGTCCGAATGTTGAGGAAAACGCTTGGAGTCGCATTCGGCCTTATCGCGGCCGGTCATACTCTCTTGCCGATGCCGTCTCAGGCGCAGGTCTCCGCAAGACATCTTGCCAAAGAGGCGCTTGAGGAGTGCGATCAAGGGCGGGCGGCGACAGTACGCGAAGCGCGGCTCATGCATTTCCACACGGGACAGGCGCTGGCAGAGCAGGCCGTGGCGCTCGATCAGCGATACGCCGATGCGCATTTTTCGCTCTTTTGCAATTTGGGAGAGATTCTTCGCATCGACGGCGAGTCCATCACCGCGACTTTCGGGTTCCGCCGCATGATGAATGAACTTGATCGGACACTTGAACTCAATCCCGGTCACCTCGATGCGCTTTCGGCCAAGGGGACCTTCCTCGTGAAGCTCCCTGGCGTCCTGGGAGGCGATAAAGAAAAAGGAGAACAACTGTTACAGCAGGTCGTCAAGCGGGCGCCGCACGCGGTCAATGCGCGGCTGGCCCTTGCCAGAGTCCGGTGTGAGCGGGGCCGGCATCAGGAAGCCGTGACGCTGGCCTCCGATGCCTTGGCGATCGCCCGGAAGCACAAACGGGCCGAGTTTATCCCGGAAGCAAGGGCTACGCTCCAGCAGCTGCGTACCAATGCGACCGCTGCCAGTTACAAGCCGCCGCTCTGACACTCATTCGAGGGTTCCTCTCAACTGTTTCAATCGACCCTGCCGTTTCTTCCCCTCGATTCGCCTGTTCTGTGAGCCCTTCGTCGGTTTCGTCGGCTTCCGTTTCTTCTTCGGGATGGCGACACGTTGAATTAAGAGGCTGAGCCGCTCTAGCGCGTCTGCTCGGTTTCGTTCCTGCGTTCTGTGCTGCTGCGCCTTGATCGTGATGACGCCCTCTTCCGAAATGCGCTGATCGCGGAGCTTGAGCAATTCCTCTTTGTAAAAAGGCGGCAGCGATGAAGCGGCAATATCAAAGCGGAGATGAATAGCCGTCGACACCTTGTTGACGTGCTGCCCGCCGGCGCCCTGCGACCGCATGGCATGGAGCTCGATTTCAGAATCTGGAATAACAACGTGCGAGGATATGCGCAGCATAGTTGTCATACTGTACCGTAGTCATTGATATACAGTCACCATCGGCGACGATAACGAATCAAAATCGGGTGTGGTTGGAGCGGAGGGACTACTGCAATTCCGGGACGCGGTCGATGATGCGGAGCTTCACGTCGTTGCCCAGTTGGATCTGCACCATCTTGCTGGAGAGGCTTTCACGCATCTGCCGGACGTCCTGCGCGCTGAATTGC
>JABMDG010000055.1:0-8458 GCA_015904045.1 Nitrospira sp.
GGAGATTATGGCGATTCTCGATCAGTTGAACAAAGAACAGGGCATCACGATCATTCTCGTTACACATGAAACGGATATCGCAGCCTATGCTGAGCGTGAAATCGTAATCAAGGACGGTCGTGTCTTGACCGATCGCCGCACGAAATCGGTTACGCCCTTGTCGCACACGGAGGCCTGATGCCGGTGTTCGTGCTGCTCACAGTGTTGACAGCGATTCGGATTCTGAGCCGCAATCGGCTCAGGGCCGGACTGACGATGCTGGGGATCGTGATCGGGGTCGGTGCGGTGATTGCGATGGTGAGTATTGGGGAGGGGGCCAAGGCTGCAGTGGCCCAACGGGTGGCCAGCATGGGCACCAACGTCATTATGGTGTTACCCGGCTCCATGACAACCAGTGGGGTGCGAGGAGGGCAGGGTGGCGCGGTGACATTGACCATAGCGGACGGCATGGATCTCAAGAAGCGCATCCCGCTGCTGCGCGACATCGGTTGGGGCAAACGAGATGTCATGCAGATCATCAATGGCAACAAGAACTGGAACGGAACAGTCAACGGTGTCTCGCCGAGCTATTTGACGATTCGCGATTGGTCGTTCAGCAGCGGAGGGCCGTTTACGCAGCAGGATGTGGATACGGCCGCTCGTGTGGCGCTGGTCGGGCAGACCGTGGTTGAGAATTTGTTCGATCCGGGGGAGGAGCCGGTCGGTGCAATTATCCGCATCAAGAACGTGCCGTTTCGCGTGATCGGCGTGTTGTCACCAAAGGGGCAATCGAGCCAAGGGTCCGACCAAGACGACATTATTTTCATTCCATTCAGCACCGCGGAGCGGAAGGTCTTTGGCACACAGTTTTTGGGATCAGTCGGCGCCTTGTTTGCGTCGACGGAACGATTAGAGGACCTGACGCCCGCAGCGGCCCAGATCCGCGACGTCATTCGCGCACGGCATCGCTTGCAACCCAATCAAGAAGACGACTTTACAATCAGAACGCAGGTGGATATCGGCAAGGTTCAGGAAAGCACGAGCGAGACGCTGACGGTCATGCTGTTCGCTATCGCGTCTGTGTCGCTCCTCGTCGGCGGGATCGGCATTATGAACATTCTCTTGGTGTCGGTCACGGAGCGGACCAGGGAAATCGGCGTGCGGATGGCGGTGGGCGCCAAGCGGCGGCACATTGTCATGCAGTTTCTGATTGAAGCCGTGACGCTCAGCGTGGTCGGCGGCTGTCTGGGGATTCTCGTCGGGATACTGGGAGCGCGCGTGACGACTGCGATTGCCGGATGGCCCACTATCATCTCCGCTGAAACCGTAATGGCTGCGTTTGTATTCTCCATCGCCGTCGGGCTGTTCTTCGGACTGTACCCGGCCAACAAGGCCGCCCGGCTCAATCCCATCGACGCCCTACGGTACGAATAGCCCAAGGGTATCGGATCGGGCTCGATCCTCACCCAATCTCAAGATTTCACAATAGTCAGGAGCATCAAGGCCACACGACCAAGCGGGTGGGGCGTCTGCTAGGGTGTCAGGGCAGGGGTGTGTTCCCCGGTCCCTCCTGCACCCTCGATAGTCTGAACGACAGCTCCGAAACTTTGACCCCGGTTTTCAGCACTTTTTGGATGGAATTGTTGGATGTTTTCGATCTGCTATATTTCTTGAAAGTCTGATAACAAGGAGGTTTGTATGGCTGTGCTTGCGTTAAAGGTGAAGATGTCGTGGGTTCTTGTTGTGTGCATAATGCTGGGGATGTCGGCCGGTTGCGCCAATGAAATGGCTCTGCTCCGTCCAGGGACGGTTAAAACATTCACGGTCCAGAACGTTGATTATGATACGGCGTTCAGTCAGGCCGTACAGACGGCAAAGGAACTCCAGTTCAAGATCGGTCTGGAAGACAAGGCCAAAGGGCGGGTCACCACGAATCGCGGATTGGGCTACGGTGAATCATCGTATCTCTGGATTGAGGTGAAAAGCATACCCTCGGGGAATGTATCGATCACGTTAGACGCCAAGTCAAGCGGGGGGAGCGAGAACATTGTCAATGAATTCATGCTCGCCTATAACAAACGTGTGAAGACACTGTAGGGCGTAGACCGAGCGATCGCAATGATCTTGAGCGGTTCAAGAACAGGCTGCTCAAGATCCTTTCCCTCGTTTCCCGTCCCCTTCGTGCTGAACCATTTCTCGTAACCGACGGTGCGGACGCATTCTCATTTCGTCCTGCGCTTTACGAAAAACACTTGTCCGCATGTGGTCATTTATCGGTCACGTGCGTACCAGGCTGTAGCCGGTTATTTCGAGATTAACGGGATGCTGGTTTGGAAGAAGGGGAAACGACGGATAAGGACACTTCGATGCGAGGATGTAATTTGTCGATGTCTTTGTAGAGGTGGGTTTCGATGATCCGGTTATCGTTGACTCCCAAGCCTTCACAGAGGGCGTCTTGAGCAATCTTGAGGCCACCGTCAATGTCGCGACGCAGGGCTGAAGTGAAGAAGAATCGTATGGAGAGGGCTAGTGGGCCGGATTGAAACTGAGCCATCAGGGAGGCCCGTGCAGGCGATTGAGCCAGCGCGATCCAGACCTGCTGCCCGACCTGTATTTTATACGCGCGTCCAGTGGAGGATAGCAGCCGGCGCCCGTTCACGGTGGCGTACTGACGATTGATACTGGGAGGAACCGGCAGGGTCAGTGACAATCGTCCATTGGCTACAGTCGTGTCAGTCGGCATTTCTTGGGAGGCGCTGATGGTCTTAGATGTTTGGAATTGAGAAAGTAGGGCAAGCCGGTCAAGAGGCCGTGAGACCGGTAGTGAAGAAACAGCGTCCAGTGCTGCTGAGGGTCTATAGGAGACCGTGCGTACCGGCAGATTGGAAAGTCGTGAGCCTGAGCGACGACGGTGTAATGGCATGAAGCAAATTACAAAAGATTCAGAATCTTGGCCATGTTTTGTTCGTAGCGATCTTCCGTGCGGGCGATATATCGCCGCCATTCGCTGGGGTTCCAGATTTCCATACGGTGATAGAGACCGACCAAAATCACTTCCTGATCGTCGTCGAGCGGCACCAGTTTTCGTAAGCGGCCGGGAATGAGAATGCGACCCGTTTTGTCGATATCCGAGGTGCCTGCTTCAGAGACGACGAAGTGCATGAAGAGACGGCTCTGATCTTCGTCCAACGACGTTTTGGTCCGTTCGAGGACTTGTTTCCATTCCTTGGCCGAATAGATGAGTAAGGATTGTTCCGGCCCCTTCAAGAACACGACGGATTGGCCGTCGGCCTCGATCTGCTCGCGGATGGGCGAGGGGACGATGAATCGTCCCTTCTCATCAACTTTGCACAAGTATTCGCCGGCAAACATCAATCAGGTCCTAGTATAAGAGGACACGGCGGTTCTGGTTCGTTCGCGAATCCACTGTTCCAGATCCGAGCGCACGAACCGCCATTCTTTTCCAAGCTTGAAAGCGGGAATCTGCCGACTCTGTAAATAGCGATAAAGTGTGCGCGGGGTAATTTTCAGATAACGGCAGGTCTCCGTCGCCGTCATCAATTCGCTTTTCGGGGCGGTCCCCATAGTGCCACCAGATCTCATCGCAACGATACAGACTCATGAGGCTCCCAATAATGGGTGTATTCTAGGGATCGGCGGAGAATTGTCAAGCTAAAATACATGACAATGCCTGTCATAGACTGTCAATGCCCGCCGTTGTCTCCCCATTCCCCTCTTCTTCCGATTCTCCCGGTTGCTCCATCATGGCTGCCATATCGTCACCCACGTCTTCGCCCATCGCTTCACCCATTTTCTTCATGAAGCGGGCGGTGCTGTATGGATCAGTTTCGTCAAATGCACCGAAATTGTCGGGATCTGTCAGAGATTCGAGTCGCGTCTCTTCGGACTTGGGCGCCGCGAATCGAGACAGGAGGCGGTCCACCTGCGAACTGCCGCAATGCCGGCAGCCTGCCGGTGGAGGATTGCGAAGATTCAGGACCAGGATGGAGCAACACTTCCTACAAGCCCGGCAGAGGTATTCATAAATCGGCATGGGTTATCCTCCCATGACATCGGCCGTCAGGTGGGCTCTTTCCACAAGGACTCGATCCGGGATGTGACTCGCATCCATGGTGCGCCCCAGGGTCAGCGCAAAGACGTCGCTGGAACCCGCTTTGCGGAGTGTCTTCGCGCATTCATTCACTGTGGCGCCGGTCGTGAACACGTCGTCGATCAACAGAATGCGTTTGCCGGCGATCGATTCAGGGCGAGTGACGGCAAAGGCTCCGCGGAGATTCTTCAATCGTTCTTTTCTGGGGAGGGCGGTCTGCGCCGGCGAGGGAACGGTTCGGATCAGATTAACGCAGGAGACAGGCCTGCAGAGATGGCGGCCGATCCGGTCTGCCAGTAGTAAGGATTGATTGAATTCCCGTTCGCGCAGCCGCCCGGTGTGCAGCGGTACAGGCATGATAAGGTCGATGGAATCGAGCGCCGGAAGCTGGTCGATCATAAGGCGAGCCAACGGCGTTGCCAGCGAGACTTTTCCCCGGTATTTGAACAGGCAGATGGCGTCCCGTAGAGGGGACTGGTAGGGATAGAGTGTCCAGGCTCTGGTATAGGACGGGGGGTGCGCGATGCAGGAGTAGCACAGATGCGTCGGGCTAAAAACCGTCGCAACCGGAGAGACGAAAGGGCGGTCACATCGCGCACAGCGTGAATGGCTTGCCAGCACGATGGTGTTCCAGCAGCCTGAGCAGAAGTGCGGAATCGGATCGTCGGCTAAGGGTGTACGGCAGACCACACACTCAGCCGGTAAGAGAAACCGGACAGCCCGGCGCATGAGTTCCGGTATTGCTTTAATCCAGGAGTGAGCCATAGGCGGTATCGGCGTCCCAGCGTCCCAGCACGATGCTCTCTTTATGGTGAACAGGTCTGTCCTGTCAAGGTTGTCGCACTCTAAATGGTTGTGCTATACGAAAGCAGGCGTCGCGACAGCGGTTATTCATATGTAGTCAATGTACGGGTCTTGGAGAGAGGTTCGTGGTTGTCCTGAAGGGGCTTTCCAAATCATACGTGCGCGGCGGAGCCACGGTGGCCGCGTTGGCCGATATTAATTTGGAAATACGGCGCGGAGAGTTCTGTGCATTTATCGGGCCGAGCGGGTGTGGGAAAAGCACGTTGCTGAATCTTGTTGCCGGGCTGGATCAGCCCACGACGGGAGACATTGTGCTCGATGGGCGGTCCACGACCGGCTTGTCCAGCTCCGAGTGGACAAGAATCAGGCGTGAGACCATCGGCATCGTGTTTCAAGCCTTTCACCTGGTGCACGGACTGACGGCGGAGGAGAATGTTGCGCTGCCATTGTTGTTGCGCGGAGACAGCGGACGCAGTGCGGCGATGCGGGCGAGCGAGGTGTTGGAGATGGTGGGGATGAGCCGGCGGCGACATCATCGGCCGGGCGAGCTATCCGGGGGTGAACAGCAGCGGGTGGCGATTGCTAGAGCTCTGGCACATCGGCCTCGTCTCTTGCTGGCGGATGAACCGACTGGCAATATCGATTCGCATCAGGGGGCCGATATTATGGCCCTCATTAGGAATTTGGCCAAGGCGGGTGAACAGACTGTCTTGCTGGTTACACACAGTGACCAGGCAGCCCACACGGCTGACTATGTCTGGACGATACAAGATGGGCGGCTGGTGGCGCGGACCGAGCGGCATCCCGACCTGGTGGCGCGATGACGGATCTTTCGACCACGATTGCAGGTGTGAGATTTCCCAGCTGTTTCATGAATGCCGCCGGGGCTCTCTGCGTCACGCGTGATGAACTTGTGGCGTTGGGAAAGTCTGCAGCCGGTGCGATCGTGACCAAGTCGATGACGGTCGAACCGCGCCAGGGCGTGCGCCGTAGTCCGCAGACTATACCCGGCAGCCCACAGACGACTCGGTTCTTCCCGTTCCATGAGGGTCAGGCGGCGATAGCGAGCCGTGTGCAACTCCTTGGCTCCTGGAATCACCAGAATACTGGGGATGCATTAGAATCCTGAACATGCATCGGAACCTTTTGGCAGGTTGCTGTACTCGCCGTGCTTCGCTATGCTAGTTCGCAGATGCCACATCAACCTGAGCACCCGACGATGTCGAAGGCCAGCAGGCTGACGCATATCGCGTTGATGGCCGGGACACTGGCACTCGCCGGATTCATCCTCAGCCCGCTATTTTCTCCAATCCTCTGGGCCGTCGTGCTGGTGTATGCACTGTATCCGCTGTATGGCCTGGTCCTCCGTGCTACCGGTGGACGGGAAGCGCTGAGCGCCTTTCTCCTGTGCGCAATCATGACCATTGGACTCCTGCTTCCGCTGTTCTATCTCACGCTTCTCGTCGCGCAAGATCTCGCAGGGATGGTGTCCTCGCTGGCCACGTACCTGCAGCAGGGCGAACTATCCGTAGGGGAAGGTTGGCGGCGGTACCCGGTGATTGCGGGGTTTGTCGTCCAATTTCAGAACCTCGAGCGGTTGACGGGGAGTGATTTGCAGTCGAGCTTGGTGACGGGCGTGGCTGATCTCGGGAAACTCCTGATTCAGCAGTCGACCAACGTGGTGAGCAATCTGGTGCAATGGGCGGTCGAGTTCGGCATCGTGCTGTTGTCCGCGTTCTACTTTTTCCGGGACGGAAAGCGCATCGTCGATTGGACGCAGGAGAATTTCCCGCTCACGCCGGAGCGCCGCCGGTTGGTTCTGACACGCTTCGACGAAGTGGTCAAAGGCGCCGTGTACGGCAATACGATCGTGGCGTTGCTGGAAGGGGTCATCGGCTGGCTGGCATTCTGGTCGGTGGGATTACCGTCCCCGATCCTGTGGGGCGCCGTCATGGCCATCACGGCGTATATCCCGTTCGTGGGGGCTGCGCTGGTCTGGATTCCGGCTGCGGTCTATTTGGCAATCCAGGGGGCGTATATGCAGGCAGGGGCGCTGGTCGCGGTGGGAATTGTGTTGTCCGTGGTGATCGACGAACTGGTCAGGAACATGATTGTCGGTAAAGTGTCGAAAGTGCACTCGTTGATCATGTTTTTCAGTGTGATCGGAGGCATTCAGTTCTTTGGCCTGCTCGGGATCGTGGCCGGGCCATTGGTCGTCGCGGTGGCGTTGACACTGCTGGAGACGTACCGGAGTGATACGGCCGAGCCGGGTCCAATCGTGATGGACAGGCCTGAGGAGACAAGTTGAAGTCGTCTTGGAGGAGGCCTCGGGTTGGTCACGCAGGCCGACGGAAAGGGTGAAGACAGGTCTGGCCTCAGTTTCTTTCTCCGTCGTCTTTACACGCGTTATCCCTGAATGACCCGAATCTGTTTGACGACGATCGCGAGCACCAGGAGGGCATGAATGAGTCCGCCTATGGTGTAGAAACCGACAAGGCCGAGAATCCAGAGAATGGCCGGATTGATTGCACTGGTCTCGAGTTTCATGGGCCTCCTTACGCTACAGCCTGATCCATCGGCAGTTGTTCTGTGGACGACGAATGGATTCCTTGTGGCGTGGCTCCCTGTGGATGGCTCCGTCTCTCCTGCATCCGCTTCACATCTGACCCGTTGGCGTTCTCGCGTGGATCAGGTGTTAAGACGCCGGCCTGTCACGGCGGGCTTTGAACGCGGACATCCGTAATCCGACCTTGAGCATCTCACTCTCCTGCGTGTTCGAAGGAACCTGCGCCTTGCGGGGATCGTTATTCGGTCTTGGCCTTTAACTCTTTCGCTTTGCCTTTGATACGTTCGCCGGCGGCTTTGGTATTGCCTTTTGCCCGCTCCATCGTCCCGCTCATTTTATTTCCCTGAGCATCTTCGATTAAGGCCTTCGTTTCGCCCTTCGCCTCTTGACCCTTGGCCTTCGCCTCCCCCTTCATGCTTTCCATCTTGGCTTTCGTGTCATCGGCTTGAGTCATCTGTGGCATTGCGTAACACATACCGGTCACTGCGATAGCGGCTATCATAATCTTGTGCATTGAATCCTCCTGGTAAGAGTGGAATCCGTGGAACCTCCGAGCATGCCAATTACACAAGTTCAGCATCGGATGCTGCATATGAGGGCAATACTCGATGAACAAACGATATAACGAGCGCACACTGTCGTAATGATACCCAGCGGGAGCTTGGAAAACTGATCAATAGTGAACAGGTGAGACGCGTTGGGAATTTGTGTTCCGGTGTGCTTCGTGGCGTTCTGCAGCTTTTTGGGGTTTGGGTCGCGCGGTCGACAGATCTTGACCGCGTCTGGTGTCACCACCCAGCCTACGTCGCTTGAATCGCAAAAACCCACAACAAGTAAACGATGTTTGCCGGCGGTACCCAAGAGACAATCGCTCGCCTTTCGCCCACGGGCTGGCAGACGAACGCACGAATTGCGAACAGTACGCCATTGATGACCGTCAGCGGAAAGGTGACGAAAACTGAGACGGACCGCGCGCAGGCAGCTCACGGTCGTGGGAC
>JABMDG010000055.1:8558-15419 GCA_015904045.1 Nitrospira sp.
GAGGCTCTTCTCGATGCACAGCATGTGGACGGTTGATGATCCATGTCGAACAGGAGGTGGCTTGTGAAACAGATTTCTGTGGTTGCTTGTGTATTATTTGCAGGGCTCATTCCCATCTTGGCATCGTGCGAATCAAATAAGCCGGAAAGTCCTGCGGTAAAGACCAGTGCAGCAGCAGTGCCTGCGCCGGAGACAGCCCTGATAGCGGCTGCAGGTTCTCCGGGCCAGGCGGCCAATGACAAGGCCGTCTCCCAGTATAAGGAGGGGAAGATCGAGGCCGCGATTGAAGGCTTCGAGAAAGCCGCCAAGGCTGATCCGAAATCAGCCGAAGTCCAGTATAACTTGGGGCTCAGTTTTGACCGGATAGGAAAGCATGACCAGGCGGCAACGGCCTTCAAACAGGCGACCGCACTGTCCCCGACGAATCCCACCATTAAAGATTCGGCGATCGCCAAGAAGCACACATCATGAAATTTCCACTCTGGGCGTCGACGGAGGCCACTCCGTCGACGCCGGTTCCGAAGGGACGAACGGGTTGTGAGTCAAGGCTTTGCCATTGGCTCATCACTGCGGAGTTACAACATTCTCGGGGAGAATGGAACTCGCACTTCCCAGGCCGCCTCATTGATCCCTGTGTCAGTCGCAGGATGGAACGGTGTCGAAGGCGCCGGACCCCTCGCGTGGGGGTATGCGGCTGGAAAGCGTGGCGGCTGCGGGGAAAGGTTCCTGGCGCCTTCGGCTCCTCCCAAAATTACGAATGCGCTTGCGGGGAGAGATATTTGGTGGCACAGGTAGACGATGGATCAATCGGCCAACAACCTCTGGAAGCTCGTAGGACGGGGGCTCATTCTGATAACGGTGCTCAGCGCGTGCGGAACGGCGCCCACTCCCATGGCGACAGAAAACACCACGCCGACTCCGAGCGAATCGGGGTTAGTGAAGTCGCTTCAGAAGCAATTACGGGAACGCGATAAGCGCATCGAAGAGCTCGAGTTCCAACTGGAAACCTTAAAGCTCATCGATCAGGACTTCGACAAGAGAAAAAAGCTCCTCCGCCCGCCCGCGACCCTGACCCCCATCGAGTAATCACCAGAAGCGATCTTCCTGCCATCTGACAGGACCGTGACAAACGCTCAGGAAACGACTGAAGGCCGTGACGGCGGAAAGTGGTGTCTGCAGGATCAGACTGGAATTGCTACCCTATGCACAGGGCAAGCCCCCCACTATTGACGACGATTGACGAATGACGATTCATGAATAACGATTCATTCGGGGCCGGAGGGCGTGGCGGCTGCCGGGGGCGTCGAAGATCGAGATGTGGCTGACGTGGGAATTCAGACTGACCCTGTTTTTCTCCGTTTTTCTTCATCCGCATTAGGATTTCCAGCCTGACCAATATTGACACCATGTTGCCGACTGATTAGTCTTGAAGACCTGTTCACGTGTAAGACCGTGTATCGGCCTAGAAGGAATCCCATGGAAAGTACCCATAAGATACTGGTTGCCATCGAAGCCTCTGAGGCGTCCATGAAGGCTGTTGCCTATGTGGCTGAGATGGTACGGGGGCGTGAGGCGATCCACATCTGCCTGTTCCACGCACTCCCTCCAATTCCACCACGACTCTTGGAGTACGGAGGAACGGAAGACCCTCAAAATGAGCAGGCGCTCCATACGGAGCTCAAATCCGCACAGACGGAATGGAAGACGGAAGGTGCGTTCTGGTGGTCAATGGAGGTCTTTTCACTTCTCTTGGGAAAGGGAAAATGCCGATGAGACGATCTACGACGCAACTCGCTGTCATGCTGGCCGGAGTCCTAGCCGTAGTCGCCACCACAGTGCTGCCTGTGCAACCGGTATTCGGAGGAGGGGGCGGGGCGCGGCGTGACGTTCTGCGTCAAGAAGAGCAGAACCGCATGGACGCCCTCGATCACGCGACAGAAGCGGTGGACCATAGCAAACAGGGTCACACAGCGGAACTCGTGGCACATGCGGAAGCCGCGTTGCAACATGCCCTGAATGGAGGCAAGGATCGCCCGCATGTGGACGAAGGCATCGCACATCTGAAAGCAGCCATTGAGCATGGGAAAGCGGGCCATGCCGACGTAGCCACGAAACACGCAGAAACCGCGGTCATGCACCTGTCTCAGGCAAGGTAAGATAGCAAGGCAAAGAGGGTGGGTGGAATAGAGAAAGGTGTCAGAAACAATTGTTCACCAGTTCCTGCTTTGTCCGCCCGCGTTCTCGCAATATCGCATCCACTGGGAGTCCTGAGGGGCGGGCGACCCGCGAAGCCATCAGATAAGTAGCCGTGCTCCCATTCAAATCCGCTTTAGAAGTGAACAGAGAGTCCCCCAACCCCATGGACGCCATTCAATGTAAGATCAACGCTACCCCCACCTACAATCGATATAGAGTGAGAGGCATGGATGAATTTCCCTTCTGCAAAGGCAGCAATGTGTTTGGTCAGGAATACTTTGACACCCCCAAGCCCCTGAAACGCTGGTGCCGTATCTCTGCCTTCGTTCGTTCCCGACGTCTGGAAGGTAAGCCGTTGTCCTCCTCCCCCCAGGCCGAGGTAGGGGAACCAGCGGCCGTTTGGAAGGTCTGGCGTCACACCCATTGGGACACGAGCCAGAACATTAAGACCAAAGTATGTGGCATTGTGATCCAGTGTTGACACGAGAATGCCTGGACCAATGCTCGACGACAATATTTGCCCACTCGAAGCATCGGGATTATAGTTGGTCACGTCAACTTCCATTCCCACATCGATTCCCAATGTGTTTCGAGGAGCCGTGATCCATATCCCAATCTTTCCCCCAAAGGAAGGAGAATTGTCGAGTTTGACATCGTGTAATGTCGGACCACCTAACACAATATCCGTCTTCAATGGGTGCGAATACCCTCCGAATCCTGAGATATAGACATCGACCGGTCTGACCCGAACTTCTTCTTCCGCTTGAGCTAGGGAGAAATCACCAAGAACGCAGAGAAGAAGAGCCGAAACAACGAGCGTCTTCATGTTTTGCCTCCTGGAAAATAGAGTGAAAGTGGTTTTAGCAGGATGTCCCATCTTTCCTGGCGGCACCTTCTGTTTCAAGGGACCTGGTATCCGTCGAACCGATCGACTCGTATCGTTGTACCGGATGCCGAAGTGATAGACGCGTTTGAAATGAGGATGCCTTACCGAGGGAGTAACCGTCAAGAGATGAGCAAACGGGTTTCAGGATCCGGTCCTGCCTTCGTGGTAGGCCGGAAGGCCGGGCGGCGGCTGGGAGAGACGAAGATCTCTCAGCCTCACTTGGAGGGAAATTCAGAGTATCCCTGTTTCTTCTGTTGATTCCATTTCCATGGGCGCGAGTGGTGGCTACTTCACAAACGGACGACCGGATTGTTGCCAGTCGTCGAGATTCATCACCACCGCGTTGATGTGTGTGAACCCAAGGTCGGCGAGAGACTGAGCGGCGAGCGAGGCGCGGTTGCCGCTCTGGCATTGCAGGACGATCGGCTGATCCAGCTGCGTGTTTGCCGGATACCCCACGTAGTTCCAGATTTTGAATTCAATCACGCCGCGGGGAATGTTGATGGCGCCCGGCACATGGCCTGCGGCATATTCCTGCGGCTCGCGCACATCCACGATCAGGGTCCCCGGAGCGTGTGTTTGAGCTATTCGAGCGGAACCACAATCCCGGCTGGGGTCTGCGCCTGTACATTCGGGAATACATCTTTCTCTACATTTCAAAATTTGGTTTAGGAAAGCGGCAGGATCTGCAGTATCGGGCTGTGAAAACAGCTGGAGTGACTCCGACGCTGGCGGGGAAAATGTGATGGGTGCGTATTTCGTGAAGCGTGAAGCGTATCTCGCATGCAGGACTGTATCGTTTGCGAACGACGAGATACGAGATACGAACGACGAATGAGTGACTTACTCCAAATAGATGGTCTTGCTCCGCTGGCCAAGGGGACCAGGAAGCAATCCAAGGTTATGTTGTTGTTCCCGCCCGAGTGGGTGCCGACAGCGCCCTATCTCGCCTTGCCTTCCTTGACTGCTGTGTTGCGGGAAGCGGGCCATACCGTCATCCAGCGCGATATCAATATCGGGATGTGGGATCACTTCTTCAGTATGGAGTTCCTGATCTGGGTGAAGGCCCGATTGGGCATGCAGCTCAAGGCGCTGCAAGACAAAGAGAAGGCGGGAACTCTGACGGAACGGGAGTTGGGTCAAAAAGCGGTCGTGGAACAGGCCTATGATGTCGATGTGTTCGACCTGGCGGAACGGGCGGAAGATGCCAAGCTGATCGTGCGTGGCGAACGGTTCTATGAGGCGGAGACGCTGGACGGGGCGCTCAATACCTTCCGCGAGACCATGGCCTATATCTCCGCCGCCTACTATCCCGCCTCACTCGTCTTCTATCCGATGGAAAGCAACCTGGGCTATCGCCCCGGGGTCTCGAAAGAAGTCTTTGCCTGTTTGGAGGATGAGCAGGTGAACGTCTATCGGGATCTCTGCAATCAGTTGGTCATGCCGGAGGTGGCGAGAGAGCAGCCGGATGTGATCGGGATTTCCATTGGGACGCAGATGCAGTTTTTAGCGGGTTTGACCTTCGCGAAGATGATCAAGGACACGTTCCCGCAGATCCCTGTGGTCGTGGGCGGCAACGTGATCACGCGCCTTCAAGAAGATCTCGCGCATCATGAGCGGTTCTTCACGGATGTCTTTGACTCGGCGATTCTCTACGAGGGGGAGCATGCCCTCTTGTGGCTCATTGAAGCCTTGAACGGACAGCGGCCGCTCGCCTCCGTGCCCAACTTGATTTATCGCGATGCCGCAGGTCTTCACCGGAATACCGAAGTCTATACCGAGAAGACGGCCTCGCTGCCTTTGCCGGACTTCGAGGGGATGCCGCTCGACCGCTACTTCGTTCCGGAACTGATCATTCCCTACCTGGCGACGCGCGGCTGCTATTGGGGGCGCTGTACGTTTTGCGACCACGGCCAGGGGTATTTCGATCAGTACCGGGGGATGCCGGCCCAGTTGGTGGTCGAACAGATCAAGGCGCTGCGGGACAAGTACCGCTGCCGGCATTTCCTCTTTTCCGATGAATCCTATCCGCCGGCGCTGTTCAAGAAAATCTCACAACTGCTGATCGACCACGACATCGGGATCAAATGGACAACGCTCATCCGGTTCGAAGAGACGCTTCAGGACCAGGCCACCTGGGATCTCGCGGCCAAGTCCGGCTGCTGTACGCTCTATTACGGCATGGAATCGGCAAACGAACGTGTCTTGAATCTCATGGATAAGCACGCCACGAAGCGTGTGATCCAGCGCAATCTCCAGATGGCGGCGAAGGCCGGGATCTGGAACCATGTGATGGCGTTCTACGGATTCCCGGGCGAAACGTTCGAGGAGGCGATGGAAACACGGCAGTTCGTCCTCGAGAACCAGCCGGTGATTCACTCACTGGAGCTGTTCTATTTTGTGGCCTACCGCCACACGCCCATGGTGCGGAAGCCGGAACAATTCGGGATTACGATTCACAAGCAGGAGGAGTACGATCTCCCTCTGGACTACTACTACACGCTGAATGACCCCAGCACGCTCTCGTGCCTCGACGCGATGCAGCTCTGCGAAGAGTTCTACAAGAACGATTTTCACCCCTGGGCTGTGCGCGTCAACTCACGTGAACATGTGTTTCTGTATATCTCGAAATTCGGCACCAACCGGCTGCCGCAAATCTACGCGCAGCAAACCCAGCCGGTCGGATCGCCGGAAGGGGTGTCAGGCTTGATTACGTGGCCGGTGGCGCGTCCGGATGGAGAGGAAGGGATGAGCCGGGTCACGAGTCATGATGTGACGTGAAGCGTCATTCGTGAAGCGTGAAGCGCGGGATTGGCCTGTTCTGCGAGATACGAGATGCGAGATACGTTTTACGAGGTCTCATCGTCGGGGACGAGAACGGCCGAGAGCAGCGCGTGCGACGCCTCGACAAGTTCGGTCATCTCTTCAGCCGTCTTGTAGGACCGCATGTAGGCCTTGGGGTTGTTCGTCAGGGTCGCGCAGCGGGCCGGATTCCAGTTGTACAACTGGACCCGTTTGGCTTGATCAAGGGCGTCCGATGTGACGGGGAGTGTCAGTCCCAGGATCTCCAGTGCACGGAGGATTTCTTGAGGGACGGCGTGATCGGCCATGCGCAAGTGTGACAAAGCCGTGCGAACCTGTCAAATCATGCCGATGATTGTCCGCTCGTTCGGCAGTTTCCATTTTTCAGCAGAAGGAGTATCGTGACGGAATGCCTGAGCCGCGGTCGTTGAAGTTCTACCAGGCCGATGTCTTCACGTCCCAACCATTTGGCGGCAATCCCGTCGCCGTCTTTCCAGACGCCAACGGACTGCCCGACGAGCAGCTTCAGAAAATCGCCCGGGAAATGAATCTCTCGGAGACCGTGTTTGTCTTTCCTCCGAGCGATCCCGCCGCCGTCGTGCGCCTCCGCATCTTTACGCCGACTCAGGAGATTCCGTTTGCCGGCCACCCGGTGGTCGGGGCCATGCACGTGTTGGCTCAGATCGGGACGCTCGCAACCTCTGAGGCAGTGACCCACGTTGTCTACGAGTGCAACATCGGGCTCTTCCCGGCGGAATTGCACGCTCGCGATGCGCAGGTGACCCGGGTCATCATGACCCAGCCCCAGCCGCAATTTTTGGAGAAGGTTGAGGACACGGAAGAGCTGTACATGGTGGCCGGGGCCCTGGGGATTTCCAAACAGGTGATCAACGAAGCCAAATGGCCGGTGCAGGGCGTCTCGACCGGACTACCGGTATTGATCGTCCCGATTCGCACGTTAACCGCAGTTCGATCTA
>JABMDG010000055.1:15519-18191 GCA_015904045.1 Nitrospira sp.
ATTACCTGGCCGGTGGCTCGTCCGGAAGGCGATGAAGGGATGAGCCGGGTCACAAGTCACGAGGTGGGATGATAAGAGAATGAGCGTATACCTAATGGCTTATGGCACAAGCGGGATGAAGAAGTATGGGATGAGATTGGAATGAGGAGCTTCTGCCATATGCTAGAGGCAATCAGCTCTCAGTCCTTCACGTGCTATACGCTATCAGCTCTCATCCGGCACAAGTACCGCCGAGAGCAGTGCGTGTGAGGCTTCGACGAGCTTGGTCATCTCTTCGGCCTTCTTGTAGGCCGTCATATATTGGGTCGGGTTGTTCGTGAGATTCGCGTAACGGGCCGGGTCCCAGTTGTAGAGCTGGACCCGTTTAGCCCGATCGAGCGCGTCGGATGTGACGGGCAGTGTCAGTTCCAGGATCTCGAGCGCACGGACGATTTCTTGAGGGACGGCGTCGTCGGCCATGTGTAAGTGTGACAAAGCCGCGTGGTACCTGTCAAATCAGGCCGCTGGCGATCCGTTCGTTCGGCGGTTTCCATTTTCCGGCAGAAGGAGTATCGTGACGGAATGCCTGAGCCACGGTCGCTGAAGTTCTATCAGGCCGACGTGTTTACCTCCCAGCCGTTCGGAGGGAATCCGGTCGCCGTCATTCCCGATGCGCAAGGGTTGAGCGACGATCTGCTGCAGCAGATCGCGCGCGAAATGAATCTGTCCGAGACGGTCTTTGTCTTTCCCCCGACCGATCCGGCCGCCGTGGCGCGGCTGCGCATCTTTACTCCCACGCAAGAAATTCCCTTCGCCGGCCATCCGGTCCTGGGCACCTTCTTCATTCTGGCCGAGCTGGGGATCATCTCCGTGAAAGAACCGGTTACGCGGCTGATGCAGGAGTGCAATATCGGGTTGTTCCCTGTCGAGCTGCACGCGGATGATGGACTGGTGGAGCAGGTGGTGATGACACAGCCCAAGCCGGAATTTCTTGGGCCGATCGAAGAGACGGAGGATCTCTACAAAGTCGCTGCGGCGCTGGGCCTGTCGAAGCACGTCATTGCCGACACCAAGTGGCCGATCGAAGCCGTCTCCACCGGACTGCCGGTATTGATCGTACCCGTGCGGACACTGACGGCAGTCCGGTCGATCCGTCCCGATGCCTCGGCGATTGCGGATGTGTGCCGCCGGTATGGCGCGAACGGCATCATGGTGTTTACCACAGTCACGGTGGAGCCCTCTTCTACGGTGCATACCAGGATGTTTGCCCCGTCAATCGGGATTCTGGAAGATCCTGCGACAGGCAGCGCGAGCGGCGCCTTGGGTGCCTACCTGGTCCAGAACGGCGTCGTCGATGTTGCGCCGGTCACCGAAATAATTGCCGAACAGGGCTATGAAATCGATCGGCCTTCCCGCGTGTATGTCCGGGTGGATTCAGATGACGACATCATTCAATCAGTCAAGGTCGGAGGGCAGTGTGTGAGGGTGTTGGAGGGGACATTAAAATTCTAGACCGTGAGCGGTGAGGCGTTAGGGGTGGTATGAAATGAAAGCGGTATTGTTTCGTGAACATGGCGGGCCAGAAAAATTAACCTTTGAAGACTTGCCGACGCCGACGATCGGTACGGGAGAGGTCCTTGTTCGAGTCAAGGCCTGCGCGTTGAACCATCTCGACATTTGGATCAGGCAGGGGAATCCTGCCTATCCGATTCCGTTGCCTCATGTGTCCGGATCGGATATCGCAGGGGTTGTAGAGCAGGTTGGAGCACAGGTTGAGGGAGTGACTGTTGGAGCGCAGGTGTTCGTCTCGCCTGGACTCAGTTGCTGGCAGTGTGAGCACTGTCTGGCCGGCCGGGATAATTTCTGCAGCACATTCGGAATCATCGGGGCGAAGACTCATGGCGGCTATGCCGAGTATGTAAAGGTACCGTTTCGCAATGTCCTGCCGATGCCGGAGAACCTGACGTTTGAGCAGGCCGCGGCCTTTCCTCTCGTTTCCGTAACTGCCTCGCACATGCTCTTTGCACTGGCCGGTTTGCAGCATGGAGAGACGGTGCTGATTATGGGGGCGGGGAGCGGGGTGGGGAGTATGGCCGTCCAATTGGCGAAGCTGGCCGGGGCGCGGGTCATCACGACGGTCGGTTCCGACGAGAAAATTCCCAAGGCCGTGGTCCTTGGCGCCGACGCGGTCATCAATCACAGCAAAGACAAGGTGGCAGAGCGCGTGAAGCTGCTGACCGAAGGGAAGGGTGTCGATGTAGTGATCGAACACATCGGCCCCGAAGTCTGGGAGACGTGTCTGGCCTCCCTGGCCAAGGGTGGCCGATTGATTACTTGTGGGGCTACAACTGGAGCGGAGGTCAAGCTGGATCTCCGCTATGTCTACTCCCGCCAGTTCACGATCAAAGGTACTTATATGGGCACCCGTGCAGAACTGGTCAAGGCAGCGGAGCTGGTCGGCCAGAAGCGATTGATAGCCGTGATCGACTGCACCTATCCGCTTCGGGAGGCCCGCGCCGCGCAGGAACTCATGTTGAGCCGAAAGTTCTTCGGCAAGATCGTGCTGACTGTGTAGCGGCTGTTAAAGTTGTCCTCCAGTTGCGGTTTTGCTGGAAGGCCATTGTGAACAGGTTCGAAGAGTCGAATCTGGCTTTGTGATACGCTGCATCAGAATCAGGTGGACGAGGCCGGGT
>JABMDG010000056.1:0-1783 GCA_015904045.1 Nitrospira sp.
GTGTGCTGATTTTTTGATGGCCTTGGATTGCAATCCACACAACGATGGGGCATGGACAATGCGAGGAGGGCCGATGCATCGGCCCTCCTCAATCCCTGCCACTCACTGCTGACCGCACTCCCTGGCGGCAGTGCGCATTCAGTCCCTTGACATCGTAGATCCTGTAGGCCATATAGGGCACTGTAGAAGCAATGCAGTCGATTAACCCTCACACAAGGAGAGCGCCAATGACTCGTACGTCAATCATGCTTGCCGCAGCGCTGTTTATGACCGTCGGCTGTTCGTCGATGGAGACCCAGACCGCTGCACCGAAACCCACTGTTTCGATGCCTGCTGCTCCCAAACTCTCACTCTACGAGCGGCTCGGCGGAACCGGCCCCATCACGGCCGTCGTGGGGAAGTTCGTCAGCAACGTTGCAGCCGACAAGCGGATCAACGGCTACTTCGCGAAGGCCGACATCCCCAAACTCAAGCGGCAATTGGTCGATCAGGTGTGCCAGGCCAGCGGCGGTCCTTGCACCTACGACGGTCAGGATATGAAAACGACGCACAAAGGCATGAAGATCACGACCGCCGCGTTTAACGCGCTGGTCGAGGATCTCGTGGCAGCGCTCGATACGTTCAACGTACCGGAACAAGAGAAGGGCGAATTGCTCGCAGTTCTGGGGCCTATGAAAAAAGATATCGTCGAAGTTCCATAGGGTTGTCAGAGCGCGGCTGGTCGACATAGACCAGCCGCGCCAGGGAATGGAACATCTGAAAGGTGTGAAATTTCGTCGGCTATGTTCGTCTGCCTGATTCAGCGCAGTCGCAAATCGGAATCTGGAAAGACTTTCCTGAAGAAGGAACCCCATTAACCCCTACGAAGGCAGGGTAGATAGAGGGGGGGATGTTTTGGTAAGGGCTGCCGTCATCCTATTGCTGGCTGAAAGTTGGACTAAGGTCTTGGTACGCAGTTCCTCAGACAGAAATCTACTCACATTGGTAGTGGGTGGTGTATGAAGTTCGTGGCCTCGTTCAGGGACCAAGACTCTTTGACTGTGATTGTTCGTCGAGGTTTGCGTACTGCCGGTTGTGTATCCTTCATGTGGATAGTCGGGTGTGGTGCTCCCCCTTCCGATAAAGTTCCTGGCCAGGAGTCGCGCGCGGCCATCGCAGGTTCGAACCAGATCGCTCCATCGCAAGACATCAATCAAGGACCCAACAGACCTGGACTTCTCCCGGATGTGAGCCAAGCGGAAAACACGGGCAGTTCGAATCAGCGAAATCCTCTTGCAGGGAAAGACGACGAGAACAACCAGCAGCAGTCTCCAGAACTTCCAGCATCTATCGCCAAGGATCTTGACTCGCCGGATGCCCGCGACCGGTTTCGAGCCTTAAATCATTGGGAGGCCAAAGACAGCAAGGCGCCGCTCGATCCGGTATTCGAGGCGATGGAGGATGAGGACGAAGCTGTGCGAGCCAAAGCGACAGCCATCGTCGAACAACGGTGGGCTGCGGAGCACGATCGTGAGAAGAGCTGAGGGAGGCAACCAGAAGGACCAAGGAGGTGTCTGGTCGTCCGGCTATGAGCTGAGTCCGGACGGGGGCGGCTGTGTAATCGTGTCAGGATGTCTGTGGTGTGTTTATGATTATTCTGTTGTACGGAGGCACTATGAAGTCTATTCGCGTTCTGCCGCTGGTGGCAGGGTTGATGCTGGGCGCAGGGAATCTTGCGTTCGCGGCTGATGCCACGTTTAAAGTCACCGATACGCCGGGCTATTGGTTCGATACCGGCAACGAT
>JABMDG010000056.1:1883-3589 GCA_015904045.1 Nitrospira sp.
CCCCTGAATCTCCGACAGCATCAACACCCGTCGAACAACTGGAGCAAGCGCTGATCAAGAAGCTGGAGAGCGGCGAGATCGAACTGCCGTTGCTGCCTCGACCGTCTCCCGAGCCTCCTTGGCCATGGTATCTGTGCCGGCTTGTGAACCGGGCGCCCTTCCAAGACCCAGTACAACCCAGAAAAACACAATCCAAAGAGTCCGCAGCAACCAGGGGAGTTGAGTCATCATTTTTTCTCCTCTACGATAATCCTCTGCTGATCTACGCAGAAAGTATAGTCATCCGGATTTGCAAAGTCATCCGGACTTGGCGGATAGATTCCCTGCCCGCCCCGCTAAACTTTCGACCGTAACAACCGAGAAAGGAACATATCAGAGCATACCTGAGACAAAGCGAGAAGGAGTAGTGACTGTGCCCCCTGAATCTCCGACAGCATCAACACCCGTCGAACAACTGGAGCAAGCGCTGATCAAGAAGCTGGAGAGCGGCGAGATCGAACTGCCGTTGCTGCCTCGCCCTAACCTCTGATCCGTCCGCCGACGCCGCCAAACTGTCTTCCCTCATCCATCAAGACCAGGCCTTAGCCGCACACGTGCTACGCATCGCCAATTCTCCTGCTTATATGCCCAGAAGTCCCGTAGCCTCCCTCCAGCATGCCGTCGCCATGCTGGGGATCAATTTGCTGTCTGAAATAGCGCTTACAACGTCGTTGAAAGCCGGGGCATTCCAGGTGCCCGGCCATGAAGACACGGTCAAGCAGCTATGGCGGCACTCTATCGCCAGTGGCGCCTTTGCGAAAGAAGTCGCCCGAACCAGACGCGTGAACGTAGAAAGCGCCTTTCTCTGCGGACTATTGCATGGAATCGGGAAACCCGTTGTCCTGCGAACAATCACGACGATTGCTCGCGAGCTAAAGATCGATCTGGTCAAAGCACTGGGCACGATAGTGGATAACGAATCAGACCTCGCGACATTGGTTGAGGGCTACCATTCCCGCGTGGGCGCTCTAATCGCCGATAAATGGAGCCTGCCCAAACAAGTAGCGGAGGTGATCCAATATTACGGAGATTTCGAGCATGCCACCGCCTTCCGCCAGGAATGCATGCTCACCTTTGTTGCAGGTCGGTTGGCAAGCCACCTCCTGACGCCTGAAAAAATGCCCGAAGATAGTCTCCGCGATCATCCGGTATTCGCTGAGTTGAACCTCTACCCCAACGACGTCGACCAACTCCTGGCTGGTAAAGACAAGGTGCTGGCCATGGTAAACGCGCTGAACCTATGAGCACGCCGACCACCTTCGACATCATTGTGATCGGAGCCGGCCCAGCCGGCCAGAAAGCGGCCATCCAGGGCGCCAAGGCGGGAAAGCGCGTGGCGCTCATCGAACGAGAGCGTGGCATCGGAGGCAGCTGTGTCTACCGCGGAACGATCCCCAGCAAAACCTTAAGAGAGAGCGCACTTCAACTCGATCGACTGAAATCCGCCGGCGCAGCCTTCGACTTCAGCCTGAAACCGGACATCCAAATCGCAACATTGCTCAGCCGCCTGGAAGACGTCATATCGGCTCATGACACTTTTATGAGCCGGCAGCTCAGACGCAATGGCATTTCGCTGCTTCACGGACGCGCCGGCTTTCTCGACGCGCGCACCATCGAGATGCTGACGGTTGACGGAGGCCGCCAATCATTGACCGCGGACGCCATTA
>JABMDG010000056.1:3689-10034 GCA_015904045.1 Nitrospira sp.
CTTGCCGGTGATCACCGGCTTGGCCGTCCAGTTTTTGACCGTGGCCTCCAAGGCCACATCGCTGTCATGGATCTTGAACGACAATCGTTTGATCTCGGCGCCGTTACGCACCAGCTTGACACGGGCATAGAGATCCTGAATGGGGCCCTCGGCGCCTCCGGCCATCAAGCCGTTCGTCAGCGCCATCCACCCGGTAATCCGCCAGGCTTGCCAATCCTTGCCCTTTCCTTTGACGTCAAGAGAGACTTCTATATTTCCGGCCTCGAAACCGCTTTTTGAAATCCACTCCGGCACTCGAGACAGGGACAAGGCCCCGGTCGTCACTGAAGCATCGATACTAAATGGATCGCCGAACCGCATACTTCCCTTGGCCGGAATCCGGATCGACGGCAGAATCAGCTCCACCCGGTTCACCATCAGGGCGTCGGCCTTGGTCACGTCGCCCTCGAATGCGATGGTTGCCGGCGCGCCAATGGGCTTTTCGCCCAAAACCGGCAGAATGAACATCGACTCATCGAACACGACCGTGCCGCGGAGGTGAGGCGCCGCCGTTGAGCCGGACAGTGTAACGGCCGCTCCGATAATGCCTTCGAATGAACCAGGCGGCGCGGCGCCTCCGGACACCAGGCTCATCAGATGTGCGGCATCCCCTCGCGCCTGAACAGACACATCTTGAAATACGCTCGCGCTTCCACCGGTGACCGTCCCGTGAACCTGCACCGCCACATCTCCGAGGTCGCCGGTCACTTCCTCGAGTTGCGTCGATCCCTCAGTCAAGATGAATCGCCCTTGCAGCCCCGTGAGCCGTTCCGGCAGCGCTGAATGAGTCAGGCTCACGGATTGAACCGTAATCTCTCCTCCGGCAAAGGTAATGCCTCCCGGCTGGGTCAACGCACCGACGAGGCGGAAGGTAGGCCGGGCCGTGCCTTCCACATCCCGAACTCCGGCCATCACCTGGGTCAATCGTTCAACCTTCATCGTCTGGGCCAGAAAATCCACCAGATGCGAGGCCGTCATCTCGCCCGTCACTTCCAGTTCGAGCCATGGACCTGCCTCAAGAAACGAGACGACTGCCTTTCCATCCGTCAACCGAATCGTGCCATAGTTCCCCGTCACACCGGTGATGCGCATGCGCCCGGGCTCCACGTACACCACCGCCGCCAGATCGCCGGCTGTAACACGGTCCTGGCCGATCAGGCCCTGTGCCTCCTGGATACGGAACTCTCCCGTCACCGAAAGCGCAGCCTCGGCCGAGGCGGTCCCGGTCAGAGTCGCATTCATCACCTGCACCTTGCCGTCGACCTGCCGATCGGCCAACCACGCAGACATCTGTGGGTCGATCCACGCAGTCGGCACGGTGTTGAGCAATTGCGCCAATGACACCAGCGAACTGCTGAGAGTGATCGCAAATGTGGGTTGCAACGTCATGAGGCCGGCGAGATTCGCTTTGCCGGTCAGCGCCATTTCGTTCAAACGCGCTGAGAGATCGGACAAGACCAGATCGTATCCGGCAACGCCGGGCATGACGTGAACGGAACTTTGGAGCGTCAGCGCTCCCTGAAGGCGATCCGGAATGGGCTGAGAGCCGATGAACTCAACCGCATCACGAATGTTCACCGTCTTGGCATCCAGACGGCCGTCGAACTGAAACACCAGCGGCGGCTCAACCGGCGCCTGCTCGGTCAGTGACACCGGTTTTTCCGCTCGTCGAATCTCCCCATCCAGCGAGACCATCGCCGGCCCTCGTTGTCCTGAAGGAATGCCCGAGACATGGAGATCCGCAACCCCGCGCTCCGGATGAATCAGGAGTCTGGCATTCACCTGTTCCAGCTTGAGAGAGCGGACACCATCCGGCCTGGCCGAATCGACCAGAGTCAGAGCGCCGTTGACGAGTTTGGCCTCCCGGATCATGAGCATCCTGGCCATCGCGCCCACAGTCTGCTGATCCGCCTCCGCCTGATCGCTCACACCACCCGGCACATTCCACTGGCCGGCTTCATTGCGTCGAAGTGTGAGCGCCGGCTCTTCGATCAGCAACCGTTTCCCCACGATTTGCTTGCGGAGCAGCGGCAGCAGGCGCACGACCAAATCGACTCGCTTGGCGGTCAGCATCACGTCATCAGAATGGGGATCGTGAATCGTGACCTCGGACAATTCCACACGGATGCTGGGAAAGACCACGAGCTTCACATGACGCACGTCGATCTTCCGCCCGAGGCTTTCCTCAAGCTGATCCAACACAAATTGCTTGAGATAGTTTTCGCCGGTCAGTTGCTTGGAAAACAACAGAAAGGCAGCGGCACAGACGACCAGGGCGAGAAGAACAAGGAGTCCAAGACGAAGACGGGACACACCACCCCCCAGCAGGTCATGGAGGTTCGATGGGACGGCGCCGCCCATGTCGTCACGACGTTGAAAGACAACCCTCCGGTCAAGAGCGAGAAGCTGTTGGTCGCCCTGGGCCGGCAAGCCAGCCTCGAGGATCTGAATTTGGCGGCGGCAGGCCTCACGGCTACGGAAAAAGGCACGGTTTCAGTCAACCAGTTCTGCCAGACGGATGTCCCGCACATCTATGCCGTCGGCGACATGGTCGGGGCTCCGGCACTCGCCTCAAAAGCGATGGAACAAGGGCGCAGAGCCGTCAGGCATGCCCTGAACCTGCCGGTCGGCGATGCCGCGTCGACCATCCCCCTTGGAATCTACACAATTCCTGAAATGGCCAGCATCGGTCTCGATGAAGAGGCTGCCCGTGAACGCTATCGAAATCCACTCATCGGACGGGCGAAGTTTGAAGAAGTCGCCAGAGCGCAAATATCGGGGGCCGGCCAAGGCCTCCTCAAAATGGTGGCAGACCCCTCAGGCGAGCGGCTGCTCGGGGTGCAGATCGTGGGAGACTCGGCAACAGAATTGGTTCATGTCGGGCAATCCGCTCTTCAGCAAGGCGCCAACATCGAATTCTTTATCGACAACATCTTCAACTTTCCCACCTATGCCGAGAGCTATCGCATCGCCGCCCTGGACATCCTCGGACAAGCGGCCAAACGCAAAACCGCTGAGGCTGCATAGCCATCCCCTTGCCCCTTTGCCCCTTGGCCCTTGCCTACGACAGGCCCTCACAGTCAGACGCATCTGCATCAACCAGGATCAGCGCAGCAGATCGTTACAATGCCTCCTCGGCCTGATTCTCTCGTTCGTAGGGTTCCACTTCCAGCTCCTTCACCACATGCTGAAGCCTGGCCCACCCATCCGGGGTAAGATCGACGAACTCCAATCCAAAGAAATCGTCACGGCACCAGCGAACGATGGCTTTTTTGACCTGAAGCGGCGGCTCTTCGTCTGACACTTCAATGCGCATTTCGATTTCTGTGCCCGAGTGTACGTGAGTGCTGCTGAAGACTCTGCAGCCTCGAATAGACAAATCTCCAAGGATACCGACACCGGAAACGATATTGGTGGAACTGAAGGAACTCCGGAATTGAACGGGAAACCGAGCGTCTTTTCTATTCTCCATACGCCAAACCTCGTGCGGGGATGTCGGGTTACCCCTTTATATTGCCGATGGGCCGTAATTCCGCCACTACTTTTGTGATTCCCGCCCGATTGACCAATGCGACGACGTCCGAGATATTCTTGTAGGCAAAGCCTGCCTCTTCGGCAAGGCCCGACTGGAGACCGCCTTCACCATAATGCCCTGGTGCTGCATCTGCTGCTGAAGCTGCTCTCCGCGAATCGCCCGCTTCGCCTGCGTACGCGACATCGTACGTCCGGCCCCATGCATCGTCGAAGCGAACGTGTCGCGCACCGCATTCTCAGTCCCTGCGAGCAAATAGGACCCGGTTTGCATCGACCCGCCGCAAATAACCGGCTGGCCTGTCGCACGATCACGGAGTGAAAAATCGATGTGCCACATTTCGCTCCTAGCCGGTGAGACTCTGCGGGGCCTGCGTATCGGAATCAAGAATCTTGAAGTTCGAACGACTTGGGAAAGTCGGTGAGATTGCGGCAGCCATCCTTCGTCACGAGAACCATGTCTTCAATTCTCACCGCTCCCAAACCCGGGTAGTAGAGCCCCGGTTCAACCGTGACCACATGGCCTTCTTGCAGAAGAGAACCGGTTCGACTGATGCGCGGCGCTTCATGAATATCCAACCCCACGCCATGGCCGGTTCCATGAAAATACCCTTGCATGCGCCCATTCACCACGCCGGTCTTAAACCCTGCCTTGTCGAATCGCGCGCAGATCCCTTGATGAATCTTCATCCCGTCGGCGCCGTCCTTGACCTTATCGATCGCTTCTTCTTGAGCATCCTTGACGGTTTGATACAGCCGCTTCAGTTCAGGAATCGGCGCCCCCCGAACGACCGTGCGGGACATGTCGGCAAAATACCGGCTGGTGGCCGACCGGGGAAACACATCGAAAATGATGCTGCGGCCTGCAGGCAACGGACCGCTGCCTTCATTGTGGGGATCGCAGGCCTGTTCTCCTCCGGCCACGATCGTGTGCTGCGCGACACAGTCCCGCTCCATCAGCTTCACGTTGATCAGCTTCTTAATCCGCTCGGACGTCAACACCTCTCCGTCGAGATGGAGCCATCCCCGCTCGATCGTCGCCCGTCGGACAGTCTCAAACGCCGCCGCGACGGCTTCTTCCGTGGCGCGCTGCGCCGCTTCGATATGGCGAATTTCATCGGCGGTTTTCACCACCCGTTGCTCATAAAACGGATCCCGCTTGGGTTTTAGGCTATAGCCGAGTTCCTGAAGCCTGGTGGCATGGATGAATGGGAAATTCGCCGGCACCAAGAGGCGGCGAATTTTGAAGTCTTTCAACACCACATGCACAATATCGACCGTCGTCGGGTCCTTGATGCCCTGCGCTTTTGCTTTTTGTTCGAGCTCGGAATAGGACAACACGCGGTCGACCGAGGCCTGAGCCCTGGCACGATCCATTTCAAGATCGCTCATCACCAGCAGGCGTTCCCCCTTGATCTCCATATAGATGAAGGAGTCCGGCGCGATAAATTTGGTGGCGTAATAGAGGTTCGAATCCTGTTCGCTCGCAGCAATAAAGAGCGTCGCAATTTCCGGTTGGGAAACGGCAGCGCGTTTCATGAACGAAAGAACAGCGGGTGAGGAGTGAGCATCTGGCCTGATACGGGCGTGTGTGTCTGACTCATCAGCATCGTGATGTGGATGCTAACATGGGGGCGGGAGTCGGTCAAGAATAAGGCTCCGTCACGGAGTGGGGGGAGATGATTCAGACGGCAGTGCAACATCCGGCGCAGGAGTCTTGCTCTCTTCATCCGATGTCGCAAGATCAATCGGAAGCGTCAGCGTATTCGTCAGCACATCGACGGCAAGCTGGGCCAGCCCGGACAGACCCGATGCAAAGGACTTCACCGGCATGTAGGTGACATCGGGATTTTCGACCGCCCCCTTGACAGAAAAAATCGCCGTCGCCAATCCTTTCCGTTCACCGGCCAGAATTCGGCCGAAGAGGGGTATGGTCTTGATGAATTGCGAGTAGGACCCGAATGGACTCACCGCCATGACGAGATCCAGCTGATCGGTCGGCAAATCGTACTGGCCCGCCGCCGTGAGCTTCAGAATCGGACTGTCCATTATCATGTTGTCGGTCTGAAACACGCCGTTCTGGATCACAACCGTCCCGGAAATTTTGTTGTACGGCAGCCCCTCCTTTTCAAGGTCCATTTTTCCCTGCAAGACGACCGGAAGGTTCAAGAGACGGATGATTTTCCATACCGCCCGCTCGCTTGATTTGAGAATGTGCCCTTTTTCCAATAACACCTCGGCCTTCCCGTTGAGCGACGGATAGACCCCATGGGGATTGCGGCCATGCCCCCGAATAGAGCCGCTCAGCCGCATATCCCCTGTCACACCGGTCACATGGCCATCCGTGAATCGCAACAGATCGCTGACCGGCACACCGGTGGCGCGGAACGAGACGTCCATTTCCACCGGCGTCTTTCTGGCCAGTTGGGCCACGAGCCGCCCGGCGACTTGTCCGTGAGCCGATTCGCCGGAAATACGATCGACATCGAGCACCCCGTCTTGAATGTTCACGCGCGCCGACAACCCGCCGAACTTCATGTGCTTGTAATGACCGCGTGCGATTGCCGCAGCCATCGTCACCCGGCTCGTCGCCGCCAAGTCTTCAAGAAATTCCCGCACGACCGACCGGTCCCCCTTGGGAATCAACAGATCCAGATCCAACTGATTCGACTCGATCTTGCCGGTGATCACCGGCTTGGCCGTCCAGTTTTTGACCGTGGCCTCCAAGGCCACATCGCTGTCATGGATCTTGAACGACAATCGTTTGATCTCGGC
>JABMDG010000056.1:10134-20685 GCA_015904045.1 Nitrospira sp.
GAGGTCAACTGAAAGGCTTGTGCAGGAGGTCCCGTCCCACCCGACCATGCGGCCTCGAGCGTCGCCGCCATTTGGCCATCAGTAATCTCAACAGATGCTGGCAGTCCGCCCACCAACTTGCTCAACCGGCGCTCTGCGCCATCGAATACGATCGGCCCGATTGCCGCCCGCAACATTCCCTGCCCGGTATTCCGTGACTGCTCGACAGTAGCCGCAACCAGTACACCCTGAGCCTTTGTCGCAATCCGGAAATCTGCGTTGACAGCCGACTGTGACGCCGCAAATGTACCCGTCCAATGAGTTTCCGGAAGTTCCCATGGAGAAATGTCAAGTGATATTAAATGGATCGACGCATTTCCTTGTGTATTCCATGATGTACGAGTGAGTTCTGACTGTTCCAACCTTACCATCCCCTGACCGAGACGCACTTGCCGTCCCATCATCTTCATAGCCGGTGCGCGAATCACCACTGCAATCGGGCCCGTCGTGCAATGCAGGTCCGCCACGTCGCATTCGACGGAGAATTGCTCGGCCACCTGCACCGTCATGACTGGAATCGTCCCTGCTGCTCCCTCCACCTGTTTTGCTGTGATCGACGAGGCCGGCAAAAATATCGCCTGAAGGTGTGACCGCACCAGGGACAGCGAGCCTCGTATTCCGGCGACTGCATCTTGCGCGGATAGCGCCGATGTCACTCTCTTCGGCAAGATGCCCTCGACTCGAAACGTCCCGGATGCCGATATCAACTCAGCGCCGACCCCTTCAGCACGGCTTGTTTCAAATTCTACGACGAGCGGCCCAGACGCTGTCCCGTAACCGACCTGCAACGGCCCTTCAACGATCATGCGAATGGGTGAGTCTGACCAATATAATGTCCCCCGCACAGGCTTCGCATTGTTAATCCGTATCGGCTGGTCTTCCCGATCGAGAACCTTCCTGATCGACTCCGGTATCATCCGCGAATGCACATCGACGGTTGCCACAAGCAAGACCCCGGGGTCCAGGGTCCACGCGATCTGCCCGGCATTGCCGGCAAAAGCACCCTTGTAGGCCACCGTGACATGCTTCGCTACTCCCTTGAGTGCGGGCAACGTGACCTGCGCTTGAATGGCTCCGGCTAGTCGCGTACGAGGATCCTGCCAAAGCGACGTGAGCACCGCGTCAGTTGCGGCAACACCAGACCAGCTGACAGCCACATGCCCGGAGACTTTTCCCAGTTCAGGGCCGATCGGGACCAGCAACGCGATGAACGGCGCCAATTCGCGAACATTGACTTCTAGCCGTCCAGAGACTTCAATCTGTGACCCGTTGGGATTGGCTTGCGACTGCCAGGAGACGATTGGCACGGCTTGAAGTCGTTGAGATACCAACATCGCCGACCACGTACTGGCCGAATGGCCTGCAATGGTCAGCCCATACGAAGCTGTCTCACTGCCTTGAAAAGACAGCTGCCCTCCGATCTCTCCGTCTCGATACATGAGGGCGCCGGACACATTGACTTTGCGGAGCGGGCCGGTGGCCTGCTCACGAAAAATCGTCACACGATCCAACTGCACCTCGTCGAACGGGAGGATCGGCAGGCGGTGCAGGAGGTCTCCAGCCGTCAGCAAACTCCAGGGCGATTCAACCTCATCGGCACGATCGGCAGACGCCTGCTCTCCTTCAGACGCACCCCTTGGTTGCGTATTCAAAATCTGGAGGGCGACATCAGGGAGCACGATCCGTCCAACACGTCCTTGCAGTAACTGAGGCAGACTATAGTGGATGTCGATGTTCGTCAGGGATACCAGCAGCTTTTCTCGGCCCAACTCTTGACGAAAGGACACAACAGGAATCCGCATGCCTCCAAATCCGGGATATCCGAGTTGTACCATGACATGTTCATACCCATACCGATGGAGTCCGTACGTCAGGAGGGATGACACGACCAGTGGCAAGAGCAGATACAACCCGACCAAGACGAGCAGCCCAAGAAAGAGACGGAGTTGATATCGACGGGTAAGCATGTCGAGGTTCACACACCAACCGGCAGTTCGTTTTTCTGCTGGCGGCGGACGCCGGTTCCAGCTACCATACCGAAAGGACCGCCGGTCTATATGGATAACCGCCACCATACCCTGCTTACACCACGTGAATCCACCCATAATCGGCCAGTGCTTCAACGATGAAGGACCATCGCATCGCCGAGGTGACATTCTGGCCGATCGACATTCCCTTGACGGACCCGTTTGTGGTGGCCACCGGGGCCCGTGTGGTTGCCGAAAACGTCTTTGTGCGAATTACCTTACAGAGCGGCGTTTGCGGATTTGGGGAAGCGGCACCTTTTCCCGAAGTGGGTGGCGAAGACCGTCCATCCTGTATAGACACGCTTACCCTACTGGCGAAACGACTGGTCGGGCACTCGATCCAGAACTACCGCCAGATGGCCCAGCAGATGGCCGATCAGGCCCCGGAACAGCCGGCCGCACGCTGTGCCCTTGAAACTGCTCTCCTCGATGCCTACTGCCATGCCGCCGACATCCCGATGTGGCAGTTCTGGGGCGGAGCCGACGTGCGTCCACGGGAAACCGATATCACGATTCCCATCGGGACTGCGGATGACACCCTGGCTCTGGCACGTCACTGGTATCAGAAGGGATTTCGCCTGTTCAAAATGAAGGTCGGCAAGGATGTGGACGAGGATATCCGCCGCGTGGAAGCCGTCCACAACGCCCTACCCGACGTGGCATTCATTGGCGACGGCAATCAAGGTTTCTCGCGCGAAGAATGCCTCGCCTTTGTCGACGGGATACGGCGTTTCGGTGGAAAACTCCTGCTACTGGAGCAGCCGGTGAAGCGGGACGATCTGGAGAGCCTGGCCCACATTCGACGGACCACCGGTATTCCCGTCGCAGCCGATGAATCGGTGCGTTCTCTCGCTGATGCGCGTACCGTCGTGGGCCAGCAGGCCGCGGACTATATCAATATCAAAATTATGAAAACCGGCGTGCTCGAAGCCACGGAAATCGCGTCCTTCACGTTGAAATCTGGGCTCAAGCTCATGATCGGCGGCATGATCGAATCACGCCTTGCCATGGGCTGTTCATTCGGTCTGGTCCTTGGGATCAAGGGATTCGAGGTCTTGGACTTGGATACGCCACTGCTCCTAGCGACTGATCCTGTGATGGAGGGTTATCGATATACCGGATCACAGCTTCAGCCTTGGGCAACTGCAGGGTTGGGACTTGCTGTGAACGCCCCGTCTTATGGACAGACTACCATCGGTGCCTAGATACTGTGTGCCATTATTTCAAGCAGAAGTTATTATCCAGGAACCCGTCTTCTGCAACGGTGGCCTCGCCACCTGACCGACAATTACCTTTGGATTGATTTCCCCCTGCTTCGATTGTCGGCCCGCCAACTCCTTGATCTCCACTAGGCACTCTGTTGCTGCTGGATTGGCTTCCAGCCAGGAGAACGAGTGCCGCTGGATCAGCTTTGGTTATGCTCATCTGTCCATTTTTACTCAGAGTCAGGACCACTGCCAACTGTGTTCCTGAATCAACGAGCGGGAGCGCTGTCGCATGAAAGGCCTTTCCGCCATGATCCAATTGGATGCCAACCTTGTAATATTTGAGCGATGCGGTGAACGCAAGCCCGAGGGCCTTGAGATCGTCCGTATAGACTCCATGGTTTGCGTGATACACGGCTTCCAGCCGACTGATCTCCGCCAGCACCACTTCCGCCTCAACTGACTGCGCTTTCGCCAAGGCATGCCGATGGAACACGATCGCTATCGATGTCAGCACGGCCAGGATGGCCAAGACAACCAGTATTTCGATCAGCGTAAAGCCTGAGTCATTCGTCAGACGAGTGGTCATTGCCTTCTTGCCCGCGATTCCCCCAAAGGTGTGTATCTGAATCGCTGTACAACTTGATCGATATGATCGATGGCTTGCCGCACTTCGACCGGAATCGGTGATCCCACCTGATCTACCTTGGACAACCCCGTATGGATCACGTGGGTGTAGTGGTGAATGGACGCCATCGCGTGCTCGATATTCTCGGCGGCCTGATTGGCGCATTCAGCCAGTTCATCCAATCGATCGCTTTGGCGAAACCTCATTCTCCATCGCAGATCACCCCGTGCCCAGTGCTGCATACTCTCTTCAAGCCGATACAGTGGGCCTGCGACTCGTCGCGTCATAATGAGACTAAATATGACAGAACCGAAAAAGAGGATGGGCACAGCCACCCATACCGTTTCGCTCAGCATCAACATCTCATCGGCAGCGGCCTGACGTTCCTCTAATGAACCGCCGCCGTACAGTGACAAGAGCGGTTTGAGATGGGCCCCATAGAAAGCCAATGTGAAGAACAGAGCCGAATAGAGGAAGAGTAGCAACCCGATCCAGGCCACATACCCTTTTTGGATTCGATGGACGAAAAATCCCTCGCGGTGATCAGTAAGCGCCTGGGTGATTAACGGAGCCGTCTGCATACGCCCTCCCATTCATCACGATTAGTGACGTCCTGTTCATCTGAGCAGCATGTCAATGCTCCAGCGTATCACCGGGATCAGCACTTACCAACTAATTGGAGGATTTAGAGAGGCGCCCGGCAGATCCGACAGACCTTATCTCGTTTCCTGAGGAATAGGCTCGGACGGCGAGGCGGTTCGAGGAACGTCGCTTTTTTCTTCGCTTTCGTCAGGGGTGACGAGATCCAGTGGCAATGACAACGTATTCGTCAGCACATCGACCGCCAGCTGAGCCAATCCTGAGACACCGGATGCAAAGGATCGCACCGGCATGTACGTGACCTCGGGATCCTCCACGGCGCCTTTGACGGCGAACATCGCTGTCGCCAACCCCTTGCGCTCGCCAGCCAGAATGCGGCCGAACAGCGGAATGGTCTTCAGAAATTTCGAATAAGACCCGAACGGGCTGACGGCCGCCACAACATCGAGTTGATCGGTCGGCAAGTCATAATTGCCGGCAGCCGTGATCTTCAAGATCGGACTGTCGATGATGACGTTCTCGGTTTGAAACAACCCGTTCTGGATCGCAAACGTCCCGGAAATCCGGTTGTAGGGCAGCCCCTCCTTCTCAAGATCGACTTTCCCTTGCAGCACCGCGGGAAGATTGAGCAGACTGATGATCTTCCACACCGCCCGCTCGTTGGATTTGGGGATGCGCCCGTTTTCCAACAAGACCTCGGCTTTTCCGTTCAGCGAGGGATACACCCCATGCGGATTGCGCCCGTGACCGCGAATGGAACCGACCAACCGCATGTCACCGGTGGCACCGCGCACCTGAGTATTGGTCAGCCGCAACAGCTCCTCGACCGGCACACCCGTCGCGCGGAATGACAGCTCCACATCCGCCGGCTCTTTCCGTGGCAGTCGGGCTACCAGCCGTCCCGCAACTTGGCCATGAGCCGTTTCAGCGGAAATGCGATCGATGTCAAAGACACCGTCCTGCATCGTCACACGTGCCGACAAGGAGCCGAACTTGAGGTGCTTGTAATGACTACGCGCGACCGTCGCCGATAGCTCTAGCTGGCCGGTCTCCGCTAAGGTTTCGAGAAATTCCCGCATAGGCGACCGGTCCCCTTTGGGAATCAGCAGACTCAGGTCCATCTGGTTCGACTCGATCTTTCCAGTGATGATCGGTCTGGCCGTCCAATTTCTGACAGACCCCTCGAACGCCACGTCGCTGTCTCGTATCCTGCATGCCAGCCGTTTGATTTCAGCGCCATTACGCACCAATTTCACACGAGCGTAAATGTCTTGAAGAGGGCCCTCCCCTCCCGCCGTCATCAAACCGTTGGTGAGCGCCAGCCACCCTGTAATGCGCCAGGTGTTCCAGTCCTTCTCCTTCCCCTTCATGTCGAGTGAAATTTCGAGATTACCGGCCTCAAGCCCGCCTTTAGAAATCCATTCTGGCAATCTCGACAGCGAGACGGTGCCGGTCGCCGCCGATGCATCGATACTGAAGCGTTCGCCGATCAGCACGCGCCCCTTGACGGGAATTCTCAGCGAGGGCAGGACCACTTCGAGGCGGTTCATCGCCACGCCGCCACTCTTGGCGGCATCGCCCTCGAACTCAAGAGCAGCCGGCGCGCCTGTGGGCTTTTCGCCTAGCCCCGGCACGATCAGCTTGGCCTCGTCGAGCACCACCAACCCGCGAAGATGTGGCGTCGTCATCAAGCCGGACAGTCTGACGTCCGCACTCACCGTTCCTTCGAATGTGTCCGGGGCGATCGCGGGCAGCGACGCCAGCCGTGCCATCGGTATGGCCCCTCCGCGCACATGCACGTCGAAGTTTTGAAACAGGCTCGCCTCATCGCCGGTCAATGTTCCTTCTACCTGCACCTCGGTATCCCCGAGATGGCCGGTCACATGCTCAAATCGTGTTGAGCCGTTTGCGAGAACGAACCGGCCTTGCAGACCCGTCAACCGTTCCGGTAACGCCGGATGGCTGAGGCTGACGGATTGCGCCACGATCGTTCCGCCGGCAAACGTGACTCCACCGGGTTGATTTAATGGTCCGACCAGCCGGAACGTCGGCTGCGCCGTGCCATCTACGTCGCGGACGCCGGCCAGTACCCGTGTCAGTTGTTCGATCTTCATCGTCTTGGCAAGGAAGTCCAGCAAATGGGACCCGGCCATGGTTCCCGTGATTTCCAGTTCGAGCCACGGGCCTGCCTCAAGAAACGACACGACGGCCTTGCCCTCCGTCAAGTGAATCGCGCCATACTCTCCTGTCACGCCGATGATACGGATACGCCCCGGCTCCACAAACACGGAGGCGGCCAGGTCTTTCGCGGCGACACGGTCTTGGCCGATTAAGCCCTGCGCTTCCTGGATACGAAACTCTCCGCTCGTCGACAGTGGCACACCGGCCGCCGGCGACCCTGTCAGAGTCGCATCGATCATTTGCACCTTGCCGTCAATCTGCCGATCAACCAGCAAGGTCTGAATTTGTGGGTTGATCCACTCCAGGGGTATCGTCTGCAACAATTGTGGCAACGTCACCAGCGAGCTGCTGATTGTCACGGCGAACGTCGGTTGCGGCGTCATGAGACCGGCCAGGCTGGCTTTTCCAGTCAAGTTCATCTGGTTCAGCCGTGCCGAGAGATCGGACAGCACCAGGTCATACCCGGCCACCCCAGGCATCACTCGTACCACGCCTTGGAGATTCACCAGACCTTGCAGACGATCCGGAATCGGGCGAGCACCGAAAAAATCCGCCGCGGCACGCAGGTCCAAATTGGACGCGTCGAGACGGCCATCGAACTGAAACAATGGGGCCGGCTCGTGGGGCGCGTTACCGGTGAGCGACACCGGCTTTTCCGCGTGTTTGATCACACCATCCAGAGAGACCGCCGACACACCGGCAGCACTCGGATGAACAGCCGAAAGATGGAGTTCAGCTGTCCCACGATTCGGCCGAACCAGCAATTTTGCATCGACTCGCTCAAGGTGGAGCGAACGTACGCCATCCGCTCTGGAGGCATCAATCACCGTGACAGTGCCATTGACAAGCGTTACCTCCCGAATCATAAATATTCGAGCCATCTCGCAAGAGGTCACTGATCCTAGTCGATCTCCACCCACGCCGCACCTGAGCAAAGAATCCAATGATCCTCTAGCAGGACCATTTGCGACCTTGCAGATCTTCTCAAACCGTGTAGAGTTGTGCTGTGTCCGAACACGAAGTCCACACTCCCCATTTATTTCCTTCTGGGGGGGGTGCATGCTGGCACGGTGAGCCGACGGCTGAAGCAAGCGGAGCAGGGCAATGTATGCTTGCAAGACCTGACCTCTCCTACGGACTCTATTCGATAATGGAGTGAGGATGCCTTATCCGAAAAAATGCCAGGTGTACAGTTTTGCATTCGCGTATCTGTAGATGGAGTGACAGTGTACGGAAACAAAAAGGCCTTTCAGGCGTTCACTCGTTGGATGTCATGGATTGCAAAATCACCCGAACATGAACACTATGAATGCCACTTGCCATGGCATCTCAGATCCATGTCATCTTTGAACGGAACGGAACCTGAGAACGTTTGGGTGGTGATGGACAAGAAAGTGAAATCGGCGTTTACGCGAAAAAGTCGAAGTCATGCTGGTTTCGACCTCAACTTTACGATGGTAGAGCAGTCTGATCTCGATCATCTACGCCCTCCTCAGTCAGCCCCCAAAAACAAAACTAAGGCATGCAACAAATAACTATGCAGCGTTCCGAGCGGCACTATAGACTATAACCGTCCTGCAACCATCACGTGCGCGGCTGCAGACAATCCCCTCACTGTGACAGATTGTTAGCACGCCACAATCGCGTGGCACGGTTGACAGTACCTCCGTTCTGGACTACACCTTTGACATGGCTACGCATCCCCTGGCAGGACAACCGGCGCCGGCTTCCAGTCTCATCGATCCGCACAGACTGCTGACTGCCTATCTGGCAGAGAAACCGGACCCGGCCATTCGTGCGCAGCGAGTCTCGTTCGGCACGTCCGGACATCGCGGCTCCTCCCTGAAACGAAGTTTCAATGAGCAACATATTCTCGCCGTCACCCAGGCGATCTGTGACTACCGCCTCGGCCAGGCCACGACCGGGCCACTGTATCTCGGCATCGACACCCATGCCCTGTCGCAACCGGCCTGCAACTCGGCTCTGGAAGTCCTGGCCGCCAACGGCGTGGACGTGATGATCGATCGGGATGGCGGCTACACGCCGACACCGGTTATCTCACATGCCATCCTCAGCTATAACCGTGGCCGAACATCGGGCTTGGCCGACGGCATCGTCATTACCCCATCCCACAATCCACCGGAAGACGGCGGCATCAAGTACAACCCGCCCCAGGGTGGACCGGCCGACACGCAGGTCACCAAGTGGATTGAAGACCGTGCCAACGCGCTCCTGACCGCCGGCCTCCAGGGCGTCAAGCGGCTTCCTCTCGGTCAAGCCAGGCGCGCCCCAACTACGCATCGGCATAACTATATCGACGCCTACGTCAGCGATCTTGGCAACGTGATCGATATGGAGGCGATCAAGACGGCCAAGTTACGGCTCGGGATCGACCCCCTCGGCGGTTCCGGGATCGCCTACTGGCAACCGATTGCTGAACGCTACGGGTTGAACATTGAGGTCGTGAATCCGACTGTCGATCCCACCTTTCGCTTCATGCCGCTGGATTGGGACGGGAAGATCCGCATGGACTGTTCCTCTCCCTTTGCCATGGCGAACCTGATCGCGCTCAAAGACCGGTTCGATGTGGCTTTCGGCAACGACGCCGACAATGACCGGCACGGCATCGTCACGCCCTCCGCCGGATTGATGAACCCGAATCACTACCTCGCCGTCTCGATCTTCTATCTGTTTTCCCATCGCCATGGTTGGAGCCCCGCCGCCGGTATCGGCAAAACTCTGGTCAGCAGCAGCCTCATCGATCGCGTCGCCGCAAAACTCAAGCGGAAATTGGTCGAAGTTCCAGTGGGCTTCAAATGGTTCGTCAGCGGCCTGCTGGACGGCTCCCTCGGCTTCGGCGGAGAAGAAAGCGCGGGCGCGTCGTTTTTGCGGCGCGACGGCACCGTCTGGTCCACCGACAAGGACGGCATCATCATGAATCTGCTGGCTGCAGAGATGATGGCCAAGACCGGCAAGGATCCGGCGCAGCTCTATCGCGACCTGACGAAGGAATTGGGCGAGCCGGTCTATGAACGCATCGACGCACCGGCCACAACGGAGCAGAAAACCATTCTATCGAAGCTCTCCCCCGCCCAGGTGAAGGCCACCGAATTAGCCGGCGACAGGATTGTGGCAATGCTGACGACCGCACCGGGCAACGGCGCAGCGGTTGGAGGGCTCAAGGTGGTGACTGACCAGGGCTGGTTCGCCGCCAGGCCGTCGGGGACCGAGGATGTGTACAAGCTCTACGCAGAAAGCTTCCGGGGGAAGGACCATCTCACGAAGATTCAAGCAGAGGCGAAGGACATTGTTGCAAAGGCCTTGGCCGCACACTCGTAACGACACCCGCTGCCATGTTCGGCACGCATAATTGCATGCATGTTTGAGATCGGCGGCACGGCAGTCCTGATCTGGGGACTTATCTTTGGGTCTCTCGGCGCGGGATTCGCGATCTATGGAAAACGGCAAAAGGCGATCGTCCCGCTCTGCGTAGGAGTTGCCCTCTGCGTCGTTCCCTATTTCATTGCCAACGTCTATGTACTCGTCGCCATCGGTTGTGTATTGGCCGCTATTCCGTATTTCGTACGCTGGTAACGCGACGTGAACGCATGAGGGAATGGCGTCATTGTGCGGGATGATTGTTGGCCAGGAGGACCGGTTGCATCGCCAGACCTTTGCGAACACCAGTCCATAGTACGGTGGGTGCTGTTAACGCTTCATAGGCCTGTCTGACCGAACCAACCGTAAAGACCTGCGTAGCATCCGGGGCTCTCTCCTTGCTGGTATCCACTGATGGCACAAGGACCATCTGAAGACCGGCCTGCCGGGCTGCCAATACTTTTAATCCCACCTCACCGACCGGCCCGATATG
>JABMDG010000056.1:20785-35127 GCA_015904045.1 Nitrospira sp.
AGGTCATACCCGGCCACCCCAGGCATCACTCGTACCACGCCTTGGAGATTCACCAGACCCTGCAGACGATCCGGAATCGGGCGAGCACCGATAAAATCCGCCGCGGCACGCAGGTCCAAATTGGACGCGTCGAGACGGCCATCGAACTGAAACAATGGGGCCGGCTCGCGGGGCGCGTTACCGGTGAGCGACACCGGCTTCTCCGCGTGTTTGATCACACCGTCCAGGGAGACCGCCGACACACCGGCAGCACTCGGATGAACAGCCGAAAGATGGAGTTCAGCTGTCCCACGATTCGGTCGAACCAGCAATTTTGCATCGACTCGCTCAAGGGGGAGCGAACGTACGCCATCCGTTCTGGAGGCATCAATCACCGTGACAGTGCCATTGACAAGCGTTACCTCCCGAATCATAAATATTCGAGCCATTGCTTCCAGTGTGTGCTGTCCGGTGTTGTCGTACTCCTTTAACCCTTCCGGGAGGTTCCACGAACCCGCCTCATTGCGTCGAAGCGTGAGAGTCGGCTCTTCAATCAACAACCGCTTGCCCACGAGTTGCTTGCGAAAGAGTGGCAACAGCCGCACGACGAGATCAACCCGCTTGGCGGATAAGAACACCTGATCCGAATCGGGATCGTGAATCGTCACCTGGGAGAGTTCAACGCGCAGACGGGGAAGGATCACGAATTTGACACGATACACATCGAGTTTTCGCCCGAGGCTTTCCTCTAGCTGTTGCAGGACGAATTCCTTGAGATAGTCCACACCGGTCAACTGCTGGGAGTATGACAGGAAAGCAACAGCGGATACGACCAGAACGAGGATAAGGACAAGACCACGGCGCAATGCTGACACGCTATCCCCTTGAAAATACGTATAGGTTCGTGGGCATCTTACAGAAAGAATGGAGTGAAAGCTAGAAACTCTGGGGGGATCCTTCAATTCGCGTTGAGAAAACATTCGTGCCGAACCAACACATCTATCAAAGGCTCTCCCTGCGATCACATGGTTTCCGCTTTCGAGAACTGAATATCCCTGATCTGGCCCCCCTAGTTGACAGTCGCTGGACTCTGAGGCTACACCTCTCTATGGCTATTCACCCGCTTGCCGGTAGACCTCCCCTGCCTTCCATGCTCGTCGATATCCCGGTCCTCTTGGCCGCGTATCTGTCCGAGAAACCGGACTCCGCCATTCGAGAGCAGCGCGTGGCCTTTGGAACGTCCGGCCACCGAGGGTCATCCTTCAAGAAAAGCTTCAATGAGCCGCATATTCTAGCTGTTACTCAAGCGATTTGTGACTACCGCGCCAGTCAGGACACGACTGGCCCGCTGTTCCTGGGCTGCGATACCCATGCGCTCTCGAAACCGGCTTTTCAGACAGCCCTCGAAGTCCTAGCCGCCAATCACGTCGAGGTTATGATCGACAACGACGGGGGCTATACCCCAACGCCGGTCATTTCCCACGCGATCCTCTCTCACAATCGTGACCGCACCTCCGGCTTGGCCGACGGCATCGTCATTACCCCATCACATAACCCGCCGGAAGACGGAGGCATCAAATACAATCCGCCGCAGGGCGGCCCGGCAGAGACCGCAGTCACGAAGTGGATCGAAGATCGGGCCAACGCCTTGCTGGCGAAGGAGCTTGCCGGCGTGCACCGCGTGTCCACTGAAGCTTCCAGACATGCACGCACCATCCATCGACACGATTACATGACTGCCTATGTCGGCGACCTCGGCAATGTCATTGATATGGATGTGATTCGATCCGCCAAACTGAAATTAGGCATCGACCCGCTCGGCGGCTCCGGCATCGCCTACTGGGTACCGATCGCGGAACGCTACGGACTGAATATTGAGATTGTCAATCCGGCCGTCGATCCCACCTTCCGCTTCATGCCGTTAGACTGGGACGGAAGGATCCGGATGGATTGTTCCTCCCCCTTTGCCATGGCGAATCTGATCGCCATGAAGGACCGTTTCGACGTGGCCTTCGGTAACGACGCGGACAACGACCGGCATGGCATCGTCACTCGGTCAGGGTTGATGAATCCCAATCATTACCTCGCCGTCTCGATCGCCTATCTTTTCGCCAATCGTCCCGGCTGGAACGCCACTGCCGGTATCGGCAAGACATTGGTGAGCAGCAGCCTCATCGACCGGGTCGCGGCCAAGCTCAAACGAACGCTCGTCGAGGTACCAGTCGGGTTCAAGTGGTTTGTGAGCGGCTTGCTCAATGGTTCGCTCGGTTTTGGCGGTGAAGAAAGTGCGGGGGCCTCGTTTCTGCGCCGTGACGGCACGGTCTGGTCCACCGATAAGGACGGCATCATCATGGACCTGCTCGCAGCCGAGATGATGGCTAAAACCGGGAAAGACCCGGCCCAACTCTATCGTGAGCTGACCGTTGAACTGGGCGAACCAGTCTACGAACGGATCGACGCCCCCGCCACGCCAAAGCAGAAGACCATTCTCTCACAATTGTCCCCCGATCAGGTCAGAGCCTCAGCCTTGGCTGGCGACAAGATCACAGCCATGCTGACGAGCGCTCCCGGTAACGGGGCCGCCATTGGAGGACTCAAGGTGGTCACCACACAAGGCTGGTTCGCCGCCCGACCGTCCGGCACGGAGGATGTGTACAAGCTGTATGCCGAGAGCTTCTGCGGGAGGGAACATCTGAAAAGGATACAGGAAGAAGCACAGGCCCTCATCACCAATGCATTAACCTCCTCAGCATAAGTTTCATCACGTCATGAGCAACCACACGGCGCGCTGGCCCCTGCCAACGCACGACTATTGGTCCACGCCGTTCGCGGAATCGTTACTTCAGCACTTGGACCTGAGACCGGGCTTGCGGCTACTCGATGTCGCCTCTGGCCATGGTATCCCTGCTTTCTATCTGGCTGAACATATTGGCCCTAGTGGAGAAGTGTTAGCGGTGGATGTCAGTGCCGGCCAGGTCGCTCGCGCGAGGGCAATTCAAGGTTCCCAATTACCCTGGCTCCGGTTTGAGTGTATGGACATGCGCGTCCTGCCGTCTAACTTAGCGACCTTTGATCGCGTCACGGGCAATCTTTCCGTCATGTTCTTCCGGCCCAATCGGTTTGAGGCAGTCCGTGGGCTCGTCGAACGACTTCACCCGGGCGGCCAGCTTGTCCTGACCTTTCCGTCCTATGGCACATTCGATTCACTCTGGCAGGTGGTAGATCGAGTCATGATCCAGCAGAGGCGGATTATCGAGCGAGAGCGCTTTCAGACCTATTTGAATGAGCGACCGTCGGCGCAGGAGGGACGAGGTTGGCTTGAGAAACTTGATCTTGAACGGGTCGAGGCTATCGAGTATCCGCTCGAAGTCGCGACTGGACCAGGCCATGAATTTCTCCACCACCCGCTCCTTCGTGGGGGCTTTCTCGATGACGTGTTCGAATGTTTCGAGGACCAGTCCCTTGCCGAGCGATTCATGACCGACATCGCTCACGACATTACCCAATTCACTCCGCTGATCGCCCAGCGTTGTGTGCTCACAGGATGGAAAAAGATTTGACCTTCGGGTCAAGACAGCGATTCAGCATGACAGATGCGAGGGCGTGCCCTGCCGCTGCCTGATGGAGGCTCACGGACTAATGGCAACCCGCCGGAAAACTTCCGCGTACGCACCGGCCGGAGCGGCTGCTTTGGGATCGGCGAACACGGCGCGCCAGCGGTTCAACCCCAACACGCCTTCCCCATAGGGGATCGTCGCCACCTGACTTTGATGTTCCGCGATCGCGAGCAGCTTCTTGGCCACAACGGAATCGATGTACTCAAGCCGGTCCCAGGTTGCCAACGGTCCCCAGACTTCATACGCCCAGAGACCGGCGGGCGGGACGATACCTGACTCCAGGATGCTTTCCCGCGCCAATTGTCCGGCCAACCGATGGGCCGGATGCCGATCCGCTTCTTCATCCAACGTATAGACCTCGGCCGGCTGCAACTGCACGAGCAGCTCAATCAATTTCCGTTTAACTGCCTGGGTATCAATCTCCTCGGTGGCATCGGGCTGATCGCAGAAGAGCACGTCATGCACTCCCAACGTCCGTGCAGCCCGCAGAGCCTCTCTTCGTCTCACCGTCGCCATCTCTCGCTCAGTCCAGCCGAAGGGATTCGAGGCACGACCACCGTCCGTCAGGATCAGGGAGGTCAGTACGGCCTGGGACTCGACTAATTTCACAGCGGTTCCGCCCATCCCGATTTCCATATCGTCTGGATGAGCGCCGACGATGAGAATATGGCGGCTCATAACCGTGTCCTATACTTTCTTCTTGGACACCTGCCGCTCCGCATGATACGAGCTGCGAACAAGCGGGCCCGATTCGACATGGGCGAAACCCATCGCAAGGCCTTCTTCCTTCAGCGACTGAAAGTCAGAGGGATCATAGAATCGGGCCACAGGGAGATGCTCTCTGGTCGGCTGAAGATACTGGCCTATGGTGATGATGTCACAGTCCACGTTCCGAAGATCCCGCATGACCTCGCGGGCCTCGTCCAGCGTCTCTCCCATACCCAAGATCAAACCCGACTTGGTCGTCATCCCCTGATCTTTCGCTCGGTGTAGCAACTCAATTGACCGCTGATACTTGCCTTGCGGCCTGATCGACGGAAATAGCCGGGAGACTGTTTCGATGTTGTGATTCAGAATCTCTGGTTTCTCCGCACACACCATCGCCAGCGCATCCTCACTGCCTTCAAAATCGGGAATCAAGACTTCGATCGTGCAGCCCGGGCTAAGCCGTCTGGTCTGCCGGATCGTTTCTGCGAACACCCCCGCCCCGCCGTCCGGCAATTCATCGCGATTGACCGAGGTAATGACGGCATGATGCAGCCCGAGCGCCTGCACCGCTTCAGCCACCCGCATCGGCTCCTCGTGATCCACGGCATGCGGGCGGCCCGTTTCCACCGAGCAATAATGGCACCGTCTGGTACAGATATCGCCCAGGATCAAAAACGTGGCCGTACGGGCGTTCCAACATTCCCAGCGATTTGGACAGCGCGCTTCTTCGCAGATGGTATGGAGATTGAGCCGTTCCATCGTCTGCTTGATGTCCAGATAGTCCGGACCGGTTGTGGCTTGGACTTTGAACCAAGATGGGAGGCGCGGACGGGCAATGTGATCTGAAGGGCCGAGAGCTGAGAGCTGAGGGCTGAGGGCGGGAGAAGAATCGGAGGAACTCATGCCCGACGAGGATCGGAGACGATCAAGGGGGATAAAGCTCATGAGGGGCTGTTCCTGTGCGAACCCTGCCGGCACCAGCTGAGCATTCTTGCCAGGAAGCCGGCTCGCCCCGGCTCGGCTTCCGGTGGATCGGGATATTCGACCCAGAGTTCCTGCGAGCCAAGATACAGACCGTTGCTAAAGCTCTTTTGCGTCTTGAGTTGCCGATAGCCCCGGCTCTGCAAGAGCTGGATCATGGCCAACAACGCGGCATCCTGGGTCTGGAACAACTCTGTCACCACACGGACCTTTTCATATCGCAGCAGCGCCCGGTAGCTCTCCCCTGCCCGTTCGAACTCGACCGGCCGGCTGAATCCCCTGACTCGATCATCAAGTCCGGCCAGCTGATGCTTATCACACCCCTCTAAGCTCATACGTCATGCCAGCGCGCGAAACACCGCCACGAGATCACTCAGCGCGATGGTTTTGTTGCGGAGCACCGCTCGTTCCGCCTGAATCGCATCGCGTAGCGTCTTGTCCGCCGAATCGGACTTCAAGCAGGAGGCGCCCAGCGCCAGAATACGGTCACACTCTTCGGTGAGTTTCCGTTTTACAACGGGATTGGCGGAAAGAATCTCCAGGAGTTGCCGTCTGGTTTCATCAAGATGCGACTGAAGTTCCTCCTTCGGATTACCCGCGCGAGCGGCGTCATCGGAACAGCGATCGAGATACTGGGTCAAAAACACGTAGAGGCGCACGAGCGCAGCAGCGAGATCGGTTTGATCTTTGGCGGTCATAGCCATACGATTCTTCCGGCACAACACGTCTCTCAGAATACCGTCATCCGTGAAGCGTATCTCGCTGAGCCCGCTTCACGCTCTAGAGCAGCGCCTTCACATCCGGTCCCTCAACCTTGACCTGATATACCTGGACTTTCGCCGAAGGATTCTTGGTGCATTCGCCGGTGGTTACATCGAACTGCCATCCGTGCCAGGGACAGGTGACGATCTTCCCTTCGACTTCTCCCTCACAGAGCGGTCCGCCGCGATGGACACACGTGTTGTCGATCACATGGAACGTGCCACCCACGTTAAACACAGCCAATGTCTTTCCATTGATCTCGGCCTCGAGACCGTGGCCAGGCGGCACATCACCCGTTCCCGCCACTCGTACATACTGCGCCATCACCGCCTCCGTTCACGCAATCAGTTACCTGCAAAAGGTTGCTTGATCTTCTTCAGCAAACTGTCGATAGATGGGCCGCTTTTCTCAGTTCCGCTCAGCGCGTCCATGACCTTCTTGGCAATCTCTCGGAATGCCGCCGCCTGCGGCGACGCCGGGTCGGCCACGACGATCGGATGCCCGCTGTCTCCTCCGTCCCTGATGGCCGGATCGATCGGAATACGCCCCAGAAAGGGCACGCCGACCTTCTCGGCCGCCCGTTCGCCGCCGCCATGCGAAAAAATCTCTGTTCGCTCGCCGCAGTGACCGCAGACAAAATAGCTCATATTTTCGATGATGCCCAGCAGCGGCACATTCACCTTCTGGAACATAGCCATGCCCTTGCGCACATCGTAGAGCGCGACTTCTTGGGGTGTCGTGACGGTAATCGCACCGGCCAGCGGTACCATTTGGGACAAGGACAGTTGCACATCGCCGGTGCCGGGAGGCAAATCGATCAACAGATAATCCAGCTCACCCCAGAGCACGTCGCGGAAAAATGCCTGAAGATACTGATGCACCATCGGACCGCGCCAGACGAGGGGCGTGTCTTCCGGCACCAGAAAGGCCATAGAGATGAGTTTCACCCCGTAGTTTTCCACCGGGAGAATCTTTCCATCTTGCTGTTCCGGCCCCTTGGTGCTCCCCATCATCATCGGAATATTGGGCCCATACAAATCGGCATCCAGGAGCCCGACTTTCGCGCCGGCCAGCGCGAGCGCGCAGGCGAGATTCGCAGCGACAGTCGATTTGCCGACACCACCTTTGCCGCTACTGACCGCGATTACATGCTTGACGCCCGGAATAAAATTGGCTGTCCCTTGCGGCGATTGTCCCCCGTGGGCATGTTCATCTGCCATGACCTACTCCTCCCTCGCTCCCGCGTCACGCATCCGGCCGTGACACTCTTGTGTTATCGACTGCGTCATCATAAGCGATGCAGGAAGGGAAAGGAAATGGGTCGGTCGGACCAGGCTGACGATGGCCCGACCGGGACATCCTGAGCCGCATGGTTCGTGAAGGTCGTTGCGAAGTCGACCACGGTTCACGCGATACGAGCGACGCCACACTCCAAACTGTAATCGATGACCGATGGCCGCTCTCCATGTATACTGAATTCATCTCAAGATAAGGCTTCTTCCTAGGAGCGCCCATGACGATTTCGCCTGCCTCGCTCGAACCGGCCGTTCTTCGCATCGGCGAATATCTCGCGCAACTCTCCGCCGGCCATTCCCCGACGATTTTCGAGGGACGCTGGTGGTCCCAATCGGCAATCAATCTGGCGATGAAGGACGACGCCTTCAAGGCGCAGCTGTTTCGTTTCATCGACGTCCTGCCCGTTATCACCGACGATGAGCGGGTCGTCTCGCTGGCCGAAGAGTATTTCGGCGGATTGAGCAGCGAGCTATTCGGGCTCCAGTGGGGCTTGAGGGCGATGGCCGCCACAGGTCTGGGCGCACGATTGACCGGCAAGTCGATCAGAAACCAGGTTGAGCAGATGGCCAGGACCTTCATCGCCGGAGCCTCGGCCCATGAGGCGCTGCCGGTCCTGGCCAACCTCTGGAAGGACGGGCGCGCCTGGTCCGTCGATTTTTTAGGAGAAGCCACGATCAGCGAACAGGAGGCTGACCGCTATCGCGACTATTGCCTGAACGCGTTGAGGAATTTGACTCGCGCCGCAGATACCTGGCCCTCCGTCTCGTTGCTCGAACACGATCCGCTGGGACCGCTGCCGCGCGTGCAGTTGTCGCTCAAGATCTCCGCCCTTTCATCGCAGCTGGACCCGATCGATCCCGAAGGAAGTTATCAGTCAGTGGCATCCCGTCTCCGTCCGTTGGTAGATCAGGCAATGGCCCTGCGCGCGGGATTAATCTTCGACATGGAACAGGCGGAATTGAAGCCTTTGATGCTGGAGATCTTCACGCGGCTCTTTGCCGAACCGCTCTATCAAGGCTATCCCTATGCTGGCCTCGCCCTCCAAGCCTATCATCGGGAAACGGAGCAAGACATTGGAAGGCTGATCGCCTGGGCACGAACAAGAGAGGCGCCGATCACCGTTCGGTTGGTCAAGGGCGCCTATTGGGATGCGGACACAGTCCGATATCGGCAAGCCGGGTGGCCAGTGCCGCTGTTTGAGCAGAAAGCCGAGACGGACACCAACTACGAACGATTGATCCAAGTGCTCTTTGACCACGCCGATGTCATTCGTCCCGCCTTCGGGACACATAATTTGAGAACTCTTGCCGTAATCGAGGCCGTGGCTGACGCTCGTGGATTGCCTCCGAATGCGCGGGAATATCAAATGATCTACGGCATGGCCGAACCCTTTCAGCAAGCCATGGTGAAACTCGGCCGCAGAGTCCGGCTCTATACTCCAGTCGGAGCACTGTTGCCTGGCATGGCCTATTTGGTGCGGCGTCTCCTCGAAAACACGTCGAACGAATCCTTTCTCCGAAAGGAGTACGTCGAGTCTCAACCCCTGGCACAGCTTCTTGCTCCGCCGGTCACATCCACCCACATCCACCACGTCACGACGAGCACCCGTCAGGTATTTTCAAACGAACCGCACAGCGATTTTTCCCAAGAACCGATCCGTCGGGCGATGGAGAAAGCACTTGCATCCGTTCGAGCCCGGTTGGGGCAGCAGTGGGAAACGGCGGCTTCGGCACCCGTGCTCACCGGCCCCTGGCTGACATCGCACAACCCGTTCCGCCCGGAGGAGTCAGTGGCGTCGGTACGAAGCGCTGCTGTCGCTGATGTCGATGGAGCGGTCGAACTCGCGCTAGCCGGATTCGAGAGCTGGCACCGGGTATCCGCCGAAGAACGCGCGGCGATTCTGGACCGAGTTGCCTCAGACATGCGCCGCCGCCGCTACGAACTCGCCGCCTGGGAAGTCTTTGAAGTAGGCAAACCCCGGCGTGAGGCTGACGCCGACGTGGCCGAAGCCATCGACTTTCTGCATTACTATGCGGATGACATGCGCCGGCTATCGAAGCCGGGGCGGCTGGGTGACAGGCCCGGAGAGAGAAACCATCGCGTGTACGGCCCTCGCGGCATCGCAACCGTCATCGCTCCTTGGAACTTTCCCCTCGCGATCCCCACCGGTATGGTTTCAGCCGCCTTGGTGACAGGCAACTGCGTCCTGTTCAAGCCGTCGGAACGATCTCCTCGTCTGGGACAATTGCTCACGGAGATTCTGTTGTCCGCCGGCGTCCCACCCGGTGTGGTGACATGTCTGCCAGGCGGACCGGAGATCGGCCAGGCCCTCGTTGCCCATCCACAGATTGCGACGATCGCCTTCACGGGATCGAAAGCTGCGGGACTCCGCATTCTGGCCGACGCCGCCCGCGTGCATCCCGGCCAACCGATGGTCAAGCGGGTAATCGCCGAAATGGGCGGAAAAAACGCCATCATTGTTGATGAGACGGCGGATCTCGATGAAGCGATCGCCGGCGTCGTGATGTCGTTCACAAGCTACGCGGGCCAAAAATGCTCCGCCTGCTCGCGAGTGATCGTCCATCGCGCGGTCTTCGATCAGTTTGTCACACGGTTACGGGAAGCCGTGCTGAGTTTGCAGATCGGCGAATCGGTCTCACTGTCCCCTCTTCAATCTCGCGGTATCGACGCTGGGCCTCTTCTAACCACATCCGTTCGACATCGACATCGGCAGGGCCATCAAGTTCGCCGATCAGTGAACGCAACAGCTCTGCCTTGTCTGCAGGACTCAGCGTTCGAATTTTCGCTTCAATCTCCTCGACATGAGATGGCATGCGTACCTCCGCGAAACCTGGGCATGCTCGAAACTGTCACTAACTCTAGCCACAGGTCCGTGGGTTGTCAATGTTCCCTGCGCGCTGTACCAATCTTGAAGCAAAATCTTGCCGATATGACAATTACTGTCTGCGCACAAAAGTGCCGCTCAGTTCGAACGAGGTGAGATCGCAATCTGGCGGAAGACTTCCGCATAGGCACCGGCGGGAGCGCTGACTTTGGGGTCGGCGAACACGGCGCGCCAGCGGTTCAATCCCAGCACGCCTTCTCCATAGGGAATCGTCGCCACCTGGCTGCGGTGCTCGGCGATCGCCAGCATCTTTTTCGCCACAGAGCCGTCGATATATTCCAGCCGGTTCCAGGTCGCAAGAGGCCCCCAGATTTCATAGGCCCAGAGGCCGGCGGTGGGGATCATGCCCGATTCAATGACACATTCCCTCGCCAACTTGCCGGCCAGCCGATGCGCCGGATGCCGGTCGAGTTCCTCATCCAATGTATAGACCTCCGCCGGCTGCACACGGCTGAGCAGCTCGACCAGTTGCTGTTTCACAACGCGAACGTTGATCTCCTCCACAGCATCCGGCTGGTCGAGAAATATGACTTCCTTCACCCCCAACACCTTGGCGGCACGGAGCGTCTCTTCCCGTCTTGTCTCCGCCATCCGTTGTTCGGTCCAACCAAACGGATTCGACGCCCGGCCTCCGTTCGTGATGACGACTGAGGTAATCATTTTCTGAGACTCGACCAGTTTGGCTACGGTGCCACCCATCCCGATTTCCATATCATCCGGGTGGGCGCTGACGATGACGACATTGTGCTTCATCATCCTGCTCTACGGTTCAGAACCGACCTGCTGTTCAGCGTGATAGGAGCTGCGGACCAATGGACCTGATTCGACATGGGTAAAGCCCATCACGAAGCCTTCATCTTTGAGCGTAGCAAACTCAACCGGATCATAGAATCGCGCGACGGGCAGATGCTCCCTTGTCGGCTGAAGATACTGACCGATCGTGATGATGTCGCACTTGACGGTCCGCAAGTCGCGCATGACTTCCCGCGCTTCATCCAGTGTCTCTCCCATGCCCAGGATCAATCCTGATTTAGTCGTCATACCGCATTGCTTGGCCTGACCGAGCAATTCGATCGACCGTTGATACTTTCCCTGCGGCCTGATCGACGGGAACAACCGCCGGACGGTTTCGATGTTGTGATTGAGTATCTCGGGTTTCTCCGCGCACACCACCGCCAGCGCGTCCTCGCTGCCTTCAAAATCAGGTATCAAGACTTCAATCGTGCAGTTTGGACTGAGCCGTCTCGTCTGCCGGATCGTCTCGGCAAACACGGCCGCCCCGCCGTCGGCCAGCTCATCCCGATTCACCGACGTGATGACGGCATGGCGCAACCCCAGGGCCTGTACGGCCTCTGCCACACGCCGGGGCTCTTCATCATCCACCGCGAGCGGGCGGCCCGTTTCCACCGAGCAATAATGGCACCGTCTGGTGCAGATATCGCCCAAGATCAAAAACGTGGCGGTACGGGCATTCCAACATTCCCAGCGATTCGGACAACGCGCTTCTTCGCAGATGGTATGCAGATTGAGCCGTTCCATCGTCTGTTTGATATCCAGATAGTCCGGACCGGTCTTGGCCTCAACTTTGAACCAGGATGGGAGGCGCGGACGGCCGATGGGAGATGAAGAGGGTCGAAGATGATCAAGAGGGATAAAGCTCATGAGGGGCTGTTCCTGTGCGAGCCCTGACGGCACCAGCTCAACAGCCTTGCCAAGAAGCCGGCTCGCTCCGGCTCGGCTTCCGGTGGATCAGGATACTCTACCCAGAGTTCCTGCGAGCCAAGATACACACCGTTGCTGAAGCTCTTCTGCGTTTTGAGTTGCCGATAGCCCCGGCTCTGCAAGATCTGGATCATGGCCAGCAATGCGGCATCCTGGGTCTGGAACAGCTCTGTCGCCACACGGACCGTTTCATATCGCAGCACCGCCCGGTAGCTCTCCCCCGCCCGTTCGAACTCGACCGGCCGGCTGAATCCCCTCACCCGATCGTCAAGTCCGGCCAGCTGATGCTTATCACAACCCGCTCCGCTCATACGTCATGCCAGGGCGCGAAACACCGCCACAAGATCGCTCAGTGCAATAATGCCGACAACATCTCGCCGGTAATAACTCTCCGAGGGGCCATGATTGACGGGAGTGGTATCATGAAACACGGTGACCGACACGCCCTTGATCGTCTTTGTTCCTGTCACCTTCGAAACATTGGTAAAGAATTTGTTCTCGACGGTCTGAAGGGGGCCCTCGGTGATCTGTCCTTTATAGGTCCAGCGGCTCCCGATGGAATCAGGAAAGTAGTCGGCGGATTGGGAAATCGTAACCGGCTCTTCGGCACCGAGGAGCGCGGGATGGAGCCCCATCCCAAGCAGAAGGCCCGCCACTCCCGCGAAAAGCACCAGCCGTATCAGTCTTTGTTCCAACATCATATCGTTCCCTCATTCGATGCGCAGATGGACAACAGACCGTACCATAGGAATCTTGAGAGCAGCAAGCAATGGGCTGTTCCCTCCTGGAATACGTGACGAAACCAGCCCGAGGCACATGCCTCGTGAAGCATACCTCGTTGTGGAAAAGAGCTGATAGCTGATGGCGTATAGCACGTGATCGAATGGGAAAGCGCTTGTAGCGTATGGTCTATGGCACGAGAGCAAACCGGAATGTCATACATCGACGGCTCATTGTTCTATCCCGTACCACAGGCTATCAGCCATAAGCTCCCAGCCTTTTCGTGCCATAAGCCATTCGCCATACGCTCCCCGCCACGCGATGCCCTTGCCTTCGCACGTAGGTCCTCTCATAATCCAGACTCGCATGACACGCTCAGCCTCGAAGACAGAGACTGCTACGAGTAGGCCTGATCGATCCAACACCAGTCCGGCCGTCTTGATCACCGGCGCATCCGGCGGCATCGGCCGGGCCATCAGCTGTGCGTTCGGCAGGATCGGATGGTATGTCGGCGTCCACTATGGTCAGAATAAACGCGCCGCAGACACGACACTCCGGAAAGTCCTCGCGGCAGGCGGCTCGGGAGATCTCTATCAAGCAGACATCCGCGAGTCCGAGTCGGTGCAGCGGATGGTCGATGCCTGGCGCTGCCGTGTATCGAATCCATCGGCGTTGGTCTGCAACGCGGGAATCGGGTCGAGCGGTTTGTTGGTGCGTCATCGGGAACGAGTCTGGGAGGACGTGATGGCGACGAACCTGACGGGAACGTTTCACTGCCTCCGGGCCATGGGGCCGGTGCTGAGCGCACATCGAGGCGGGTCCATCGTGGTCATCGGTTCTCACACGGGATTTCATGGCGTCACCGGCCAGGCAGCCTATGCGACATCCAAGGCCGGATTGATCGGATTGGTTAAGACTGCGGCGCTGGAGTGGGGCCACTACAACATCCGGGTGAATCTCCTGCTGCCCGGATGGCAGAAAACAAACCTGACTGAAGGCATCTTTCCTGAAGGCAGCGGATGGCTCGACCATGCGTTGCGCCGGCCCCCTTCGCTGGACGAATCAGCGCAGACCGTCGTGCATCTGACGCAGCTCACCGCTATCTCAGGGCAAGTCTGGAACTGCGACAGCCGGAACCTCTAACAAGAGCATATGGCTGATGGCGAATGGCAAAGGGTACAAGCAATTAAATGCTGACATGAAACATTCTTTTTCTCAGGCTATCGCTTGTTGGTTCTTGTCAGACCATCAACCATCTGCTATCAACCATCAGCTATCAGCTCTTATCTTTCTATGAGCCACGGCATCTTCATAACCGGCACCGATACCGGCGTCGGCAAAACATTGGTCGCCGCTGCCGTCGCCTTGGCATTGAAGAAACAAGGCCGCGAGGTGGGTGTGATGAAGCCCGTCGAAACCGGCGTCTCTCCTTCCAAAACCGGCCAATCTGATGCCGCAAGACTTCGCGCGATCATCGACGGTGAAGACCAGCTTGGGGCAATCTGCCCCTACCCGTTCGCCTTGCCGGTGGCACCGCTGGCTGCCGCGCAGGCCGAACGCCAGGCGATCAATCCGGAGGTCATCAGAAAGATCTATCGCCTGCTCTCCGACCGGTATGACTATATGGTCGTCGAAGGCGTCGGCGGGGTATC